>CAZBBX010000013.1:37434-56961 GCA_964490325.1 uncultured Oscillospiraceae bacterium
CTACGCCCACGGCGACTGCTACGCCCAAGCCTACGGCCACAGCAACGCCTAAGCCGACTGCCACCGCTGCGGCTACGCCTACGGCGACCGCTACGGCTGCCGCCATCCTTTGGGGCGATGCAAACGGGGACAAAGCCGTTACGGCGGCCGACGCCGCAACGATCCTGCGCTGGGGCGTCAAGCTCGCCACCGCAGCGGACATCGACCTTGACGTTTCCGATGTCAACCACGACGGTAAGGTCAGCTCCGATGACGCGGCAAAGATCCTGCGCTGGACCGTCAAGCTCGAAAGCAGCTTGGATCCGCTGTGACTCCCCCTTGGCAAAGGGAACGCTGCTTGCGGCGGCAGGCTGCGATTTTTTGAAAATCGAACAGAACAAAATCGCTGTCAAAACTGTTGACAAGTTTGGAGCTTTTTGCTATACTCTCAAAGTACGCGAGGAGATGTGTCCGAGTGGTTTATGGAGGCGGTCTTGAAAACCGTTGATGCGAAAGCATCCGTGGGTTCAAATCCTACCATCTCCGCCATCTTCCAAGTATTCGGAGAAATACCCAAGAGGTTATAAGGGGCTCCCCTGCTAAGGGAGTAGACTGAGTGTATCGGTGCGTGGGTTCGAATCCCACTTTCTCCGCCACGGAAAAAGCTCCATGATTTGGGGCTTTTTTCTTTTATGCAATCCTCCCAAAAACACGCAAAAACACGTTTTTGATACGCCTTCCAACGTTGAGCAAGACGCAACGTTGATTTGCTCTGATGCTCGCACATCCTACTCTTTTGATTCATGTGCGAATGCACCTAATGTATCCATGATGCGGTTATGTCCAGCCAGTCCGCGCAACTCACCGATCGTCAATTTGGATCGCGAGGACATCAAGGACGCGAATGTATACCAAAGCTAAAACGAGGTAACAGCGGTTATATCAAGTGATTCGCAGAACTGTATCCATTGTTTCGCAACACAGTGAGTTCTCGTGCACGCACGAGGGCTGAAAATTACGGATTACACTTTGAACAGGGATGCCGCCCTGAACTAACAGCTTTCTGCCGTGTTTTGAAAAGAATGAGGTTTTCCTCTTTGATTTCGTTTACATAAATGCAGTTTGGCTTGTGAAAAACATTACTGTTCTTGCTTGCGACATACGAATATGTATCCACGCTGCCCTCCCCTTCAAAGCCTCGCGTAGCAACCACCGTAACAAATAGCGCAATGAGCAAAGCCACAACGATCAATTTAGCTACGCCACTGTTAAAGTGAAACTTTCCCTCATTCACAGGCTCCTTCTTAGATTCAGGCTTAACTTTGTTCTTTGCATTATCGTCTACAACGGTTTTGATAATAATAACGCACGGAAAGCCAAAAACTGCGAGTGGAAACGGGATCACAAGCAACATCGCCCACGAAGCATCAGGCGAAACCAAAGGCCAATAAAAGCACTGCCACACCGAAAGCAAACAAATAATCCCGAAAATAGCAGCAACCACTATTGCAGGAATGTTAGACTTTTTCATGATCTTCCTCCCATATATTTCCACTTGATTTTTTGGTAATAAACGGTATCATCATAGTGTATCAAAGTCAATTCATACCATTCACCGTGGTTTCAAAGTCCAATTATGAGGACTTTTGATGATAACTCCTAAAACGAGGATTGTCTTCCCGAACCTGCTGTGGTATCATAACAACCGAACCAACGTTTGCATGAAAGGAGCGGCACAATGGACGACGATCTCGATAGCATGGAAATTCTTCTCATATCAACCCTAAGAATTAACTCCACGAAGGCATCCCAAATTATTGATCTTCTAACAGAATCCGATCAATAATTTTCCGCATTTCTGGAGACGCGTTGCGATAACGTTCAATCATTTGCAGCTCATCTGCGGACGGAACTGCCCTTTCTGGCGAGACATCGTAGCCCATCAGCCACGATTCGCTAACGCCGAGACCTAATGCAAGAATCGACATGCGCTTTCGGTTAGGCGAGAACTTGCCGCTGATATACTGGCTCAAATCGCTCTTTCCGAGGCGGACGCCGTAACGTTCGCAGTATGGCTGGCACCTGTTGAGTACGTCCACCTGCCGCAGGTTCTTAGACTTCATCGCTTCCTTAATCCGCTGCGCCGTTGTTGCTGTTACCATTTTCATTATCTCCGATACTATGTTATGAAAATAGTATACCACGGCAGAAACAAATGTTCAATAAAAATCAATAAAGTTCAACATTTCAAAACAAAAGTATTGACAAAATTCGCATCCAATGCTATGATGTGGATAGTTCTATATTCATATCTTTTCATGGGGAGAAGGGAGGCGTAAAAAATGGGCTACAATTATTCAAAGCTCACAAATAAGAATGAACAACAAAGCACACTATGAATGGCAAAAATGCAACCTTGAGCACATCACGTTAAAGCTCAACATTCGCACCGACGCCGACCTTATTGCCGCCCTTGATGGTAAGGCAAAGGCTACCGAGATTAAGCGCCTTTTGCGCGTTGCTATCGCTTCGGAGGAGGCTCGCAATGACGATTGAACGACTTGCGAATCTGTGCGCAAGCAACTGCCACGGGCTAACATCGGACGCGCAGCGGGTGCTATCGTGCGTTCGTGCGGGGAAATCTCCAGCAGCATCGGATATCAGGATGCTCGCTCTTGGCTTGCAGCATGTGCAGTTCCTGCATGATTCCGACAAGCAGGAAGCTCTTGCGTTGATAGTGGAAGACAACTCGCCGCAAACGAACTTGCATCTTATGAGGGTTAAGCGGCACATGACGCTCCGCGGACTTTCCGCAGCAAGCGGCGTCTCCTACACCCGAATCAGCGACCTTGAGCATCAGCGGCGCGACATAGGGCGCGTCCGTGCAACCACCCTGTGCGCTCTCGCCGCAGCGCTCAAATGCAACCCCGAAGAGCTGCTCGATTGATGCTCCCAAAAACACGCCAAAAACACTTCCATGTTTTTGTGCCCATGTAACACCATTGCATACCCGTGAACATCAAAGCCCGTTGAATCCCCTACAAAGGCAGGATTCATCGGGCTTTTGTTCGTATTCACACTCACAGTTTACACACGCGTGTATATCCGCGTTTTCATTATGTGAGGGTTCGAATCCCACTTTCTCCGCCAAAAATCACCTCTGTCCGTTGGGCAGAGGTGTTTTTTATTTTCGGTTTGGCGCATATAAAAAGGCGCCGACAGCGCCTTCCTACACGAATAGACCGGAATTGAACCGGACCAACGTCCATCAACGTTTGCGACCACCACATTGCTATTCGTGTGTTGTATTGTACGATGTTCTTGCGTCCTTGTCAACCCTTTGGGGGACAAATTCAGATACGGCGGCGCGGCGGGGAAAGAGAGTTGCGCGGGTAAGGCGGGCGGATGGTATCCGCCCCTACGGATGAGAGTGAGCGGGCATGGCGGGCGGATGCTATCCGCCCCTACAGGTCGCGGCCTTCGGCCGCGGCTTCAAACCCCTCTGAATACATAACCAAACAAAAACCGCCCCTGTTGGGGCGATTTTTGTTTGGTGCGAATGGAGGGATTTGAACCCTCAAGGATTTCTCCCGACGGATTTTAAGTCCGTTGCGTATGCCGTTCCGCCACATTCGCGCTAAGTTGTATTGTAGCAGAAAGTTCCGTTTTGTCAATCTTTTATAGGAAGCAGCGCGCTCGTCTGTATCGAGAAAGCCATGCGCCCAACCGTAGGTAAAAGCGCTGCATCCATCCATAGGAAAGGCAGCGGCTATCCTTTATAAGGAAAGCAGCGCGCCCATCAGTCCGCCCACAACGATGTACACCACGGGGTGCAGCTTCTTTGTGGGTTTCACGCTCAGCCCGATGAGCAGCAGCGCAAAGATGCCAAGCTCCGTCCATCCAATTTCCAATTGGAAGGGCGCAAACGACCACTTCACGTTCAGTGCCAGCAGCAGGATGCTGAACCCCGCCGCCATGACCAGTCCTGCGGAGACGGGTCTAAGCCCCGTAAACAGATCCTTGACGATGCGCGTCTGTGAGAACTTGCTCATAAAGCGCGCTATAAGAACGATGATGATGACGGAGGGCAGGATGAGCGACAGCGTCGCCACGGCCGCTCCCGCCACGCCTGCAGCCGCGTAGCCCACATAGGTCGCCGCGTTGATGCCGATGGGTCCCGGCGTGGATTCCGCCACGGCAATGATGTTGGTCAGCTCCGTCTGCGTGATCCAGCCGTATTTTTCGATCATCGCCGTCAAGAAGGGGATCGTGGCAAGCCCGCCGCCTACGGAGAACAGCCCCGTTTTGAAGAATTCATAGAAGAGCAGCAGCAGGGTCATTTCTTAGCCTCCTCCTTCTCGTCGGCAGCGTTCGGGGAGGGCTCTTTTGGAGCCGCAGCTTCCGCCTGCGGCGTCTTTGGCTTTACCAACGCTGTCCGTATGCGGCTGAACGCAAGCCCGATGACGGCGCCGCCCAGCACCACGAACACAGGCGACACGTTCCCTAAAGCGACCAGCAGGAAGGCCGCAAGCGCCATAAAGGCGGCGAACAGATCCTTCACGGAGCCTTTGACCAAGCGAAAGACCGCGCTTACGATCAACGCCGCTACCGCAATGCGGATCCCCGCAAAAATGTGTCCCACCAAGGGTTCGTCCGCAAAGCCCTTCAACACCCAAGCTATGAGCAGGATCAAAAAAAACGGAATGGTGATGACGCCCAAGGTCGCAACGATGGCGCCCCCCGTCTTTTTGCGCTTATACCCGATGTAGGAAGCGGTGTTGATGGCGATCACCCCCGGCGTGCATTGCGCAATGGCAAAGACGTCCAATATCTCCGCCTCCGTCGTCCAAGCGCGCTTATCCACCAGCTCGCGCATCAAAAGCGGCAGCATGGAGTAGCCGCCGCCGAACATGAAAGCGCCGATCTTTACAAAAGTCCAATACAGAGTCCACATAGTTTAATAAACGGGGTATCTTGCCACAAAGGCGTACAGATACAGCAGAAGGAGCAGCGCGCACAGGATGCGAAGAAAGACGTCCACGGCGCGTTTCTTGCTGCTCACCGCCATGGCGATGACCACGGGTACGCAGCAGTACAGATTGCGCGGCGCTGTGAGCAGCCAGCTCGTGCCCGCGATCAAAAAGAAATATCCAAGGAAATACGCCGTATACGCGTTGCGCAGGCGCTTATAGCTGCAAAGCAGCAGCACGGGAGCAAGGAACAGTGCAAGAAGGTTGGGGATCCACAGGCCAAAAAGCGAGGCAGCGTCCCCGCCAAGGTACGCGGCGATCCCGTGATCCGTTTGATACGCAGCCGTGCGGAAAAACAGCGCAAAATAGTTGTGCAGGCTTTCGTACAGGTACGAAATGCTGCCTACGCCCGTTACGCCGTGCGCGGCGCTGTATTGCAGCAAAAAGGCGCAAAGCGCAGCGGGGATGGTAAGGATGCCCACGATGTCCGCCGCGTGCCGCAGACCGCCGCGTCCGTTCTTTTGCTGCTCCCGCCGTTCGCGCACCCAGTCGCCTATGAACTCCATCGTGAGCGGTAAAAGCAGTACCACCCCCGCAATGGAGCAGTAGGCGGCAAGCGCTCCCATAAGCCCCGATAGCCAGTAGATCCGCTTGCGCATCAGGTACAGGCAGCAGGTGGATAGCAGGAAGAACAGCGCGTCCGCCATGGTGCAGGACAGGAAAAAGGAGGCGGGCAGCAGGCAAAAATAGCAGACGGCGCGCCCTGCCGTACGCCTGTCATAGTCCGTAAGGACAAGGTCGTAGAGCAGTAAGCCGCTGAGCATCGTTGCCGCAAGCGACACAAAGAAGCCCGAGCGCAGCAGGTTTGAGGAGAAGAGCGCAAAGAAGCGCACGATGTAGGAATACAGCGGCAGGATGGAAAAATCCATGCGGTCGGGGAAGGAAAGCACCGCCTGCGCATAGCCCTGCCCCGCAACGCCCAAGTACAGCTCCGAGTCGCTCCACAGCCCCCACATGCGCTGCAGATTGATAAACGTTCCCGTGTACCCGTTGGTGTAGAGGTGCATGAGGTAGGCGGCAAGGGAGATGAGACAGCGAAACGCAAACACCGCCAATAGGACGCGCAGCGCCTCGGCAGGTGCGCAGCCGCGCCTTGACCGAAGCCCCAACGGCTCCTTCCCTGCTTCCTCGCGGCCGCAGAGGGTGTCCAAAATGCGGGGGACGAGCAGGATCAGCAGCGCCGCGAACAGTAAGAACAGCACGGATGCGGACACGAGGGATTCCCCGTATTCGGGCAGATCCAAAACCAGCCACAGACCGTACTGTATGCACAGCACGGTCAGTGGCAAAGCGGTCAATGCGATTCTTAGGTAGGAGCGTCGCTGCATGGTTCAGCGACCGTGTCGCAGCGCCTTGGGCTTGCCGAGGATCTCGGCGTAGAGCATGCCGCGCAGGGCGTCCTGCGCGTTCATGGTGGGGACGATGGAGGCTGCGGCAGGCGCGGCGACTGCTGCGCTTGCGGGCTTAGGCGTCCCCTTTGGCGGCGGGCAGGGAATGTTGCCCGTCATGCTTGTCTCCATGTGCGCGTGTTCTCCGCCCGTTGAGACGCTCACCGTGTGCCGCGCCGAATCGACGGAGGGAGCGGCGGCGGTGTGCGAGGAAGCGTAGGCGTCAGGCAGGCGATGCTCGATTGGCTGCCTTGCGGGTCTTTGCGCACTGTTTACGGTATTTGCGGGTCGCACGGCCTGCGGCGCCTTGGTTGGCAGCGGCTGCTGCGGCGTCGTGCTGTTCCCGTTTATGGGAGGTTTTGTTCCCGTCCGTTGCTTGCTCGACTTAGCCGCCGAAACGGCCACTGCGATGATCACAAAGACGAGGAATCCAAAGATGCCTCCCATCGCTTATGCCTTGGGCTGCTCCGTGGCCGCAGGCTTGGCGGTGCTGCCGATCGCCTTGCGCATGTCGGTGTCGGAGATCACATTTTGCATGTTGTAGTAGTCCATGACGCCCAGCTTGCCCTCGCGGAAGGCAACGGAGATGGCGCGGGGCACCTCGGCCTCCGCCTCGACGACCTTGGCGCGCATACCGGCTACCGCCGCTATGTTTTCCTGCTCCTGCGCGACTGCCATGGCGCGGCGTTCCTCAGCCTTGGCCTGCGCGATGCGCTTATCCGCCTCCGCCTGATCGATCTGCAGCTGTGCGCCCACGTTGCGTCCCACGTCCACATCGGCAATGTCGATGGACAGGATCTCGAACGCGGTGCCCGCATCCAAGCCCTTGTTGAGCACGGTGCGGGAGATGAGGTCGGGGTTCTCCAAGACCGCCTTATGGCTGGAGGAGGAACCCACGGTGGTGACGATACCCTCGCCTACACGGGCAATGATGGTCTCCTCGCCTGCGCCGCCGACCAAGCGGTCGATGTTGGCGCGCACGGTGACCTTTGCCTTGACACGAAGCTCGATGCCGTCCATGGCGACGGCTGCGATGATGGGGGTCTCGATGACCTTGGGATTGACGCTCATCTGGACGGCGTTGAGCACGTCGCGGCCTGCCAGATCGATGGCGCAGGACTTTTCAAAGTCGATGGGGATGCCTGCGCGCTGCGCTGCGATCAGGGCGTTGATGACGCGGTCAACGTTGCCGCCTGCCAGATAGTGCGCTTCAAGCTTGTTGATGGAAACGGTCAGACCCGCCTTGGTCGCTTTGATCATGGGGTTGACGATACGGGAAGGAACGACCTTGCGGATGCGCATGCCGACCAGCTGCGAGATGCGGATGCTCACTCCCGAGGCGCTTGCCGAGATCCACAGTCCCAGCGGAACGAAGCTGAAGAACAAGGTCAGGAAAATGATCGCCAGTACGATGATGATAATGATGCCGATTGGTCCCATAGTTACCTCCTGTAGTTTGTGTATTGCTGCGCCGCAGCGCTTTTTCCTTTTTTTATGCGCCTGTCGAGAGCAGGCGGATCACCAGATAGATCAGCCATATGAACACGGGGACGCCCACGATCAGCACGAGCCATTGCTGTCCCGCCTTCTTGCGCTGCGGGGGCGCATCGGGGGGCTGCTCCGCATCCAAGGCTTCCTGCACGTCCACCCCGCAGCCCGGACACACGTCCGTGGAGTACAGGATGCCGCATTTTTTGCAGTATTTCATTGGACGAACACGTTGAGGCCTTCCACGGCTGTCACCGTGACGGCGCTGCCCTTTTCAATAAAGTTCCCATAGGTCTGCACATTGATACGCTTTCCGTCGATCTCGGCGATCCCTGCGGGACGCAGCATCGTGATGGCGACGCCTGTTTTGCCCTTCAGTTCGGCGTCCTTTTCGGTGACGGGAGAGGAGCTTTGATCGATCTCGTCCTTAAGTACCAGCCGTGAACGGGACAACGAACCGCGGCGGAAGGAAAACAGAAACCAAATGAGCAGCAAGATCCCCAGCAGCAGGATGATGGCGGTGACGATGAGCGCCGCCTCCACGGTGTTGGTGGTGAACTGCATCACGATCACAGCCGCCATGCAAAGGATGCCAAGGAAGCCCGCAATGCCAAAGCCGGGCGTAAACATTTCGATGACGAACATGGTAAGGCCGATGAGGAACACGATGATGCAGGGGATATACAGAGGGCCAAGAATTGCCATATCGATCCACTCCCTTCTTTTTTCTGATTATAGCATACTTTGCCGCCCTGCACAGCATCTTTTTTTGTGTTTTCAATTTGTTGACATTGCAGCCACAGCGTATCCGTGCTATAATGCTTGAAAATCGTTTGGATGGTGTGGTCATGGTTTCGCTGCTTTTGAAAAGATGGTTGAAGTCGGATGCGGACGCTAAGGATCCCGCCGTTCGCCGCAGCTGCGGCGCGGCCTGCGGCGCTGTTGGCATCGGCTTTAATGTGCTTTTGTTTGGCATCAAACTCATCGCGGGGCTTATCAGCTCCTCCATCGCCGTCACAGCCGACGCGTTCAACAACCTCAGCGACGCCGGCAGCTCCATCATCACCCTGCTCGGCTTCAAGCTTGCGGGGCAAAAGCCCGACCCTGAGCATCCCTTCGGGCATGGGCGTTTCGAGTACCTTTCGGGACTTTTGGTCTCCGTCCTCATCATCGTCATGGGCGTGGAGCTGTTCAAAAGCTCCGTGGAGAAGATCTTTGCCCCCGAAGCCACGGAGGCAAGCGTTCTTGTCTACGTCATCCTTGGCGTCTCCATTGCCGTCAAGCTGTATATGTTTTCCTACAACCGCAAGTACGGCAAAAAGTTCAACTCCACCGCCATGGCCGCCACCGCCATCGACAGCCTGTCCGACACGATCGCTACAAGCGTGGTGCTGCTCTCCATGATCGTCAGCTCCCTGTTCCATGTGAACATCGATGCGTACTGCGGCGTTGCGGTGTCGCTGTTCATCCTGTATTCGGGCTTTGGTTCGGCAAAGGATACCATCTCGCCGCTGTTGGGGCAGCCGCCCGCACCCGAGCTGGTGGAGCGCATCTACTCCATCGTGCTGTCCTATCCCGAGATACGCGGCACGCACGATCTGATCGTCAACGATTACGGCCCCGGCCGCCTCATCATCTCCCTGCACGCCGAGGTCTCCGCCAAGGCCGACATCCTGACGATCCACGATGTCATCGACAATGCCGAATCGCGCCTGAGCGGCGAGCTGGGCTGCATCGCGGTCATCCATATGGATCCTGTCGTGACCGACGACGCCTTCACCAACGAGCTGCGCGAACGCATCACGGCGCTTGTTGGCGGGGTCGATCCGCAGCTTACCCTGCACGATTTTCGCATCGTGCCCGGGCCGACGCACACCAACATCATCTTCGATGTGGTGGTGCCGCACAAGTTCCCCCTCACCGATACCGAGATCGAGGAACGCCTAAACGAAGGGGTCAAGGCCATCGATGAGAACTATCGGCTCGTGATCAATTTTGATTCCGCGTATGCGCTGTAAGGCTGAAAAGGAGTGAGAATGAAACCTGTCCTGTGCTTTGGCGATATCTGTCCCGACCTGCTGATCCCCTATGGAGCCGCCTTGTCCCTTGCGGACGGCGTACAGCTGCCGCAGGAGGCTCTGACCGTGCAGGTGCGGCCCGGCGGTTCGTTGGGCAACAGCTGCGTCGGCATACGGCGGCAGGGCGTTCCCACGCTGTTTTTGGGCACGGTGGGGGACGACGGCTACGGACGGATGCTCCGTGACGACCTCATCCGAGAGGGCGTGGACGTTTCGCTGCTGCGCGTGGATCGGGATATCAACACGGTGCTGGTGCTCATCATCCTTGCAAGCGACGGGGAGCGCGTCACCTTTGCCTGTCCGCGCACCAACGCCAGTCAGCATCAGATCACCTTCGAGCAGATCCCCGATGGGCTGACGGAGCGGATCGCGTGGATGCACTCCAGCGGCATGACCCTACGGGAGGAGCCCGCCGCGTCCGTGCAGCTCTCCTTGATGCGCCGCTGCCAAGAGGCGGGCGTACCCGTGTCGCTGGACGTCAACGCAAGGCTGGAATCCCTCGGGGACGACATCTTCGAGCGCAACATCCGCGAGGCGCTGCGCTGCTGCGACGTCGTGTTCGCCTCTGCGGAGGACGAGCTTGCTCCCCTGTCCCCCACGGGAAACGCGGAGGACGCGGCAAAGCAGCTGCTTCGCGAAGGCAGAAAGCTCGTGATCGCTCGCCACGGCGCAGGCGGCGCGACGCTGTACAGCCCAAGCGGCGTCATCAAGCAGCCCATCTTTCCCGTTCGCGTGTGCGACACGGTCGGCGCGGGCGACGCCTACGACGCGGGCTTCATCGCAGCCCTTCAAAAGGGCGAGACCCCGCAGAACGCCAATCGCTTGGCCTGCGCAACGGCGGCCTACTGCGTGGCGCGTACAGGCGGGCGCAGCACGCCCACGGCGCAGGAGCTTAGGGACTTCCTTGCGGCGTATCCCGCAAACTAAATCTACTTTTTGAAACGGTCGCCCGTGTTGAGATAGAGCAGCAAAAAGGCGATGGTGCCAAAGAACAGGACGCCCCCCGCCCACATTAGGGCGGGCAGAGCAAAGCTTAGGCCGCAGCCAAACAGCAGCGCCGCGGCGGCAAGGGCAAACAGCCCCAAGCCCACGCAGCGGCACAGCGCCTTCTCATCATAACGGGCGCGTTCGTACGCGGGCAGGGTATTTGTAGCCCGCAATGAGGCCGCCGCCCTTTCCCAAGACCAATAAAACGCCCAGACCCGCCAGCAGGACAGCGATCACAAAAAACACCCAAAGCATGGATCCGACCCCCTTTTGTTTTGCGAAAATTTAGGGTTGACAAGAAAAAGAATTATGGTATAATTTCTTTTGTTTGCGGGAGTAGCTCATTTGGTAGAGCGCAGCCTTGCCAAGGCTGAGGTGGCGGGTTCGAACCCCGTTTCCCGCTCCAACATCGAAGGCGTAAGCCTTCTTTTTTTATGCGCTGGCACGGCTTGCAGCCCTCGCGCCTTGAAAAAGCTGCACCTAAGCGAAGCGCGCTTGGCGCTGCGGTCAAGCTCTTGCAAGGAAGCTCCGCTTGGATCGGCGGTCAAATGCATATACCTCCCCCGCCTCGTTGGCAATGTATTGACGGCGGATCCCCGCAAGACGGAACAGGCGCAGGTCGGCGTTTGACGGCCCATAGTCCCTTGCGTTCCAAGAGCCGTCCGCCCGTTTGTTGGCGGGATGCGTATGCGCAAAGCCCTCCAGCCTTCCCGCATGGAACAAATAGCCGAAAACAAAGGCGTTCCAACACGTTCGGTTGTTTCCCGTTCCCGTGCGCACAACGGCGTAATACCGCTTGCCTGCACGCGCTCTTGACACCAGCATGCCGCCGCGCTCCAAGTGGTCGCCGCGTGTTTGCGCTATGGTTTTTGCAGCCCACGCCAGCACCGCTTCGTTGGGCGTTTCGAAAAAGCCGATCGGCGGCTTTGCTTGGTCGGTCGTACCCGCTGCCGCTTCGGCGCAGCGGGTCGCTTGTTCGCAGTGATCGGGCCGCAAGGATCTCACCCCGTTTCAAACTCGTTTTGTTTGGCAGCGCCCTTAATGAAGGTCTCAAGCGCATTTTACAACGAGACAGCCCGCTGCGTCAATCCGTTTGCCGCGTTCTCTTATGTAGGTCGCCCGACACTTGCGGTACGCTTGCTTTGCCGTAATAGAAAAGCGCCCTCTGCGAGGCGCTTGCTGTAGGCTTGTCAGCCTTCGTTATACCGTTGGCGGCAGAGTGTCCAGCTTGACGGTGTACCGCAGGATCGCCGCCGCGTCCGCCGCGGTGACCTTCTTGTCCAGATTCACATCGGCATTGAGTAAGGCCTGCTCGGAAAGGTCTTCCAGCTTGACGGTGTACCGTAGGATCATCGCCGCATCGGCGCTGTTGACCGTCTTGTTTCCGTTGGCATCGCCCAAAAGCTCGTCCTGCTCTTGATGGAGCGTCCTTTCAAGCGTGATCACGATATCACCCGCAATGTCATTGCCGTGGATCGTATAGCCGTTCTCGTCCGTGGCAAAGCTCGTGTACGCCGCGCCGCCGATGGTCACAAGGGGCGTTCCATAGTCATAGCCCTCTGCCGCGTTGACGGAAAAGTGATAGTCGCTGCCGCTGCTTGCCGTGCCCTCGCCAACAAGATCTACGCTTGCCGAGCCGCCAAACGTGACCGAATAGCTCTTGGGAAGGGGACTGTAGGCCGAAAAGTCGACAAATTTCACGGTATAGTACAGGGCGACCGCTTTTGAGGTCTTGTCCTGCAGGCCTGTAATGGCAACGGTGTAGTCTCCGCTAATCGTGCTTGTGCCGAAATTATTGTACCCGATATTGAAGATGATGCAGTTGTCTATGCCATACCCCTTATTGTCCACGTTGAAGTATTCGAGCTGCCATTTTGGATCATCCGTGTAGGTCGAGGCGTTGCGCGTCCAGACCTTGCCGCTTGCGACACAGGTAATGGTCACGGTAATATCCTCCATGACCGGCGTCTTAAACTTGGCGGGGTTGAGCGTGACCGACCAAGGAACATCCTTTTCAAACAGCTGCGTTGGCGCAATGCCCGAGGGAGGCCACGCGATGAAGGTATAGTCGCCCACCGCTGCGCTTTCGTCAAAGACCTTTGTTGCCGTATACATCTTGTTTGACGTGCTTTTCGCCGCGCCGAAGCCTACATACTGCAGGGCCGGATTCAGCAGCCACCGCCGATGTCCCACACTGCTCATGTTCGAGTTGCTGCTGTCCCGCATGCATTCGCTGATATGATTTCTAAGCACGCTCGAGAGAGAATCCACAGAGCCCCAGTAGGAGCCGATATTGGAGCTTGCTGTCGCTGCCGCACCCTGCTCAAAGAACGCCGCGTCCATGTCTGCAGGCTGCGTGGGATAGTGCGTAAGCGAATTCGTTGCCGCCAAAAGAACCGCGCCATACTGCGCCTGTTGGTTCTTTTCTTCGTTCAGCTCAACGGCCGGGAGCCTTGCGCAGGCACGCATGAAATTGACGGCGTTGAGCGTTTGCATAAGCACCGCTTGGCTCACGGCGCCTGTGGCATAGGGAGCGGTCACGGAGGGCTCAACGGTATAGCCTTCTGTTGACGCCGTTTGGGTGTACAGCAGGTACAGCGGGTAAAGCTCTTCCATCGTTGGAGCCGCTTGATCGAGCATGCCGCTCGGAAAGCTGTATGACACATCAGAAAAAGCAGCTGAAGCAGCAAGCGTCATCAGCAGCAGGCAAGCTGCCAGCACCGACAGCAGTTTCATTGTTCGCTTCAAGGTTACCCTCCCACAAGATCCCATTCTTTTTTGTTATGCTTCCATTGTAACCTTTGTCCTTGTTGACGGCAACCCTTTTCTGTTGACGTCACCGCTGCTCTTGCGCCTTTAGGCGTCTTATTTTCGCTCTTTAAAAGAACCGCGCCTTTTTCAAAACGCGGTCCTTTGTCGCCAAATAGCAGAGTCCTGTCGAAAGCCTATACGGCAGGCGGCAGGGTGTCCAGCTTGACGGTGTACCGTAGGATCGCCGCCGCATCCGCCGCAGTGACCTTCTTGTCCAGATTCACATCGGCGTTGAGCAAGCCCTGTGCGGAGAGCGTATCCAGCTTGACGGTGTACCTTAGGATCACCGCCGCATCGGCGCTGTTGGTCACCGCGTTCTCGTTGGCGTCGCCCAAAAGGGTGTTCACTCCCTCGTAGACCGTCTTTTCAAGCGTGATGACGATCGCTCCCGTGATGTCCTCGCCGCTGATCGTATAGCCGTTCTCATCCGCGGTAAAGTCCGTATACGCCGCGCCCCCGATGGTCACAAGGGGCGTTTCGTACGCATAGCCCACCGCCGCGTTGACGGAGAAGTGATAGTCGCTTAAGTAGCTTGCCGTGTCTGCGCCCACCGCATCCGCGCTTGCCGAGCCGTCAAACGTGACCGAATAGCTCTTGGGGGTCTTTTGCGCGGTACCGATGACGATGGGACCGTTGATGGCCTCCGCCGCGATGGTGAAGCACCCATCCTCCGTTTCCGTGTATGCGCCGCTCTCGCCGCCGATCGTGACGCTTGGGATGTAGGTATAGTTCTTGTCGATGGTCTCAAAGCTGTATGCTTCGGCGTCCGCAACGCGATCCTCGCCGCTAAAGTCGCTGCCCAGCGTGACGGCATAGGCATAGGCAACGATGAAGGTGTCGGTTGCGGTGTTGGCAGCGAGGGTGTCGGCTGTGATGCCCTCCCCCTTTGCAACATAGGCGTGACCGCCTTGCATTGGCCAAACGTCCGTCTCGCCAAAGCCAATGATGGTGAACTCCAAGGTGAAAGGCTCCGTCCCGCTCGTCACGGCCTCGCCGCTGCGCGTGATGCGCACGGTGCCTTCGCCGCCTTCCAGCGTATAGCCCGCAAGCGCAGTCGTGTCAAGGCGCAGCATCTCTGCGTTGAAGGTGAGCAGCAGATCCAGCGCGTTCCAAGTGAGGGTGTCCTCGGTGCTGTCGCCCTCGATTAGCACGGTGATGGTGATCGTGTTGCCGACCGCAGCGTCCCTGTCACCGCCCGTGAGCGTGACCCAGTAGCCCTTCACGGTCGTAAGGGTCACGGTGGCTTCGGGGAACAGCTCCTGAAGGTGCGCCACGAGATCTGCGGGGATGTCGCCCTTGCGCTCCTCCTCCAGATAGATATAGGTGGGCTTGTCGGTGGTGCAGCTGATGGTCCCGCTTGCCTCGTCAAAGAACAGATGGAACTCGTTCACGCCGTCGTCATCGCTGTCGTAGGAAGCGCCTTCGGGTCTGAAGATGCCGTTCATGACGAGCAGACCATCGTTTTTCAGTTCGCCGCCCATCCAAGTGATGAGGGTGCCTGCGTCGCTGTTGTCCTCCGCCTCACCCGCTTCAATGGTGATGACGCCGTCGCCTGTGTTGTGGATGTTGCCGCCCATGGTGGTAGCCAGCGTGCCGCCCGCCTTGACGAAGATCTCGCCTTCGTTTTCAAAGCCTGCGGAGACAAAGCCGTACACGTTCATCACGCCGTTGTTCCTGCCGTCATTACCAAAGGTCTTAAAACCGCCCTCATCGGACTCCTTGACGTACACGTTCATTGTGCCGTCGACAATGAGCTTGGCGGTACAGTCGTCCGGACGCATCCATGGAATGCCAAAGCTTGCGCCCTCCGCCACGTTGAGCGTGGCGTCCTTGTCGATGCACAGCGTTGTGTGCAGCAGGGGACTGCTCTCGTCATCAACGGGGAGCCGACAATCCCCCGTCAGCGTGACGGTACCGCTGATGGTGATGCTGTTGACGGCGCTTTGTGATGCGTATGCCGCCAAAAGCTCCGCCTCGCTCGTCACGATGACGTCCGTGCCCTCCGCCGCTGTGAAAGCAGGCAGAAGGGTGATAAGCAGACAAAGAACAAGAAGTACCGATATCCCGCGTCTTTTCATGGAAAATACCTCCTTTTATTTTGCGCCGCCGCAGCAAAGGTGCAGCGAGCTATTGTGAATATATACTGCATTTTACCGCATAGGAAACAAAAAAAGGTGGTCTGGCAGTCCACCTTTTGGAAAAATATGCAAGTATCTCGACCTATTCCGCCGCGGCTGCCGTGAACACGCGATCCGCGTTCGCCAAGAGGATAGCCACCTCGCCCACCGACAGATCGCCGGGCTTGTTCACCCCCGTTGTGATGCCCGCCTCCTCGGCAAAGGCTGTCGCCACGCGAACGCCGGGATAGTAGCCGTTGTCGTCCTTGAGCGACGACCAGTCCGCGACCAAGGCGGGATCGTAGAGCTTGACCGCCACATAGACCATGACGTCGCGGGCAATGGTCTGGCTGTCGCCCCAGCCCCAAGGCAGGAAGAATTCGGAGCTTTCCCCCGGCATGTCGGTGTTGATGCCGCAGGCATAGTCCGCGTCCAGTCCGTAGACCTCGATGAGCACCCGATGCAGAAAGCCGATGTCGGCAATGTCGTCCGTGGCGTCGAACAGGTCGGTGTTGAACTTGTCGGACAGATAGCGCACGGCGTCCGCCACGCACTCCTCATCGGAAAGGAAGGCGGGGATGATCTCCTCATCATTGAACGGAGAATAGGTCAGCGCTCGATATGCCTGTATGCCGCCGAAAGTTAAAAGCGCCGCAAGAAGCACGCTTCCCGCGATGAGCGCAAAGGTGCGCCTGTGTTGGTACTTGGGATCGGCATGCAAAAGTGCGCGCTTGAGCGTCTTGGCATCGCGGAAGCGAGCCTGCGGCGCAAACGCCGTGCAGCGCTTGATGATCGCCTTGATCGGCCTGTACAGGGGCAGCTTTGGATCCTCGCGGCTGCTTCCCGTATACAGGTAACGCAGCAGCACGCCAAAGGAGTAGATGTCCGTGCGGCAGTCCGTTTGGGAGAAGCCGTACTGCTCGGGCGGTGCATAGCCACGCGTGCCAAAGGAGCTTGTATCGCTTTCATCATCGGCATTGAAGACGCGGGCTATGTCAAAATCGATGAGGCAGACCGTGCCGTCGGGTCTTAGGATGACGTTTTGCGGCTTGATGTCGCGGTGGATGACGGGCTTGTCCCGTCCGTGCAGGTAGACAAGGACATCGCAGAGGGACAGGGCGATGCGCCGCTTTTCGGCGTCGGAAGGCTTGTCCTCAACAAGCCAGCGGTCTAAGGGCTTGCCCTCGACATACTCGCGCACCGTGACGGACATATTCTCGTTCTCATAGCCCGCCGTATAGCGCGGAAGCCCCGCATGGTCGAGCGTCTTTAGGATCTCGTCCGCCGCGACCGACCAGACGCTCTTGTCGTAGCACTTGGCGACAAACAGCTTGCCCTCGGCATTCTGGGCAAGGTAGGTGATCGTCCCGTGTCCCTCGGACAGGCATTCCATCAGAACGTAGTCCTTAAGGAACGCCGCGGGACAGCGCGCCTCGCTCTCGGCGGCCGTTTTGTAAGCTTCCCTATCCGTCACAGCTTCTTCCCCCCTAAGATCGGCAGCGCCAGCTCGGCCAGCATTTGATTGGTATGCAGCAGATCCTTCTTCCTGCTCAGGCAGTGCGCCACCACGGCGTCGCGCTTGACCCGCGGATGCAGCGCGCTCATCCTGCCCACCTTTAAAAGCTCCTGCGTCTCCTCCACGGTAAGGCCAAAGCCGAACGCCAGCTGCAGCACCGTGTCGCGGGACGGGTTGCGCGTGCCGCGAAACTGGTGATAGCCAAAGGAACGCTCCAGTCCGCTGCCGTTGATGACCGCCTCCATGCCCACGCCGCGCTTGTCCGACAGTGCGCTGATATAGTCGCAGAAGGCAGGCAGACCGCAGGCCTCGCGGTTTTCAAGGAGGTACTGCTCCGCTGACGGCGACTTGAACAGCCGCGCCCACAGCTTGTTTGTCGTGACGCCCAAGACCTGTCCGTTCGTAGTGCCCATGCTGCCCTTCACACCCCCGTTCGCTTAGATCCTATAGAAAGTATAGCAGAGGTATACGCCAAAAGAAAGCCCATTTTTGCAATTTTGGCCGCAGCTTCCCCCCATCTGCCGCAAAAAATCGATGTGCGGCGCTTGACAAGCAAAATGGTGGTGATATAATGACTAAAGATTTCGTGGATGACGCGGGACAAGTCGCTTCCCAAGCGTCGCGCCAAAGAGAACGGCAGCCAAGGCTGAAAGCGCCGTGCGCGAACGGGTGGCGGTACCGCCTGCCGACACGAGGGGTGCGCCCCATATCGCGTAAAAAGAGTGAAAAACAGGGTGGAACCACGCGAAAGTACAGCGTCCCTCGCAGAGTTGCGGGGGACTTTTTCTATGGGTCTTGCCCAAGATCGAACAAAAATATGTAGGAGGCTTTACCATGATCTTGACCTTTCCCGACGGTTCGCAGCGCGAGTATCCCGACGGCATGAACGCGCTGGACGTTGCCAACTCCATCTCCCCCCGCCTGATGAAGGCGACCCTTTGCTGCGCGCTGGACGGTGTGCGGCAGGACGCCTTCAAGCCCATCCACGGCGACCACAGTATTCAATTTCTGAGCTTTGCGGACGCCGACGGCCGCTGGGCGCTGCGCCACACCGCGTCGCACATCCTTGCCCAAGCCGTCAAGCGGCTGTATCCCGCTGTGAAGCTTGCCATCGGCCCCGCCATTGAGAACGGCTTCTACTACGACTTTGACGCGCCTGAGACCTTTGGCAACGAGGATCTTGCCAAGATCGAAAAGGAGATGGGCAAGATCATCTCCGAGAACCTTCGCTTGGAGCGCTTTGAGCTGCCTCGCGCCGAGGCCATCGCCTTTGTGGAAAAGGAAGGCGAGCCCTACAAGGCGGAATTGATCCGCGACCTGCCTGAGGACGCCGTCATCAGCTTCTATCGGCAGGGGGAGTTCACCGACCTGTGCGCAGGCCCTCACGTCCCCTCCACCGGCAAGGTCAAGCATGTGAAGCTCACCAGCCTTGCAGGCGCCTATTGGCGCGGCAGTGAGAAGAACAAGATGCTGCAGCGCATCTACGGCACCGCCTTCGAGCAGAAGGCCGATCTGGACGCGTACATCACCGCGCAGGAGGAAGCCAAGAAGCGCGACCACAACAAGCTGGGCCGCGAGCTGGAATACTTCACCACCGTCGATGTGATCGGGCAGGGTTTGCCCGTCCTGCTGCCCAAGGGCGCACGCGTGGTGCAGCTGATGCAGCGCTGGGTCGAGGATTATGAGCAGGCGCACGGCTATCTGCTGACCAAGACGCCCCTGATGGCAAAGCGCGAGCTGTACAAAATCTCGGGACATTGGGATCACTATCTGGACGGTATGTTCGTCATCGGCGACCCCAAGGACGAGACCAAGGAGTGCTTTGCCCTGCGTCCCATGACCTGCCCCTTCCAGTATCAGGTGTTTTTGAACCGTGCGCGCAGCTATCGCGATCTGCCGATGCGCTTGGGCGAGACCTCCACCCTGTTCCGCAACGAGGACTCCGGCGAGATGCACGGCCTGATCCGCGTGCGCCAGTTCACCATTTCCGAGGGCCATCTGGTGCTGCGTCCCGATCAGTTGGAGGAGGAGTTCAAGGGCTGCCTGGAGCTGGCGAAATATTGCCTGGGCACCGTGGGACTGCTGGAGGACTGCACCTTCCGCTTCTCCCAGTGGGATCCCGCCAACCCCAAC
>CAZBBX010000014.1:0-52569 GCA_964490325.1 uncultured Oscillospiraceae bacterium
CTACGTTGCCCCGCACACCTATGTGGCGCAGGTGCTGAAGATCGTGTATTACACGCCCAACTATGAAAGCGCCTCATCGGATCAAATGATCATTCGCGATTTCAACATGGCGGATACGATTGCGTATAAGGCCTCCTTTGATATCAGTACGATGGGCGCTTATATCGCGGCGGCAAATACGGTCACAAAGATCCGTGTGACCATCTATGACAAGACAAGCGGTAAATTGGAGGTCTCCGGAGAGGAGAGCAATCCGTCTTTGACCCGCATAAACTCCGGCATCTATCGCATCTACAAGATCAGCGGGACGCTGGATCGCAGCGTGCTGTTTGGGAATCTGTCCCGCGGTGTTAAGACGATCTACTTTACGGTGACCTCTTCAACGGGGCGATCCCGCATCGTCTATACGAAGGACTTTACCGTTTCCTGACGAAGCACAAAACAGGGCAGGAAGGGAGGCGCGCTGCGTCTCCCTTTCTGTTTGCACGAAAAAAGCCCCGTACCAAACGGAGCTTGTTAAGTTGATTTTGAATGCCTTACAGCTTCAGCCCTTGGGCAGTTCCTTTCCGCAGCCGCGGCAATAACGATAGTCCGCGTCCTCGACGGCGGCGCCGCAGTAGGGGCAGTAACCCGCGCTTGCCTGTGCGGGGGAGGAGGTGCCCTGCTCACTGCTGTCCGCAGAAAAGCGCTGCTCCAAGGGATCCGTTTCCTCGCCGTTCTCCGTCACATCGAACAGGGAAAAGCGCTGCTTGCTCTTGACGTTATGCAGGTGGTACAGTCCCATCCCCACGCCCATGAGGATGAACAGTACGCCGAACACGGGAAAGATGAGCGGCGCGCCCATTGACACAGCGCCGATCGTCCAAAGGATCCCGAACACCACGGCGACCACTGCGCCCCAAACGCCCATTAGGGACGGCCCTCTGCCGGGCTTAACGCTTTTCACGAAGCTGCCTCCTTGCCCTCTGTCAATGCAGCAGGGCGTACTGACTGTTGTAGATCTCCGCGTAGAAGCCGTTCTGTCGGAGCAGTGCCTCGTGGGTGCCTTGCTCGACGATCTTGCCGTTGTTGACCACAAGGATCACGTCCGCGTCCACGATGGTGGACAGGCGGTGCGCAATGACAAAGCTGGTGCGCCCCTTCATCAGCCGATCCATCGTGCGCTGAATGAGGATCTCCGTGCGGGTGTCCACGTTGCTGGTCGCCTCGTCCAAGATGAGAACGCGGCGGTTGGCAAGGTAGGCGCGTGCAATGGTGAGCAGCTGCTTCTGTCCCGAGGAGATGTTGGTGCTCTCCTCGTTGATCTTAGTGTCGTAGCCTTCGGGCAGGGTGTCGATGAAGTAATCGATGTGGGCGCGTTTGGCGGCCTCCAAGACCTCCTCCCTTGTGGCGCCCTCCTTGCCGTAGGCGATGTTCTCATAGATCGTGCCGGAGAACAGCCAAGTGTCCTGCAGCACCATGGAAAAGACGTTCCTTAGGTCGGCGCGATCCATGTCCTGCGTGTCCACGCCGTCCACAAGGATGCGTCCCGAATCGGGGTCGTAAAAGCGCATCAGCAGGTTTACGATGGTGGTCTTGCCGCCGCCTGTGGGTCCGACGATGGCGACCTTCTGCCCCGGCCTTGCGTGGAGGTTCAGGTCGGTGATGAGCGACTTGCTCTTGTCGTAGGAGAAGCAGACGTCCTCGAAGTTCACCCGCCCCTCTCCCGTAGGCACGCGGTGCGCCTTGGGCGGCTTCAGCTCCTCGCGGTCGAGCAGCTCGTACACACGACCCGCCGAGGCGATGGTGTTTTGGATCATGCTCACGCCGTTTGCCACGCTCTCCAGCGGCCCCGCCAGCAGCTTGGCATAGAGGATGAACGCGACGACCTCGCCCACGCGCATCACGCCGTTGACCGCCAGGATGCCGCCAACGATGCAGATGGCGATGTAGCTTAACGAGTTCATCATGGCCACGATGGGCTGCACGATGCCGGAGGTATAGATGCCCTTCTCTAACTTTTCGGTCAGCTCGTTGCACAGCGCATCATGCCGCGACCGCTGATGCCCCTCCAGATTGAACGCCTTGATGGTGTCGAAGCCCGTATAGTCCTCCTCCGTGAGGGCGTAGATCTTGCCGTTGAGGGTGCGGGAAGCGGTGTAGTACTTGACGCTCTTTTGCGACAGGCTGACCGACAGGTACATCGACAGCGGCATCAGCGCCACGACCACCGCCGCAAGCACAGGCTGCAGCATGAAGATGATGACCACGATGCCGATGAGCTTAATAAGCCCCTCAATGATCATGTTGAGGAAGTTGTGCACGGTGTTGCCCATCACGGACACGTCGTTGGTCATGCGCGAGATGATCTCGCCCGAGGGCGTGTCGTCCACGAACTTGACGGGCAGACGCTTGATCTTGTCGCTCATGCGAATGCGCATCTCCGCCGTGAAGTGGCGGGAAACGAAGTTGTTCATCAGCAGCATCTGCGAGAGGCTGCAGCCGCCTGCGATCAGGTAGACCAGCCCCAGCCACAGGCAGCCCGTGACAAACTCGCTGCGCACGATGAGCTTGCCGTCCGCCCAAAAGTCGTACAGGGAGTCGGTCAGCGACCCCATCAGCTCAGGCCCAACAAGGGTCATCGCTACGCCGATGATGCTCACTATGGCGGAGACGATCAGCGCGCCCATGATGGGCTTGGTGTCCTTTAGGATGCGTCCGATGATCTTGGCGCTCCTTGCCCGTTCCTTCTTCTTATCCTCGCGGCTCTGCGGGGTCTCCTTTGTCTGCTCTTTGTTTGTCATGCGCGCTTCCCTCCCAACTGGGAATCATAGATCTCCCGATAGATGGAGCAGCTTTCCAGCAGCTCCTCATGCGTGCCTGCGCCCACGATCTGTCCCCTGTCCATGACATAGACCTTGTCGCAGCGCATGGCGGTGGCAGCCCGCTGCGTGACGATCAGCTGGGTCTTGCCCTCCAGATAGTGGTTCAGCTCACGGCGCAGCTTGCTCTCCGTCAGATAGTCCAGCGCGGAGAAGCTGTCGTCAAAGACATAGACCGAGGCGGGCTTTAGGATGGTGCGCGCAATGTTGATGCGCTGCTTCTGTCCGCCCGAAAGGTTGGCGCCCGCCTGCGTGAGCAGATAGCCGTAGCCGCCCTCCTGCTCCATGATGAAGTCGTGGATCTGCGCGATGCGCGTCACCTCGTCCAGCTCCGCGTCGGTGGCGTCGGGCTTGCCCATGCGCAGGTTCTCGCCGATGGTGCCCTCGAAGATCATGCTCTTTTGCAGCGCGATGGACACGTTGTCGCGAACGGTCTCGCTGTTCACAGTCGTATAGTCCCGTCCGCCCAAGCGGATGCTGCCCTCCGTGGGGTGGTAAAAGTCCATGATGAGCCTTGCCACGCTGGTCTTGCCGCTGCCCGTTCCGCCGATGATCGCGGCGACCTCGCCCGGATGAATGTCGATGTTGACATCCCGCAGGGCAGGCGCCTCCGCGTCGGGGTAATAGAAGCTGACGTGATCCATGCAAACGGAGCCATCCAAGGTCTCGCCGCTCGATACGCCCTGCGGCAGACCCTGCATACGCAGCACCTCGCCCACACGGTTGATGCACACGCGAAGGTGGGGGATCCACGCGATCGTCCAAGAGAGGATCAGCAGCGCGTTCATGATGAGCGCAACATATTGGATGGTGGCGATGATGCCGCCTGCCGTCAGCGTCGCTTCCGTCTGTAAGCGGACGGAGCCGATGTACAGCATCACAACGGTCGCCAGATTCAGCAGCAGGATGGCAAGGGGGTTGATCGTACCCGCCCGCACGTTCGCCTTGATGATGTTGTCCGCCATCTCATGCGTGGCATAGGCGATGCGCTCATGCTCGTGATCCTCCTTGTCAAAGGCACGGATGACGCGGATACCCGACAGACGCTCGCGCACGACGCGGTTTTGCATGTCGATGTACTTGTCGGACTGCTCCCAGAGCTTGCCCATGTTCTTGGTCACCAAGCGGACGATGAACAATACGAGGGGCGCAATGACCACCAGCACCAGCGCCAGCAGCCAGTCCGTGGCAAAGGCCAAGGCACAGCCGCCGATGAAGTAGATGGGCACGACCGCCAGCACATACATGAAGCTGGAGGAGGCGTCCTGCAGCATGAACACGTCCTCGGTGGAACGCGTCAGCAGACTGGAGGTGCCGACCTTGCCAAACTCCTCAAAGGAGAGGGTGTTGACCTTGCGGAACACCTCCTTTTGCACGGAGCGGGTGAAGTTGGACGAGACGTAGGCGTTCACCTTGGTCACCAGTATGCCGCACAGCAGCGCAGCCGCCGCAAGACCCAGCATCACAAGCCCCATCTTGATGATGTAGTCCATGTCCTTGTTGGTGATGCCTGTGTTGACGATGGCGCTCATGACGGTGGGCATTAAAAGCCCCGAAAGCGTCATGATCACGTACAGGAAGCACATCAGCGCCAAGCGGCCGCGATAGGGCTTCATATACCGTAAAAGATCCTTCATATATACCTCTGTTCCTCCATGGAAGCGTGACTGCCTGCGCACAGCGTAACAAAACGCTTGCTCTTACGCAACAGCCCGTTGGTTGTTCTTTTCATCGGCGTGGTTGCGCGGCTCACAAGGCACGGTTGAACACACCAAAGGCGACAAAAAAACGGCGGGGAACCTCCCCACCGCAGATGTAAAGCGTGTCTGACTGCTTCCGTTTTACACGGATTCGGAGAAGGAACGGCCAAAAATTGTGACATTGCTGCCCGCGAGCTTCGTAAGGATCATCAAAACCGTCCCCCTTTCCTAATTTCTTGGTAAGCATACCATATGGAAAGGAACATTGCAAGCAGAAAATCCGCGTTTTTCCGTATTTTTATGAATTATTTCAGCAAGAGCGTAACCCATCCACCCACCGTGCGGACGCAACTTCCTCTCGACCACATCCTGTAGGGGCGGAACCCATCCGCCCGCTGTGCGGCGGAAATGATGTGTCGCCATTGGCGGCATGATGCGGCAGACCTCCGTCTGCCATGATGTGTTGCGCCCATGGCGCAACAGGATGTTAAGCGTGTCCCGCACGCAAGACGCGCTTAGTTCATGTGGCTTTGCACAGCCAAGCGATCTGAACTGTTCACTGTTCACTGTTCACCGTTCGCTCCCCTCACGCCCGCCCCGAATTTTCCCAAAAAACAAAGATCCCTCCCCGAAACAAAGGGAGGGTGAGGAAGAAGGAGCCGCGTATCGCGAGGAGTTCGCTTACGCGGAAATGGGAAACGGTCGCTCCCATTGCGTTTGGGAGCAACGGTCAAGAGGCTGTCCGCTTTGCGGCAGGGGAAGCCGACCAAGCGAGTACGGGAAGGAGGGGACCTTCCGAAATGTGTACCGCCGGATGCGGACACGCTTCCCATAAAGCGTTGGCCTCGTCTTTGGGGCTTTGGCCTTCGCTTGTGGTCAGTATAGCTTTTTTCGTGGGCTTGTCAAGCGAGAAAATGCCGAATTTACCGAGGCTTTACCCACTTTACAAATTTCTTTCCCATAGCGTCCAAATCAGAGGAAGGATCTACCAAACGCATGCGTATAACGGCAGCCGATACCGATATGCCGTTGCCTTATGCACGATCGTTCAGCTCTGCTCCCCCTCCGTACCCTCGTCAAAATGATAGCGCCTGCGTCCACGCGTGCTTTCCCCATACTGGATCGCGGCAGCGGGGCAGTAGGAGATACAGGCCATGCACTGCGTGCAATGCTTTTTCGTGTAGACGGGACGACCGTCCACCATTTGGATGGCCTGCGCAGGGCAGCGCTTGGCGCAAAGGCCGCAGCCGATGCAGCTTTCGTCCATGGAAAAGGGCTTGGTCGACAGCGCAAAGCCGCGAAAGAGGGGGTTTATCAGCCCCGTTTTGAGGCGCGGCGCCTTGCCCCTCCACACGTCAAAGACGGGGACGCGTTCGTCGATCAGGCGGGCAATGCGCGGCAGACGCTCGTTTGCAAGCGCGATCTTGCTTTGCTCCACGGCGGGGGGATCCGCATCGTACATGGGAATGTAGTTGTTCGGCATGGCGATGGACCACGCGGCCTTGAGCGGTACGCGCCGTTTGAGCCTGCCCATGGCCTGCCCCGCATCGTCGCCGCAGGTGCAGACGGCGTAGACATAGGTCTCGCTTGTTGGCTTCAGCAGGCGTGCAAAGTCCATGACGGGCTTGGGCGGCGCCCAAGCGTGGATGGGAAAGACCAGCCCGATTGCCTCGCCATAGGCGGGAGGCGGCACGCTGCCCTGTCTCAGCAGCGGGACGAGATCCTGCGCGGCATCCTTGGTGAGCGTGGCAAGCTGCTTTGCAACATAGCGGGAGTTCCCCGTACCCGAAAAATAGTAGAGCATACAAAACCCCTTTCCCCGCAGCGGCGCGGACTGAGACCCTAAAGCAAGTATAGCGCAGCAGGGCGGATCCCGCAACAAAAAATCCCGTCTGCAGTGGCAAAGACGGTGGTAAAGCGGCAAGGCGTGGTTCCGTTTTGGCAAGCGCAGAGCCCTCCTGCCGCCAAACGACCGCGAGGCCCCGCGCCATGCGGAGCCTCGAAGCCTTTTGATCTGTTTGCTGTATCGGCTTAGGAGAAGTTCACCTCATAGATCGTGTAGGTACCGCCGCTGTAGGCGTAGATATAGCCGTTCGCGTACAGGATTTCGTCATAGCCCGCGTCCAGCAGCTTCTTGCCCGTCAGGGTCTCGTACAGCGCGTAGCCGTTTGCCGTGGTGCGTACCGCCGCAAGGAAGGGACCGATGCCCTCAAAGGCGTCGGTGCTGTCCGTCTTGACGTCGTTGATGTGCAGGGAGCATTCCGCCGTCTGCATGTTGTACAGGTTGATGCTGCCCGAGCCCATATTGCCCCAGACCTGATATTCAGGATCGCCCTTCACGTCCGTGGCAACAATGGTGCCGCGCTTGTTCACAACATCATAGGTTCCGTCATATTTTTTCACGGTGACATAGCCATTGCTGCCCTTGGTGTAAGTGTCGTACTCGCAGACCTTCTTGCCCTGCATGGTGTACAGATTGTCATGGCTGAAGAGCAGGCTATCCCAGCAGCATTCACTGACATATTCACCATTGGGCAGCGTGAACAGCGTCTTTCCGCTGCGGTCACAAATGTCGTAACCGTCGCTGATAGAGACCTTAAAGTACTGATCCGTGCCGTCGATGAAGCCCAGATTCAGACGAACGTCCGATACCACGTTCAGTTCCTCGTCATACAGGACGGTGTGGTATCCGCCGTTTACATATTCCTGTTGCTTGATCAGCTCGTTGCTGACGTCATACGCCTGCGTGATGGCGTCGCCGTTGGCGTCATAGAGGACGGAACCGTCAAAGAAGTACTGCCCGCAGGCGCTTATGCAGTAATTGCTTGTCGTCATGCGGATATTTGGCATAAAGCGACCCAGCACCATGTCGTAGACGAGCATGTAGCCTTCATAGAATACTTCATTGCCACCCAAAATGTCACGACTGCGTATCAGGGCGTCCTCCTTATTGGTGGTCGTATTCGTGGCATAGCCCACCAACAGATAGCGGTCGTTGAGCTGCTTGATGATGGCCGCCGAGCATTCGAGTATGGTGTTTGCATACAGATCCACCACACCCGTGTTGTTTGCGCTGCCGTTGGCACAGGTCACCTCATACAGGCCGCTGTAGTCGTAATCCAGCAGCTCCACGGAGGAATACTGCAGACCCGTGTCCCTGCTGCCGTCCAAGGCAACGATGCCGCTGCGGTCAACGCTGTAATCTTGGTAGTACACGCCGCCGTTGTCATAATAGGTGGTTTGCAGTTCCCTTGACGTCTCTCCCACCTTGGTCAGGGAGATGGACGAGAAGCTTTCGGGAACAGTGTGATACTGCGCAACGCCCAACACGGCATCGCTTGCGCTGTCGTCCGTTTGGGTGGACTGCGGCGCGGCGGTGTTCTCGGCCGTGGGTTCGCTTGTCTTCTCGGCCGGGGGCACGAGGGTCTCAAGAGCGGGAACAAAGGATTGCTCGCCACCCTCTGTCTGGCTGTTAATCGCTTCCTGCAATTCACTGAGGCTGTGCGCCCCGCCACAGGACAGCGACGCCGCAACGAGCAACAGACAGAGGAATAGGATCCACATGCGTTTCATAAGATACCTCCATAAATATGATGCATTCCCTCGATACAAGTATAGCAAACTTTGTCGATTCGGGCTGTGATAATTATGCACAATAAATGGCATATTTTGCAGGTGGCAAAAATATGAAAATACCCTTATTAAAAAAGCGTATCGGTGAACGCAGACCCTTTCCGTTGGGCGGCATAGTTCGTCCGCGGACGCATAGGGTAGAGAGGGGACAGGCGTCCCGCCAAGGAGTATCGCCATGAGCTGGAAGTCGCGTCTTACGCCCCTGCTGCCACCCGCGCCGCGCCGCGTACTGGAGACGCTGCCCGAGGACACGAGCCTTTTGGAGCTGCGCCTGCGGGTCGGGCAGCCGATGGAGCTGGTCTACCCCGAGCGTTCCCGCCTCATCTTTTCACAAAACGGCGCGCCCATGCTCACGGAGGAGGACTGTCCCGCCCTGCTGTCAGCGATCTGCGGCCGATCGATCTATGCTTGGGAGGAGGAGCTGCGGGAGGGCTTTGTCACACTGGGCGGGGGCTGCCGCGTGGGTCTTTGCGGACGGGCGGTGGTGGAGGACGGACGCGTGCTGCGCTTCTCATCGGTGACGGGCTTCAACTTCCGCATCGCAAGGCAATGCTTGGGCGTGGCGGAGCCGCTGCTGCCTGCGCTCACCTGCGACGGTCGTCTGCTGCCGACCTTGGTCGTTTCACCACCGGGCTGCGGCAAGACCACTCTCTTAAGGGATCTTGTCCGCCTTGCGTCGCGAGGTACAAAGGGGCTGCGTCCCGCACGCGTGGGCGTCACCGATGAGCGCTTTGAGCTGGCGGGAGGCGCGGACGGGGAGGCGTTCGACCTTGGACCGCGCTGCGACGTGATGAGCGGCCTGCCCAAGGCGGAGGGGCTGCGGCGCCTCATCGCTGCGCTTTCCCCGCAGGTGCTGGCCTGCGACGAGCTGAACAGCAAAGCAGAGGCGGAGGCGGTGCTTGCGGCACGCAGCTGCGGCGTGGTGGTGCTTGCCACCGCCCATGCGGACAGCGTACAGGGTCTGCTGCGCCGCCCCGCGTTTCAGCTTTTGTGGGAGGAAAAGGTCTTTGCCCGCGTGGTGCTGCTGCAAGGCGTCGGCCTTCCGCCAAGGGTGATCGATGTGACGGGAGATGGTGAAGGGTGAAAGGTCGAGAGGGATGTTTTCCGCGATTCCGTCGGAGAAGGAGGAGAGCTTGCGCTATATCGCCATTCTGCTGTTATTCCTGTGCAGCGTATCCCTGGGGCAGACCCGTGCGCGGCGCTTGGAGGAGCGTGTTGCCCTGCTGCGCCGCCTCAAGGAGGAGTTAGCGGCGTTGAGCGCCGCCGTGCGCTACACCCGCCGCCCCCTTTCCGAGCTTTGCAAGACCCTGTCCGAAGGTCCCGCCCGCACGCTGCTGACCACCTATCTGACGGCCGCCGATGCAGGGAGCGCACCTGTGGCGGCGCAGACTGCCGCGCTGAACGCGGCGGGGCTGACGGGGGAGAGGGAACGCGGCGCAGCGGCTGAATTGCTGACGGCGCTCTGTTCCTTTGACGCGGAGCGTATCCGCCTTGCCGCCGCTCACGCGGATGCGGAGCTTGCAGCCTGCCTTGCCGATGCGGAGGAAAAATGTCGCGGCGGCGCAAAGCTTTGGCGTGCCTTGGGCGTGTTGGGCGGCGCGGCTCTTGCAATCCTGCTGCTGTAGCAGCGGCTGAACTGCTGACGGCGCTCTGTTCCTTTGACGCGGAGCGCATCCGCCTTGCCGCCGCGCATACCAATGCGGGGAGCGCTCCTGTGGCGGCGCAGACTGCCGCGCTGAACGCGGCGGGGCTGACGGGGGAGAGGGAACGCGGTGCGGCGGCTGAACTGCAGATGGCATTTGCAAGCCCTCCTGCTGTGCGCGGTTCTTGCAACCCCACTGTGAAGCGGCGCTTGCGACCCTCCCACCGTGGCGGAGCGTGTGAAACTTCCTCCTTGGCGCGGCGACCATAGATTTTACGGATCCAAAGAAAGGAGAGCGGCTTGAGCATTGCGATCTTGTTCAAGGTGGCCGGCGTAGGCCTTATCACCGCCGTAGTGGTGCAGATGCTCAAGCAGAGCGGCCGCGACGAGCTGGCGACGGTGGCGGGCATCGTGGGTCTCATCATCGGAACGGGGCTGATGCTGTCCATGGTCTCCTCCCTGCTGGAGACCATGCAGCAGCTCTTCTCCCTGTACGGATGAGCGGCGCGGCGCGGCTTGTGGTCATTGCGCTCGTCGGCGTGTCGCTCACGCTCATCGCCCGTGCGCAGAAGCCCGAATATGCCCTGCCCATCGGCGCCGCAACGGCGGTCTGCCTTTTTATCACGGCGCTGACCGCCTTCACCGATGTGACGAACGCTCTTGGCGAGCTGATGGCGCGGTACAGCACCCTGAGCCAAGCGCTTGGGCTGATGCTCAAGGTCTTGGGCATCGGCTTTCTGACGCAGTTTGGGGTGCAGCTTGCCAAGGACGCGGGGCAGAGCGCCATCGCCTTGCAGCTGGAGCTGGGGGGCAGGGTGCTGATCGTTGTCTGCGTGCTGCCCTCGGCGATCGCTTTGATCGAACTGGGCGCATCGCTGCTGAAAACACTATAAACGCCGGTGCGCTCACAAGGACGAGGGGACGCGGCGTCCCGCACGAAAGGAGGCAAGATGCGACGCTCCCTGCTGCTTTTGCCGCTGCTGCTTTTGCTGCTGCCCTGTCGGATCGCGGCGGCGGAGGAAACGCCCACACCCACGCCCGAAGCAACGGTCGATCCAAGCACGCAGGAGCTGATCGACGCCATGCTGGACGGGATCGATCTTGGCGACGCTGACAGCAAGGCCGCCTCGGAGGGACTGCCCTTCTCGCTGCTGCCCTCGACCCTGCTGGACAGCCTTTTGCAGGGCAGCTTTGAGGAGGACGCGCTGCTGACGCTTCTAAAGAGCCTTGTGGGGGAGGCGCTGCCGTCGGCGGGGGCGCTGATGATCCTGCTGGCGGGCTTTGCGCTCATCGAGCTGATCCAACAGAGCCTCAGCACGGGGGGCACGGCGGACATGGCGGGGCTGATGCTGCGGGCGCTTTGCGGTCTTGCCGCGCTGACCCTGCTTTGGCCGCGGGTGAACGAGGCGCGGGGCTGCCTTGTCTCCCTGTCGGAGCTGGTGAGCCTGCTCGAGCCCTTGGTCATTGCGCTGCTGACCCTGTTTGGCATGAGCGGGAGCGCCTTGGTCTTTCGTCCCGCGCTGACGCTGCTTTCTGGCACGGTGAGCACGCTGATGTATCAGGCGGTGCTGCCGCTGGCGCTTGCGGGCGGGGTGATCGGCGTGATGGAGCTGTTGGCGCCGCAGGGACGCGGCGGCGTGGGAGCGCTGCTTTTGCGCATCTGCCGTTGGATCTTGGTCACGGTCTGCTCGCTCTACCTGACGCTGACCGCGCTGAAGGGCTTCTCGGCGGGGGCGTCGGACAGCCTGCTCCTTCGGACGACCCGCCTTGCCGCAAGCGGCCTGCCCTTTGTGGGCGGCCTCATCAGCGATTCGTTGGAGACGGCGTTCTCCTGTATGCGTCTGGTCAAGGGGGCGCTGGGGGTGACGGGCATCCTGCTGTGCGTGACGACGCTCGCGGGGCCGCTGATCCGTTTAGGGCTGCAGCTTATCGTTTTGAAGGCGGCGGGGGCGGTGGCAAGACCCTTGGGCGCGGAGGGCGTGGGACAGCTGTGCGAACGCCTGGGCGCGATGCTCGGCGTGCTCTTGGCGGCCATCCTGACGGTGCTGGCGATGCTGACGGGCTGCTTGGGCTTGGTGATCGGGTTGAACTGAAAGGGAGGAAGGAGGCGGAGCCGTGACCCAAAGCTTACTTGATCTTGCGATAAGCGGCGCGGCGCTGACGGCGGCCGCGAGCCTGCTTTGCGCCGTTCCCGCCGAAGGCACGCTCAAAAAAAGCGTGACAGCCGCGCTGCGGCTCATCTGTCTTTGTACGCTGCTTTCGGAGCTGGCCGTCATATTTTGGAAGGGGTGAGGATAGGATTGCAACAGAAGGACAACGCGGGTCTTTTCGCCCGTCTGACGGCTCGCCTCAAGACGGACAAACGCTTTGCGTATCTGCTGTACGGCGTGGCGGCGGCTCTGGCGCTGCTGCTGTACGCGTTCGGCGCCAAGCGCGAGAGCTGTCAAGGCAAGGTAAGCGCGGCGGAGACTGCCGCGCCCACGGCGATCGTCTCGTCCAAGGACGCGCTGGAGACGCGCCTGGAGAGCGTGCTGTCCGCCATACGCGGCGCAGGCAAGGTGCGGGTACTGGTCACCTACGAGACGAGCGGCGAGCTGGTGACGGCCACGTCCAGATCCACGGACACGAGCCTTACGGAGAGCGGGGGCGAACGCACGCAGGAGCAAAGCTCGGAGCGCGTGGAGCCTGCCACCGTGACCACGGACGAGGGGGAAACGCCCATCGTGCTGATGGAGACGGAGCCGACGCTTCGGGGGGTCGTGGTGGTGGCGGAGGGTGCCTGCGACCTTAGCGTGAAGCTTGATCTGCAGCGCGCCGTGCGTGCGGTGACGGGTCTGGCGCTTGAGCGCATCGAGGTGTTCGAGATGGCGCACGACGCGGAGGATTGAAGGCTTAGGCAGACCCAAGGATCTTTCCAAGGTATCAATAAGGAGGACGAAACATGAAAGGCGTATCCCAAAGCTTCGTAAAAAAGCTCATGAACAAGCGGGTGCTGACGTTGGCGGCGGTCTGTCTGCTGCTGGCGGGGGCGGTGACGGCGAACCTCATCCTAAGCAACAAAGACAAGTCGGACGCGCAGGCGGCCGCGGCAGCGGGGGACGAGGGAACAACGCAGGTCTTGGCGCAGGATGCTTCGGCGCAGACGGGCTTCTTTGACCTGTATCGCGAGGAGCGCGACAACGTGCGCACGCAGGAGCTGGCGTATCTGGATTCCATCGTGGCGCAGGCAACGGACGAGACGACCCTTGCCGACGCGCAAAAGCAGAAGCTGGAGCTGGTGAACAACATGGAGATGGAGGTCACCATCGAGAATCTGGTGCGCGCAAAGGGCTTTGACGAGGTGATCGTTTCGCTTCACGCGGGCAGTGTCAACGTCATCGTGGGCGAGACGGAGCTGACCGACGAGCAGGTCGCGCAGATACTGGACATCGTGCTGCGCGAGACGGGGGAAAAGGCAGAGAATGTAAAGGTATCCACGGCGGAATAGCGACACAAAGTTTTCACAAGCATGCCGAATTGACTGGTTTACAAGCCCTTGAAACGGTGATATACTCGTATTGTATACTGTAGAGTATATCAATATTCAAAGGAGGATTTCCTTATGAGCGAAACGAACGAGATCGCGGTTGGCAGCAATGCCGGCGGCAAGGTCGTCTTTGCAGACGATGTGATCGCAACGATCGCCTCCCTTGCGGCAAGCGAGGTAGAGGGCGTCTTTGCCATGACGGGTACCGCCATGGAGGGTCTGAGCGAGAAGCTCGGCAAAAAGAACTATACCAAGGGCGTCAAGGTGGAGGTCGGCTCCGAGGAGTGCGCCGTCGATCTTAGCATGATCGTGCGTTACGGCTATCGCATCCAAGAGGTCTGCCAAAAGGTGCAGGACGGCGTGCGCAGCGCCATCGAGACCATGACGGGTCTCAAGGTCGTCGAGGTGAACGTATACGTTCAGTCCGTTTCCTTCCAGCAGGACAAGGTCAAGGCCGAGCCCGCGCCCGCGCCCGAACCCGAACCCGCACCGGCTCGCGTGAAGTAATTTTCGTCGGACAGAAGGCCGCTTTATCGGCGGCCTTCGTCTTCTTGCCCCGCCATTGGGCGGGACGACTACCAAGGAAGGAAAAACCATGAAAGCATTCGATAAATTTTTGGTCGTGCTGCTTGCCCTGCTGATCATCATCCTCAGCATCGGGCTGGCGCTCTTGGCCATCGGCTGGCCCACGCAGCTGGCCGAGCTGTGCTACGAGGGACTGTCCGTTGACACCGTGCGCATCGTCGTTGGCGTCGTTGCGGGCGTGCTGTTCCTCATCTGCCTGCGCCTGCTCATCGCGGCGGGCAGCGGCAAGTCGCACGAGGCGCCGCAGCCCACCAACACCCTCATTCAGCAGACCGAGGTTGGCGGCAGCTACATCACCCTTTCCGCATTGGACGCGATGGTGCAAAAGCATGTCCGCGCCAACGCACGCGTGAAGGACTGCAAGTCGCAGGTGCGAGCCGTCACAGGCGGCGTGAGCATCTCGCTCAAGCTCTACGTCATGCCCGACACCAAGGTGGTCGAGCTGACAAGCGAGCTGCAGCAGACGCTCAAGAGCTACATCGAGCAGCTCAGCGGCATCACCGTGACCGACATAGCCGTACTGGTCGAGAGCGTGAGTGCGCAGGGCGAGACCCCGCGTGTGAGCTGACGGAGGCAACATGAGCTTTTGGGAATACGTAAAAGCGCATAAGTGGCTGTTCATCCTCATCGGTGCGGCGCTGCTGATCGGCATACTGCTGCTGACCATCGGCTTTTGGCGCACCCTGCTGATCGTTCTGCTGCTGGGCGTGGCCATCTTCCTCGGCTGCCTGATGGACAAGGGCGGCCCCTCGGCGGTGCACGACTTCTTCAACGGATTGTTCCATAAGGGGCAGGACAGGTAGGAAGTAGATGAATCGTTCTTTGGCAAGAGAAATGGCCATGAAGATCCTCTATTCCCGCATCCTTGGCGGCACGAACACCGTGGAGGAGACGCTGGAGCAGTCGGGTCTTACCGGCAACATGAACGAGGAGGATCTGGCCTTTCTTGACGACATCCTTCATGGCGTGGACGAGCATCGCGACGAGCTGGACGAGCACATCGCCGCGCATCTGCAGGGTTGGACGCTTCCCCGCGTTGCAAAGGTCGACCTTACGATCATGCGCATCGCCGTGTACGAAATGCTGTACGAGCCGACCATCCCCCACGCGGCAAGCATCAACGAGGCCGTGAACCTGAGCAAGCGCTATTCCGATCCCAAGGGATACGGTTTTATCAACGGCGTGCTCGGCGGCGTGGAGAAGGCGCTTTCCGCGTCGAACGGGTGATCGGCGTTCCCACGCCGAATAGGGAGATCGTTTTTTTGTTCGAGCATCGTTCCTTACGCGGGGACGATGCTTTCCTTGCGCTAAAGGAAGGAGGCGACGCGGCATGGAACAGCCCCTGCAGCCGGTGTTTACCGTCAGTGAACTGAACGAATATGTGGGACTTATGCTGTCCCACGATCCGAACATGAGCCGCGTGACCGTCTCGGGCGAGATCAGCGGTTTTCATCGCCACCCCTCCGGACATCTGTATTTTTCGCTCAAGGACGCCCGTGCGCAGGTGCGCTGTGTCATGTTTGCGGGAGCGGCGCAAAAGCTTTCCTTCGCGCCCCGCGACGGGATGCAGGTGCGGCTCACGGGCAGCGCGGCGCTGTATGCAAGGGACGGAAGCTTTCAGCTCTACGCGCAGTCGCTTAAGCAGGTGGGCGAGGGCGAGCTGTACCTGCGCTTTCTTGCCCTGAAGGAGCGCATGGAGAAGGCGGGCTACTTCGATCCCGCGCATAAAAAGCCCCTGCCGCTGCTGCCTCGCTGCGTGGGCGTTGTGACCTCGTCCGCAGGCGCGGCGCTGCAGGATATCAAGAATGTCATTGCCCGCCGCTTTCCGACCATGCCTCTGCGCCTCTACCCCGCCGCCGTGCAGGGAGAGGGTGCGGCAATGGAGTTAGCGGCCGCGATCCGCCGCGCCGACAAGGAAGGGCGCTGCGACGTGCTCATCGTGGGACGAGGCGGCGGCAGCTTGGAGGATCTGTGGGCGTTCAACGAAGCGGAACCCGCCCGTGCGATCTATGATTGCCGTATCCCCGTCATCTCGGCGGTGGGACACGAAACGGATTTTTCCATCACAGATTTTGTCGCCGACCTGCGGGCGCCTACGCCCTCCGCCGCGGCGGAGCTGGCGGTGCCCGAGTGGGACAAGCTCACCGAGCGCCTGCACAGCTTGGATAAGCGCTTGGAGAACGCCGTGGCGCACGGCCTGAAGCACAAGCGGGATCGTCTGCTCATCCTGCGCCGCTCGGGTGGCTTGGTGCTTGCCGAGCGGCGGCTGTTTGAAGCGCGGCAGCGCCTTTCGGAGAGCGGAGAAGCCCTGCTGACGGCGCCAAAGCAGGCGGCACAAGCGCGCAGGCAGCAGCTTGCCGCGCTGTCGCTTCGCTTGGAAGGAAACAGCCCCGCACGCACCTTGGAGCGCGGCTTTGCGCTGGTGCGCGATGCGGGCGGAAGACCCGTGACCCGCGCCATAAATGTTGTCGCCAATGAGCGCCTGCTCCTTTGCTTCGGAGACGGGACGCGGCAGGTGCGCGCCTTGGACGGGACGGATGAAACGATATGAAAGCCGATCGCAAGAGGGGGAGATACTAATGGAAGAAAAGAGCTTTGAACAGTCCATGCGCGAGCTGGAGGCGGCGGTGTCCGCGTTGGAGAGCGGCAACGTTCCCTTGGAGGACATGATCGCGCTCTACGAAAAGGGCATGGCGCTGTACAAGGACTGCACGGCGCAGCTGGACGCCTTTGAGGCACGGATGGAAAAAGCCGCAGCCTCGGAGGAGGACAAGGCATGACGACGCCCTATCGCGCCGCGGTCGAGGAGGCGCTCAACGCTGTGCTTGCACGGGAAACGCTTTCCCCCCGCCTAAGGGAGCAGGCGGCCTACTGCGTCAGGGACGGCGGCAAGCGTGTGCGCCCCTGCGTGCTGCTGGCGTGCTGCGAGCTGGTTGGCGGGTCGCAGCAGGACGCGCTGCCCTTTGCCGTGGCGCTTGAACTGATCCACAGCTATTCGCTGGTGCACGACGATCTGCCGTCCATGGACGACGACGAGCTGCGCCGCGGCAAGCCCGCCTGCCACAAGCGCTTTGGCGAGGCCAACGCCATCCTTACGGGGGACGGCCTTTTGACCCTTGCCTTCCTGCTCCTAAACGAAACGGAGGGGCGGGAAAAAGCAAAGGCGACGCTGGCGCGGGAGGCGCTGAACATGGTGGAGGGGCAGCTGATCGACCTCAACGACAGCGTCTGCGACATGGACACGCTGTGGACGCTGTACGAGAAAAAGACCGGCGCACTGTTTTTGGCGGCGGTGCTCTGCGGCGCCATGGTCGGGGGCGCAAGCGAACAAAGCTATAAAAGCTTGGACGGCTTTGCCCACATCTTGGGGCGGCTGTTCCAGCTCACGGATGATATTTTGGACGCGGACAAGGACGCAAAGGAGGGTCGCCCCTCCTGCGTGAGCCTATTGGGCTTGGACGAAGCCAAGGCCTTGGCGCGGCGCTTGGCGGCGGAGGCAAAGCAGGCGCTTGCCCCGTTTACGGGTCGCGCTGCCGACTATCTCACTGAACTGACCCAAGGCATGGCGGAACGGACGGTATAATGAGCTATCCCATCTTGGACACCCTCAACAGCACAGCGGATCTGAAGGCGCTGCCGGAGGACAAGCTCCCCGCGCTTTGCGAGGAGCTGCGCGCCTACATGATCGAAACGGTGTCGCACACAGGCGGACACTTGGCTTCGAGCCTTGGTACGGTGGAGCTGATCGTCGCCATGCACCGCGTGTTCGACAGTCCGACGGACAAGTTCATCTTTGACGTGGGGCATCAGGCATATGCGCATAAAATCCTAACGGGCAGGCGCGAGGCCTTTGCAACGCTCCGACAGGAGGACGGCATCTCGGGCTTCCCCAAGCGCGAGGAGAGCGAGCATGACGCGTTCAACACGGGACACGCCAGCACGGCGCTTTCCGCTGCCTTGGGCATGGCGCGGGGCTTGCAGCTGCAGCACAGGCAGGGCACGGTGGTGACGCTGGTGGGGGACGGCGCTTTGACGGGGGGCTTGGCGTTTGAGGCGCTGGACGATCTGGGCGGGGAGGGCGAGAACAAGCTGCCCATCGTCATCATCTTAAACGACAACGAAATGTCCATCGCCAAGAACGTGGGCGCGCTCAACCGCAGCCTTGACCGCTTCCGCAGCAGCAAGTGGTACAATCGCCTGAAGCGCTGGGTGGTCAAGGAGCTGGACGCCACGAAGGGCGGCAAGTGGCTGACGCTCCACATGTACAACTTCAAAAACCGCATCAAGAAATTTTTGATCCCCTATTCCCTGTTTGAGGAGTACGGGGTGACCTATCTTGGCCCCATCGACGGCCACGACCTCAAGCGCCTCACCCGCATCCTGTCCAATGCGCGGGAGCTGCGGCGTCCCGTACTGGTGCATGTCCGCACCCAGAAGGGGCGGGGCTACGCCTACTCCGAGGACGATCCCGAACGCTTCCACGGCATAGCGCCCTTCTCCGTGATGACGGGCAAGGTCGTGGCGGAGGGGCAGCCCTCCTGCTCGACGGTGTTCGGACAGGCGCTCACGGCGTTGGCACGGGAGGACGCCCGCATCGTGGCGATCACGGCCGCCATGACGAGCGGCACGGGTCTGACGAGCTTTGCCGAGGAGTTTCCCGACCGCTTCTTTGACGTGGGCATCGCGGAGGAGCACGCCGTCACGATGGCGGCGGGGCTTGCCGCCACGGGGATGCGCCCCGTGTGCGCCATCTACTCCTCGTTTTTACAGCGCAGCTATGACGAGCTGCTGCACGATGTCTGCCTGCAGGGTCTGCCTGTGGTGTTTGCGGTGGATCGCGCAGGCTTGGTGGGCGAGGACGGCGAGACGCATCAGGGCGTGTACGATCCCGCCTACCTGATGACCCTGCCGAACTTTACCATCTATTCCCCCGCAACGCCCACGGAGCTAAAGGCGATGCTGGCCATGGCGCTGGAGCGCGGCGAGCCTGCCGCCCTTCGGTACAATCGGGGGGCGCTGCCCGAGCTTAACTTGTCCGTTCCGCTGCGGTACGGCAAGTGGGCGCAGCTCAATCCGCTTGCACCCCTGACCGTGATCGCCACGGGGACGATGCTGCCCTTTGCACTGTGGGTGGCGCGCAAGTACGGCGCAGGCTTCCTGCACACTCGCTTTCTAAAGCCCTTGGACACGGAGGCGCTAAGTGCTTTAAACGAGCTGCACGCCCGCATTCTGGTGGTCGAGGAGAGCATTGCGGCGCTGGGTCCCGCCGTGGCGGCGGCGTGTCCGCTCTGCCGCGTGCATACGCTCAGCCTGCCCAACGAGCCGATCGCCCACGCGACCATCCAAAGGCAGCGGGAACGCTGCGGGTTGACCGAAAGTGGCATCGAGCAGGCGCTTCTTACCCTACGAAACGAGGACTGAACGATGCAGCAAAAGAAACGTTTGGATATTCTTTTGACCGAGCGGGGGCTGGCGCCCTCGCGGGAGAAGGCGCGAGGCCTCATCATGGCGGGACAGGTGCGCGTGGACGGGCAGCGGGTCGAAAAGGCGGGCACCGAGGTGGCAGAGGACGCCGAGCTGACCATCGCCAAGGACGCGCTGCCCTTTGTCAGCCGCGGCGGTTTGAAGCTTGATAAGGCGCTGAAGGTCTTTCCCCTGTCGCTTGCGGGACGCGTGTGCGCCGATGTGGGCGCCTCCACAGGCGGTTTTACCGACTGTATGCTCAAAAACGGGGCAAAGCATGTGTATGCGTTGGACGTGGGCTACGGGCAGCTTGACTGGTCGCTGCGCAATGACGAGCGCGTCGCGGTGATGGAGCGGCGCAATGCCCGCTTCATGGAGCCAAGCTGGTTTGACGAAGCGCCCTCCTTCGCCTCCATCGACGTATCCTTCATCTCCCTTAGGCTCATCCTGCCCCCGCTCGTTAACTGCCTTACGGAACAAGCCGAGGTGGTGGCGCTCATCAAGCCCCAGTTCGAGGCGGGACGCGCCGAGGTGGGCAAGAATGGGGTCGTGCGGGACGAGGCTGTCCATGCGCGTGTCTGCACGGAGCTGCTGCGCTTTGCCGCCCAAGTGGGCTTTACGCCCTTGGGCTTATCCTTTTCACCCATCACGGGGCCGAAGGGCAACATTGAATTTTTGCTCTATCTGGGCAAGGGAGAGGGGACAAGTGGGGATAAAAATGTCCCAGCCCCCGACAGTTACCCGCAATTTGCCGCCGAAATCGTGAAACAGGCGCATAAAAGTTGCATAAATGTCTGATTTTTACTTATATTTGGCTTGTAATTTTCCAAGATCAATTGTATAATATAGGTGGATATTCATGAACGGAGCCAAAACGTTGCTGCTGGACTTTGCCGCAAATCCCAAGCGGCCGCAGACCTTTGCCGAACGGGACCGCCTGATGGCGCTGTGCCGTGAGCGCGGGATCGCGGCGGGCTATGCCGAGGACGAAAACACCGAGGCGACCTTGCTCGTTTCCGTGGGCGGGGACGGTGCGTTCATCCGCAACGCCAAATTAGCCTTGGAGCGGGACATCCCCGTTTTAGGCGTACAGGGCGGACGCGTCGGCTTTCTGACCGAGGCGGCGGAGGAGGATTTTCCCGCCGTACTGGAGCGGCTGACGACGGGCAGGTACAGCTTGGAGGCACGGGATACGCTTTTGTGCGAGGCCTGCGGTATGCAGCGGGCGATCGTCAACGATGTTTTGGTGTATAAGCATTCGTTTTCGGGCGTAGCACAGCTTTCGTTGGACATAAACGGCGAGGACGTGGGCACGCTCTTTGGAGACGGACTGATCATTGCCACCTCCACGGGTTCGACAGGCTACTCCCTGTCGGCGGGAGGCCCCATCCTCATGGGAGATCTGGCGGCATTGGTGGTGACGCCCATCTGTCCGCATACCCTGCATTTTCGTCCCATCGTGGCGGGGCTTAACGGCGTTGTCACGGTGCACCCGCAGGACAGCTGCTTTGTTGCGGCGGACGGCGACCGCTTTGCAGAGGCGGTGTGCGGCGACACCATCACGGTGCGAAGGGGCGAGAAGCAGCTGCAGCTTTTACGTTTGCGCGAAGGCGGTCTATTTGGCCGCATTCGAGAGAAATTACTTTGATATACGAGACTGAGACCGAAATTTTTGATTAGGTAGGGGGTTCATAATATGAAAGCCAAAAGACATGCCATGATCATCAAACTGATCGCATCGGCGAACATCGAGACGCAGGAGGAGCTGGCGCGCCTGCTTGGCGAGCAGGGCTTTTCCGTCACGCAGGCCACCGTGTCGCGTGACATCAAGGAGCTGCGGCTCATCAAGGTGCTGACGGGCGAGGGACGCTACAAGTACGCCACGGTCGAAAAGGCCGAGAACGACCTGCAGGAGCGCTTCATCCGTCTGTTCTCCAGCTGCGTCATGTCCATCACCTCGGCGGGCAACATCATAGTGGTCAAGACGATGGCGGGCAGCGCTGCGGTGGCGGCGGAGGCCATCGATTCCCTCAAGTGGCCGGAGATCGCAGGCTCCATTGCGGGCGACAACACCATCTTCGTTGCCGTACGCGAGGGCAAAAACGTCGCGGAGCTGCTCAAGAAATTTCAAAAGATGGTCAAATAAGGCGGCGATCCCTTGCTTGACAAGCTTTCGATCCGTTCCCTCGCACTGATCGATGCGCTGGAGCTTACCTTTGACGCGGGCTTTTCGGCACTGACAGGCGAAACGGGCGCGGGCAAATCCATCCTGCTTTCGGCCATGGCCTTTGTTCTTGGCGAGCGGGCCAGCCGCGAAAGCATCCGTACAGGGGCGAATAAGGGCAGCGTGGAGGCGGAGTTTACGCCAAAGCCCGATTCGCCTGTTTTCGTATACCTTAAAGAGCATGAGCTGGACGATGGCGACACGCTGACGCTCTACCGCGAGCTGTCACAGTCGGGGCGCAACGTCTGCCGCGTAAACGGCACACCCGTCACGGCGGCGGAGCTGAAGGCGGTGGGCGATCTGTTGGTCGACCTGCACGGGCAGCACGAGCATCAGTCCCTGCTCAATCCCGCCACGCATCTGGGTCTGATCGATGCGTTTGCGGCAAGCGATGCGGACGGCCTTGTGGGCCGCATGGGCGCGGCAAGGAAACAGGCGCTGGAGGCGTCCGCAGCCGTCAGTAAGCTGCAAAAGGGACTGGCGCAGCGCGAGCAGCGCTTGGACATGGTGCGCTTTGCCTGCGACGAGATCGACAGAGCCGCGCTTCGCGTGGGCGAGGAAGCCGAGCTGAACACCGTCAGGGAGCGGATGCGCAACGCGGAGACAATTTTGACGGGGCTGAACACCGCCTACGATGCGCTGTACGGCGACGAGGGCGCGCTCAACAGCCTTTCTGCGGCGCGGAGCGCCTTGACGGGCATCGCTTCCTTTGACGCGGACTATGCCGAGCGCAAAAAGACCTTGGACGACGCTTACTATGGCGCCGAGGACGCAGCGTACGGCCTGCGGGATGCCATAGCGGGCTTCCGCTTTGATCCGGAGGCGTTGGAGGAGGCGGAAAACCGCCTGTCGCTGATCGGCCGATTGAAGAAAAAATATGGTGCGGACGAGGCGGAGATCCTTCGTTACCGTGCCGCCTTGGAGCAGGAACGCGACGAGCTGGACGGTGGCGAGGAACGCCTTGTTGCGCTGCAGCAAAAGAAGCTCGAAGCGCTGCACAGCTTTTCGCGCTTGGCAAACGAACTTTCCGACAGAAGAAAGGAGGCCGCCGAGCGGCTGTCCCGTCAGATCGTGGAACAGCTTGGCGCATTGGGGATGCCCCACGCCCGCTTCTCGGCGCGCTTCACTCCCTTGGACGTCAACGCGTTGGATCCAAACGGCGTGGATGCGGTGGAGTTTTACTTTTCCGCCAACCGCGGCGAACCGGAAAAGCCGCTGGCCAAGGTCGCATCGGGGGGCGAGGTCTCCCGCGTGATGCTGGCCTGCAAGGTCGCTTTGGCGGATGCCGACCGCATCGACACCCTCATCTTTGACGAGATCGACACAGGCATCTCGGGCGCGGTGGCGATGGCCGTGGCAAGGAAGATGCGCGAGCTGTCCAAGGGGCATCAGCTCCTGTGCGTGACGCATCTGCCGCAGATCGCAGCCCATGCGGACGCGCAGTATTTGGTCTACAAGGAAAGCAGCGAGACAAGCACCACGAGCCTGACCCGCCGCCTCACGGAGGCGGAACGCCCCGCCGAGCTGGCGCGCATCATGGGCGCAAGCGACAACGACCCCGCCGCCCTGCAGCACGGCGCCGAGCTGCTCACCCACGCGAAAGAAACAGTGTAGGGACGGAGATCATCCGCACGCCTTGTCCGCCAAACCGACTTTTCCCCCACATCCGTAGGGGCGGATATCATCCGCCTGCCGTGTCCATGCAAACGCCTTTCCCCGCATCCGTAGGGGCGGATATCATCCGCCTGCCTTGCGGACGGAAATGATGTGCCGCCGTTGGCGGCGTGATGCGGCAGACTATCGTATGCGGTGATGCGTTGTGCTTATGGCACAACAGGATGCAAAGCGTGTCCAGCACGCAAGACGCGCTTAATTCAGGTGGCTTTGCTCCGCAAGACAAGCTGCAGCTGCTTGCTTATTCCTTGAGGCTATACACAAGCTTGATCCTTTGGGCAACGTCTTCCATTGCCGTATTGCCCAAGCCAAGGACTTTTGTGTCGACCTGTTCCGCTTCCACAGCCAAGAAGAAGGAGGCCATGTCCCATAGATCTTCTCAGGCAGAGCAAGCTTGGCGCTTGGTGAGAGCAGGACGCTCAGGCGAAACACATCGTTCCTGTGCTTTCGAATGTTCTTGCTGTCGATGTGTTCGCCCAATGCTTTGCGTTTTCTTAGATCAAGCCACGCCTTTGCCTTGAACGGGATCAGGTGTGCTGCATCGGGTATGGTGACGCCGCCCTTCTGTACGATCCCTTCCCTTAAGAACCCATAATACGCCTCATCCATCAAGATCGCAGAGAGACTGGATATCCCGTCAGCAAGAGGCAGCGGCGTAAGCACGGCAGTTTCGGGCAAATGGATCGCATCGATACGCGTGGAGAACAGCTCGATCATGAATGGATATTCGGAGCTGCTCGGATCGGTGAACCTGTAAAATTGTGGTTCCTCGGTGCTTTTGTTTCGATGCGCATAGCCGGCAGCCTTCACATACTCCCAAAAGTGCAAACCAAAAGCAGGTGTCAGACTTTCTACAAGCAAGACCATGTCGATATCCTTTGTTGCACGAAAATCATATCCAAGCTCGCTCATGCAGATATCGCAGGCAGTCCCGCCAATGATCGCGTACTAATCACCGTAATCGGCAAACCATCGAATGAAGCTATTAAGACCCGTGACCATAGCTGCTTTACCATATCCCTTTCAACAGTTCGCTTAGGCATTGCTCGATCCGTTCGTCCGTCTCTCCCGCAAAGCTCGTTGCCAGCGACAGCACATCCACGGCGTTGCTTTGGCTGATTCTTCTGGGGTCATATCTCCAAAGCTGCAATGCACACTGCTTATCCGCGTCCACAAACTGCTCTGTGGCGGAAACAGGCTTGTAACCGTGCCCCGCTATGCCAAAGGTCTCGAAAGCGGGAGGATTCAATAAGCTCATTTCGGCAAGCGCACTCAGACCCGACGGGAACATTTCCTGCGTGAGCTGATCCTTGCTGATGTATATCGTCCTGCGCCGCGGGTCGATCAACTGCGGCTTTAGCATGGTATACAGCTCCTTAGGCGTGTAGGCACAGACCAACAGCTTCTGCACGCCCTGCTGTACTTTTTTGATCTGTCCAAGCGCCGCCAGTTGGTTTGCGGCTCGCGTGATCGTCATGGCGGAAAAGTCGAAGCGATCGGCAAGCGGAGCCATGGGCATCGGCTTGTTTCCGCCAAGAATAAAGGAAAACAGCAGCATCTGTGTGGAAGGCTGCAGCCGATCTTCAATAAGCGCGGGTTGCTCCGAATTGAAATTTTCTGTGAGCTGCAGCCCCATAAACGGCAGATACAGCTGTTTGTTCGGCACAACAAAGGGAATCCTTGCCTCAATAAGGGAGCCGCGTCTTTGCCGCGTGATCGAAGGCAGCTCGAACACCACCGTCATTCCGCTGATCGCCTGCAGTCTGTCCACATGCTTAAGCAGCGTGCCGATCACGCCCATTTTTCCGCAGGGATGGACGAAAAGACAGGCAGTATTTCCAAAATTGACCTGTTCAAAGGTGTATTGATCGATAAGCAGGTAGGGAAGCAGGCTTTCCTGCGTCCAAGCTTTGCGCATCACAGGTACGCCCAGAGTTTCCGTAATATATTCCATGCTGCCGCCGCCATTCATAACTTTTGTATTGACATAATAACATTACAAATGTTAAATGTCAATTACAATGTTAAAATAGATCGACAAAAGCACACTATGCGCAGGCAGCGAAGGATCCTGCTTTTGCGGACAGGGATCATCGGGATGCTGCCTATACAGCAACGGCCACAGCCTTCGATCCTTGCCCTTCGCGCACCTAAGCGCATACGGCAATTGCGTCAGCGGCTAAAAGCACAGGCAGCTTGCACCCTTGCCCCGCTGCGTCAGCGCGGCGGCATGCTTGGCGGCGTCCCTAAAGAGCGCCGCATTGTCCTGCACGGCGTGACCGTCCCGCTTCAAAAAGCGTCCCGCGCACAGCACATCACGGATATTCTGCGCCGTGGCTGCGTACAAGATCGCCGTCAGCGGGTCGTAGACGGGAACGGTCGCGGGCGTGTTCAGCTCCCATACGATCAGATCCGCAGGTGCGCCCACCGCCATGCGCCCTGTGCCGAAGGGAAGGGCTCTGTGCCCGTTCATCAGCAGTTTCCACAGCGTCTTGCGGTCGAAGCGCTCCGACTTATCGAACAGCTTGCCCAGCAGGCCGAACAGCCGCGCCTGCTCTAAGGGCGAACAGGTGTTGGAGCTTGCCGCCCCGTCCGTGCCGATGGACAGGTTTAGGCGTGCCGCGTTCTCCCACAGCGTGCCCATGCCCATGCCAAGCTTTGCATAGGTCTTGGGACAGGCTGCGACATAAGTGTCGCACCCAAGCAGGGACAGGTCGGCGGTGGACAGCCAAAGTCCGTGCGCCAAGATACAGGGCAGGGTAAAACCGCCCGCCTCGCTGAGGATCTGCGCTTGACTCCTGCCGCAGCGCTCCTTACCCGCACGCTCCTGCGCGGCTGTCTCGGAAAGGTGGATGTGGATGCCGACATGGGACAATTTTGCCGCATCCACGATGCTGCGCAGCGCTTGCGGGGAACAAAGGTAGGGTGAGTGGGGTCCATAGCGCAGCGCGATGCGTGGCTCGCCGCGATAGCGTTCGATCAGGGCGGCGGTTTCGCCAAGCTCTCGCTCCAAGCTGTCCGCCGCGCCAAAGATCGTCGGCGCAAGGTCGATCCTAAGACCGCTGTCCAAGGCTGCCTTGGCGATCTGCTCCGCCATGAAGTAGTGGTCGGCAAAGGCGGTGACGCCCTCGTCGATCAGCTCCGCCATGCAAAGGCGGCTGCCAAGGTACACGTCCTCCTTGGTGAGCTTGCTTTCGTAGGGCCAGATCTCGCGGTTGAACCAGTCGTCGATCGACACGTCCTCCGCAAGTCCGCGCAGCAGGTGCATGGGACTGTGGGCGTGCAGCACCGCAAAGGAGGGGGAGACGACCTTGCCGGTGCAGTCCACAAGCTCGCAGTCGTCGGTGTGCGGCAGCGCCTTGCCGATGACGCTGATGCAGCCGTTATCGATGCGGATATCCGCCTGCTGCTGCGCCGCCTCCTCGTCCAAGATGACGGCGTTTGTGAGGAGCAGGCCGCTCATGCCTGTTCCTCTTGTGCCTCTTGCGTCTGCTGCGCCTCTTGCGCCTTCTCCATCAGGTCGTTGTTGTCCACCTGCTTGCCGTAGACGACAAAGCGGCAGAACAAAAACTCGGTGACAAAGTTCAGCACCATGTTGATGAGGAGCACCAAATACTCGTTCCACAGCAGCGTCTCGGTCAGGTAGTTGCCCAGCAGCGTGGACAGCGGCGTGAACACGCAGTAGTAGGCGAAGACCTTGAGCATGGCTATGGGCACATTGGCGGCCGAACGGAAGGTGTAGCGGCGGTTGACCGTGAAGTTGTACAGCACGGACAGCACCAGCGCGATGAGGTAGGCAGGCCAATATTTGAGGTGCAGCACCTCGTTGAGCAGGGTGAAGCTGCCAAACTCGATCAGCCCCGCCGAGCAGGAAAACAGCAGAAATTTGAGGGAGCGCAGCAGCTCCGTGCGCCGCGTGGAGTTCGTCTTATCCATGCTGCTCCGCCTCCGCTTCGTTGGGATTGATGTCGCCTCGCGCTTCGAGTTCGCCGATGATCTGCTTGTAGTACGTCTCGTCGATGCGGAACTTGAAGCGGTACACCAGATAGCCCGCCACAATGCAGATCAGCGGCAGCACGAGCATGGCGATCTTCATGATGAGGATGCTTTGATCCGTGACGGTCTCGGGCGTCGCCTCGTTGATGCCCGACAGGATGAGGGTGTAGCCCACCACGCCTGTGGCGATGGCCGCGCCCAGCTTGTTGATGAGCGGCTGGACGGAGAAGGTGACGCTCTCGTTGCGCTTGCCCAGCTTCCACTGCCCATACTCGATGGTGTCCGCAAGGAACATCAGCATCAGCAGCTGGATGAACGCCTGTCCCACGAACAGCAGAACCCCCGCTATGCCGATAAAGAGCATGTTGGTCGTGGGTGCAAGGAAGAACACGATATAGCCCAGCACCACCAGCACGGTCGCGCCCAGATAGAGCTGCTTGCGGCTGAAGCGCTTGCGGAACAGGGGAAAGATCGCCAGCGCCCCAAGCTGCGACACGCCCAGCACCACCGTGAACACGGAGTACATGTCCTCGTTCTTGTAGGCGTACTTGAAGAAGTAGGTGCCAAAGCTGGTGGTGGTGCAGTAGCCGATCATAAACAGCGCCATCGCAACGACCGTCCACAGCAGCTGATCGTTGCGGAACAGCACTTGGAACATCTCCTTTAGGGAGGTGCTCTCCTCCTTCTTGAAGGCGTTCTTCTTTTCGCGCACACCAAACAGCGTGATGCACTGGAAAAGGATCATCAGCACCGCCACCGCAAGAGCGAACACGAACCAGCCCTTTTGCGGGTTGCCGAGCGCATCGCCCAGTGCGCCCGTCACGGGCAGCACGCTCACGACCACGATGTACATACCGATGTTGGCGCAGATGCGGGCAAAGGCGCCGATCTTCTCGCGCTGCTTTTGATCGATGGTCAGCGAAGGCATCATCGACCAGTAGGCAATGTCGTTGAGACCGTAGGTGAAATCCCAGAACAGGTAGAAGACGGCCAAGAGCGCCACAAGGCGCAGGTCGCGCACCCCAAAGTCGGTGAACATCAGCACCATGAACACCGCGCCCAAGCCTGCGCCGATGGCAATGCCGGGTTTGAACTTGCCGAAGCGTCCCGTGGTGTTGTCCACCACCACGCCCATCAGCGGATCGTTGACCGCGTCAAAGATGCGCAGGATCATCAGCGCCGTGGTCAGCGCGGCAAGCACCGCGTCGGACAGCGCCAAGGTTTCGGTCAGGTAGTAGAGCATGTACATGCTCACGAGCGTGTAGAACATGTCCCGCCCGATCGTACCCAAGCCGAAGCAGAAGTAGTTGCGCTTGAAATCGTCCTTCATTTATACCCCCTGTATTTCCCTATTCCTCCGCGTTCTCCACGCGGATAAAATGATAGAGCTCCGCCCCAAAATCGCCCGTCAGCCGCAGCTTGTCGTTCCAGCCCGTGCCCATAAAGGCGTTATCCAGCGGGATCCCGAAGCTAAGCAGCGCGCCTGTCGCAAGGAAGCTTGGCGCACCGTCGGGCATCGTCCAATGCCTGCCGATGAAGCGCAGGATCGCCCCGTCAGCGCGCAGCTTGACGGGGGAAACGTGCTTGACAAGCCCCCCGAAGCGGCGCAGGAACTGCGGCTTCTTTCTTGCCTCCACCCGATAGAGCGCGTCCCGCTGCAAGCCGACCGCCGTCAGCGTGTCGTTTGGCGGCGCTGCCTTGCCCTGCTCGGTAAAAAGCCCTGCCGCGCCCTCGGAGCCGTCCGCCGCCGTGACCTCAAAAAGCGTCTTTCCGTAGAGCGTCCTTGCCCTGCGGAACACGCCAAACTGAAAAAGCCGCCGCCGCGCCTTATAGTAGGCGATCTCGTCCCGTATCTCCCGCTTCTCGGCGGGGCTGAGCAGGGTCAGATCCAGCTCATAGCCCAGCAGCCCAAAGCAGCTGACCGCAAAACGCGTGCTCAGCGGCGTGTCCCGCAGCGTCTGCTGATGCGGCGCTTCCGAAACATGCGCACCCATGACGGAGGGGGGATAGAAGACGGATAGCCCGCCTTGGATCCTGAGGCGCTCAATGGGGTCGGTGTCGTCGCTGACCCAGATCTGCGGGGAAAAGCTGAGCATTCCCAAGTCGAACCGGTTGCCGCCTGAGGAGCAGCTCTCCAGCAGCAGCTCGGGTCTTGCGTCGAACACGCGGTGCAGCAGCTCGTACAGCCCCAAGATGTAGCGGTGCAGGCTCTGCCCCTGCTCTGTAAGTCCCCGCGAATACGCGTCGCTGATGTGGCGGTTCATGTCCCACTTGACATACGCGATGGGCGCTGCGTCCAGCAGGGCGTTAAGCTGCCCCGCCAAATAGTCCCGCACCTCGGCACGGGACAGATCCAGCACCAACTGATGCCGTCCGCGGGTATACGCGCGATCGGGTGCGCCCAGCGCCCAGTCGGGATGCGCACGGTACAGCGCGGAATCCTCGCTGACCATCTCCGGTTCGACCCAAAGGCCAAACTGCAGCCCCATTGCGTTGATGCGCCGACCAAGACCCGCTACGCCGTGCGGCAGCTTCTTATGCTCCGTTTCGTAGTCGCCAAGCCCCGCCTTGTCGCTGTTTCTGCCGCGAAACCAGCCGTCGTCCAGCACGAACAGCTCCGCGCCAAGCTTTTTGGACTCCCGCGCAAGGCGCAGGATGTGCGCTTCGTTGAAGGCAAAGAAGGTCGCTTCCCAGTTGTTGAACAGTACGGGGCGTTCCCTATCGCGCCATGCCCCCCGCACGACATGGCGTTGTATAAAATGGTGGAAGCGTTGGGACAGGCCGTTCAGCCCGCTGTCGCTGACGCAAAGCACCGCCTGCGGCGTCTCGAAGCGTTCGCCCTTTTTGAGCGTCCATTGGAAGCACTGCGGCGAGATCCCACCCGTCACGCGGACAAGGCCGAAGGCGGTCAGCTCGACATCGCTTTGATGGTTGCCGCTGTACAGCAGATTGAAGCCGTAGACCAAGCCGCGCTCCTCGTCCGCTCCCCGCTCCAGAAGGGCAAAGGCGGGGTTGTGGCGATTGCTTGAGGCTCCCGTGTTCGATTCGATCACGGCGCGCCCCTCTCTAAGCGGCTGCTCATGGCGCTGCGCCTCGCGGCTCCAGCAGCCGTCCAGCGTCAGCAGGGAAAAGCCGCGGTCGGGCAGATCCAAGCAGTAGGAATACAGGCGGCGTATGGTCAAGGGCCGCTCGTCCTCGTTTGTCAGCGCGACCCGCCGCGCAAGCACATCCGCCGCATAAAAGCAAGTGTAGTACAGCTGCAGCTTCACCTTGGCCGAAGCCTCCGCAAGGGTCAGCACGAGCGTCTGCACCGCCCCGTCCTCTGCATAGGCCGTGGGCAGCGCGTCCATGGGCGCCGTGCCCTCCTCGATGGTGAAGCTCTCCAAGCGAAAGTCCGCCGTGTAGCCCCCGTCGGGCAGGACCAGCTCCATCGGCGAACGACGATAGTCGCCAACGCCTATGCCGCTCCACTCCAAAGGCAGCATATCCAGGCACAGCCCGCTCTCCTCGCGGTAGTCCACCTGCGAACCGACCTGTATGGTGCGTTTATAGGACAGCGCCTCCGCATCCACCGTCTGCGGCAGGCGGGGACCGTAGTACAGCTGCTCCAACTGCCCGTAGTCCGTTCTGCGAAACAGGCAGCTCGTGTGGGCGCTGTCGATGCGGAACAGTCCGTTCTCCTCTCGGATCATACGCGACCCTCCTTGGTGCATTTATGGTTCATGTTCGCAAGGGATCCCCCGTTCGGCCGCTCAAGGCATGGTGCAATTATGGTTCATGCTGCGGCTCGTCCGGCTGCGTCCCCTGCATGGGATAGCGTTCCGCCGCCGCCTGCGCCTCCCGTTCGTCGGAGATGCAGTGACTTTGGATCAGTTCTTGATAGAATAGTCCGCTCGGCTTGACGATGCGGATCTGCGTCTGCTCGTCGGCGGACACCAAGCCGAAGCGGGCGCTGCGCCCCTCCAGCCATTCAAAGTTATCGATAAAGCACCAGTGGTAGTAGCGCTCCACGGGCAGGCCGCTCTCCACCAGCGCCTTGAGATGCTCCACAAGGAAGCGCACCCTGTATGCGTCAGAATTGTCGCATACCCCGTTCTCGGTGATGTAGATGGGACGGGGCAAAAGCTTATAGCAGGTACGGGCGCAGTCCACGATGCCCGCAGGATAGATCTCCCAGCCCAAGTCGTTGACGGGAGCGTCCTTGCGAACGCCGTCCTTCAGTCCCGAAACGGTGGAGCGGCTGTAGTAGTTCACGCCGTGAAAGTCGCACCATTCGCCGCGCTCAATGTCCTCCTCACGGTGCAGGGGAAGGCGCGGCTTGCCAAGGCAGAACGCGGAAAGGAGCGCGGTTTGAAAGCTGCGCTCGGCAAGGGTGCAGCAGAGCCTGTCGCGGGGATTGCTGCGATTCTTCGGCGCAAAGACGCGCATATGCAGCGCCACGCCCACGCGGGTGTCGTCATAGCCCATATTCTCGCGGAGGGCGTGAATCTCCTTGTAGGCGGCGATGTGGCAGACGGTCAAGTTTTGCAGCACATGCAGCGTACGGCGAAAGGACTTGGCGGCAGGCGGCCAAAGGCCGAACAGATAGCCGTTGAAGGCGTACACGTTCGGCTCGTTGATGGTGATATATTCACTGACAAGGTCGCCAAGCTCCGTCACGACATAGCGGACGAAGCGGACGAACAGCTCCAAGTTGTCATCGTTTTCAAAGGCGCCCATGCGCTCGAACCACAGGGGATTGGTAAAGTGGTGCAGTGTGAGCAGGGGACGAATGCCGCGGCGCTTCAGCTCGGTCAGCTCCTCGCGGTAATGGCGAATGACCGCCTCGTCAAAATGGTTGGGATCCGGCTCGATGCGGCTCCACTCCACGCCGAAGCGGTAGCATTGGATGCCCAGCTCGCCCAAAAGCTCCGCGTCCTCGCGGAACAGGCGATAGTGCTCGTTCGCAACGGAGGGGTCGGAGCCGTCATGGATGTAGCCCTGCCGATACCAGTCGTACCAGCTGTTATTGGTATCGCCGCCCTCGATCTGCGTGGCGGCGGTCGCAACGCCTAAAAGAAGCTTGTCGGGAATGCGTAACGCTATCAGTTTCCTCCCTAATTGCAATCGTTCATTCCGTAGTATATACCGAAACGACCCGCCGCGCAAGTGCGGCCGCCTCTCGCAAGGAAGTTTTCATATATTTCGCGCCTTTACCCGCATTTTACGCTCAAACGCGCATAGCATAGCTTGCTTTCAAGCTGCCCTTCAGGTATACTGTACATAAAATAGGGGAGAATCGGCAATGGAGGTGACCATGGGTACGATCGCGACCAATATCCTGACGTTCGTCTTGGGACTGGCTTTTACCCTGTTCGGCATGAACCAAATGTGCAGCGGACTGGAGAGGCTGTCGGGCGGACGCTTAGAGACCGTCCTGTCCAAGGCGACCGACACCAAGAGCAAGCACCCCATCGTGGGACGCATCAAGGGGATGCTGGTGGGCTGCGGCGTGACGGCGCTGGTGCAAAGCTCCTCGTCCACCACGGTGATGACCGTCGGCTTCGTCAACTCGGGCATCATGCGCTTGGAGCAGGCCATCGGCATCATCATGGGTGCGAACATCGGCACCACGGTGACGACATGGCTGTTCGCCCTTACGGGAGTGAGCGCCGACGCATGGTATGTGCAGATCTTCACGCCCAAGGTCTTTGCGCCCGTGCTGGCGCTTGTGGGCATCGTGCTGCTGATCTTTTCCAAGCGGCAAAGGCGGCGCGACGCGGGCAGCACGCTGGTCAGCTTTGGCGTATTGATGTACGGCATGAGCATGATGAGCGGCGTGTGCGCAACGCTTGCGGACGTCCCGCTGGTCACGGAGGTCTTCTCCACCTTAGAAAATCCCATCTTGGGCGTGCTTGCGGGCGCGCTGTTCACGGGGATCATCCAAGCCTCGGCTGCGGCGCTGGGCATCGTGCAGGCGCTGGCGGCGTCGGGCAGCATCACCTATGCGGCGGCCATCCCCATCATCTTGGGCACCAACATCGGCACCTGCGTGACGGCGCTGCTCTCCTGCGTAGGGGCAAGCAAGAACGCCAAGCGCACCGCCATGGTGCATCTGTACTTCAACATCATCGGCAGCGTGCTCTTCCTTGGTCTGTTTTACGGTCTGAACGCGATCTTTGACTTTGCGTTTATGAAGCTGCCGCTCAACGCTGCGGACATCGCCTTGGTACACACCATCTTCAACGTTTCCGCCACCATCGTATTGCTTCCCATGGGCGGGCTTTTGGCAAAGCTCGCCAGACTGACCATTCGGGACAAGCCCGGCGATCGGGATGTGCCGACCAGCCTCTTGGACGATCGTTTCCTCAACACCCCCGGCTACGCGGTGGAGCAATGCGTCACGGTGGCGGGCAAGATGGCCACGCTCACCCGCGAAACGCTGCTTTTGTCGCTGCAGCTTCTGGACGCCTATGACGAGACCGTGGCGGCCAAGGTCGCCGACGGCGAGGAGCACGCCGACCGCTACGAGGACAAGCTTGGCACCTATCTGGTCAAGATCAGCGGCAAGCAGCTGGAGGAGCGGGACAGCAAGCGCACCAACCAGCTCCTGCACGTCATCTCCGACTTTGAACGCATCAGCGACCACGCGGTCAACCTGTCCGAGTCCGCCGCCGAGATGCGCGACAAGGGGCTGCGCTTCTCCGACGCGGCTATGGAGGAGCTGAACGTGCTGCGAACGGCGCTTACTGATATTGTGAACCTGTCCTTTGACGCCTATCACCACGATGATGTGGAAAGGGCGCGCTTGGTCGAGCCGCTCGAGGACGTCATCGATGCGCTGACGCAGGAGCTGCGCAGCAGGCACCTACGGCGCTTGCAGCGCGGGGAATGCACCATCCAGCTCGGTTTTGTGTATAACGACATCCTCACCAACATCGAGCGCGTCAGCGACCATTGTTCCAACATCGCCATCGATCTGATCGAGGCGTCGCAGGCGCTGTTCAACACGCACAGCTACATCCTTGACCTCAAGGCGGAGCCGTCGGGCGCGTTCGTCAAGCAGCGCAGCGTGTATCTGGAGCGCTATGCCCTGCCGCCCGTAACGGACTGAGACAACAGAAAAAGAACCGACAAACACAGACCCTGCCGTAAGCACCGACTTAAGGCAGGGTCTTTTGGTACCTTCCCGGAATAGAGACAGCGAACGGGAAGTCCATCGTGGTCAGCGCGGCTTCTTGCCGTTGGGAGAGGCCGCTGCATCGGATGATCGGGTCGAAGCGGGAAGCTCATAGAAGCCTTCGCAGCGGACAGCCCACAGCGCCATCAAAAGCATGGAAAGCTCAAAAAGCAGGCAGCAGAGGGTCGACGGGGAATCAAGGAGGAAAAAGTAGCTTATGCAATCGATACCGCACAGCACTATGACGATGATGCCCACGAGAAGATACAGCAGCCTCTTCTTCAAGAGCAGCCCAATACCGCAGACAAGCAGCAGCACGGGACGGAGAAAGAGGAACGCCAACTTTAAAAGGACGGAGAAAACGACTACTTGCAAAGTGACTTCCAGGGTGGATAACTCGGGGAGAAAGATCCAAATGATATAGGCAAACGCCAACACGCAGTACAGGATACGGGTCGGCAGGGAGGGCAGCCGGTCGCGCTGATACAGGATGGCAAGCACCGCAAGGGCAAGGGAAAGCAGGGCGATGAGGATGTACAGGCCGACATAGTCCATGAAGGTATCCAAGTCGGACAAGGAGAGCAAAAGGGAGGCAACGCTGCAAAGGGCGGCGAACACAAGGAGCGCAGGCGAGGGCTTCGACTGCATCTCGAACGCATGGCTCTCCGAATGTATGGCAGTTTCCTCATACGCATCGGGATCTGCGGCCGCCATTTTGCAGCTGCTCGGACGGAGATGGCCGCGAGGGTGTATGGGCGCAAGGACGACGGGATCGATCAGACAAAAAGTCCGCGCCGAAGCGCCTTTGCCTTACAGCCTTGGGCGGATCGAGCAGCGACACTGCATAGACCAACAGAAGCAGGAGTGCGTATACAGAGGGCAAACAAGTAAGATGAGAATACATGGCACCCCCCAATTGTTCCAATAGAATATATACAGTATGCCATATGCATATAACCATACAAGAACCAAAACCGCAGGCTCCGATACAAAAAACGACAAAAAACGAACGGCCGCCTGCTTTGACGAACCGTCCGTTTGGTTAGACCTGCGTATGCGGAGGACGAACAGCTTTAGCCCTCCCGCCTGCCAAAGGCCAGTACGAGGGGCAGCAGCTGCTGATACAGGCTCTCACGCCTGCTCTCGTCCAACTCGTACACCGCTGCGCGGGGATGTGCTCGAAGCGCATTTAGGAAGGGCACGTCGTCCCGATCCTTGATGGCCGCCAGCACGGGGATGTCCCCGTCCAAGGCCTTGAGGACCGCAGCCGTAAAGACCTGCGCCTGCGCCTCCATGAAGCCCAGCTCGTCCATGACGATGAGGCCGTCCGGCCGCGCCTGCTCGATATACGCCGTGCCCAAGGTGTCGAACACGCGGCAGTCGGTATGATGCACCTTGGAATCGCAGCTGCCGATGCGGTTGAACGCCTCATAGCGGGGCGTTTCGCCTGCGGGGTTCAGATAGATGGGGTGAAAACCCGTTTCATCCGAGGGCAGGCGCTTGGTGACAAAGCCGTACAGCGGCAGGCCGCTCGCTTCACAAAGACGCCGCAGCAGCGTGCTCTTGCCCGCGCCGCGTGCGCCGCGCAGAAGGATGTGCTTTTGCTCGCTCATAGCTTGCCTCCGTTTCGCTTGGCGCGGTGCAGGATCAGCTCCGCCGCCACGCTCACTGCGATCTCGGCGGGGGTCTCCGCGCCGATGGCAAGGCCGATGGGTGAATGGATGCGGCAAAGCTCCGCCTCGGGTATGCCCGCCTCCACAAGACGGCGGTTGGTCGCGGCGACCTTGTGGCGGCTGCCAATGACGCCGATGTAGCAGGCCTTGGTGCGCAGCAGCTGCTCTAATACCGTATAGTCGCTTTGATGCCCCCGCGTCATGACGACCGCGTAATCCTCCTCTGTGACGGCTGCGCTTGCTCCTATAGCAGCAAAATCACAAAGGCAGGTCTTGACCTGCGGCGAGAAAAATTTGGGGTCTGCAAAGTCCGCCCGATCCTCCAACACCGTCACGGAAAAGCCCACCCGTGCCGCCAACGGCGCCAGCTCGCGGGAAACGTGTCCGCCGCCAAAGATGTATAATTGCTCCGCACGGGTCAGCGGCTCCACATACAGCTCACCCTCGCGCCGCGCCTGTGCGCAGGCCAAGGGCTCGATGCGCTTTGCGTCCATGTCGCCAAGGAAGCGCGGTCCCTCCTCGCGGGTGTATACGCCCATGCGTCCCACGCCCTCGCTTTTCAGCTCCGTGACCAGCCAGCTGTTGACGCTGCGGTCAAACAGCCCCGCCGCGTAGGCGGCAAACGCCTGTGCCTGCGGATCGGCAGCGGAGAAATAGCGAAAGTAAATGACGACCTGTCCGCCGCAGATCATGCCGATGTCGGCGACCTCGTTCTTGGTGAGGTTGAAGCCCTGCGTGAAGGCCGCCTTCGTTTGCAGCGCCTGCTTGGCAAGGCGGATGCTCTCGTATTCGACGGCGCCGCCGCCGACCGTGCCCTGCGTCGTGCCGTCTTGAAACAGCACCATGCGTGCGCCGCTGCCGCGCGGGGTGGAGCCTGAGCTTGCGATCACGCCGCACAGTACCAGATCCTCGCCGCGCAGGAGCGCAGCTAAAAGAGCGGTGAGCAATTCTTTCATTTGATACCTCCCTGTTTAATCGATGTATCGGCCGCCGCGTCCAAGACGATCAGTCCGACGGGACGCTTTGCCGACAGGTAGTAGGGGAAATCCGTCCGACCCGTGGGCGTAAGGCGCTTCAAAAGCTCCTCCTTTGTCAGGGTCTCGGTCTGGTCGCGGCTGTTGAGGCGCAAAAAGACCGCCGCTTCCTCCAAGCTGCGCAGGGGCTGCCCAAGCTCAGCGGGAAAGGACTCGCTCTTGTAGAGGACGCCCAAGGCGTCCAACTCCGCAAGCGTCTTTAAAAAGGTATAGCGCTCCAGCGGCGCTTCCTTGGGGGTGAAGCGATGGGTCGCCCAATTCTTCTTAAACAGCAGCGCCTTTTGAACGCCCTGCCTGCGCATCAGCTCCAAGAGCTCGTTTGTGGAGCCGAAAAAGCAGCAGACCATCGCATCGCAGTGGAGGGGCGGGAGGGTCAGCGCATCGCTGTTGTATACGTCCACATTGGCGACCTGTCCCTCCAGCAGCTTCTCCCGCAAAACGGCCAAGGCGGCCTGTGAGCAGTCAACGGCGCTGACCTGCCGCACACGCTTTGCAAGCGCCAAGGAGAGGTAGCCCAGCCCGCAGCCCATGTCGCAAACATGCATATCGGGCGAAAGGTAGGCACAGGCGCGTTCCGCCAGCAGGTCGTTGAAGGGCGCGTATTCCGACGCGTCCACAAGAAAGCGTATCCGTTCCGCGCTCCATTCAAACATTGCTCTGCCTTTCGATCAAAAGTTTCGTGTCTCGGGCGGATACTATCCGCCCCTGCGGTACGTTGGGGAGGCGGGCGGCCGGTACCCGCCCCTACAAAATGTCGGCAAGAAGGTCGCGATCCAACGATCCCATACGGAAGCTGTGAGACGTCCACAGTGTGGGGATCTATTTCATTTCACTTGATGCGCCGGCATCAATTTTCACAATAGCCGCCGGCTGTTATTTCACGTCCGAAGGATAGTTCATGTCCGTCCGCAGCGCGGGCGGATGCGGCGGACGGATCCTATCCGCCCTCCGTTGGCACGGGTGCGACAAGCGGCCCCGCTTCCGTGTCCAAAAGACGAACGTCCAGCCCGTACAGCCGCTTGATGAGCGCCGCGTCTACGACGTCGCGCACCTTGCCAAACGCCGCCACCCGCCCTTCGCAGAGCGCCAGCGCAAGGTCGGCGTAGAGCAGGGCGTGCTGCGGGTCGTGGGTGGACAAAAGGACGGCATAGCCCTCGTCCGCCAAGCCGCGCACGGTCTTAAGCACTCGCTGCTTGTTGCCGTAGTCCAGCGAGGCGGTGGGTTCGTCCATCAGCAGACTGTCCGCCTGCTGCGCAAGGGCGCGGGCGATGAGCGTAAGCTGCTGCTCCCCGCCCGATATGCGGGTGAAGCTCCGCTCCGCCAGTCCCGCGATGCCGAGGCGCTCCAAGGCGTTCATGGCTTCGTCCCGTTCCCGCCGACCGGGTACCGCAAGCGGGGAGAGGCGATGCGCCGTCCCCATCAGCACCATGTCCAGTACGGTATAGGCAAAGGTCGTTTGGTGCAGCTGCGGAATGTAGGCGATGCGATCCGCAAGCTTGCGTGCGCCGAGCGTCCTTGCGTCGGCGCCGTCCACGCGGATGTCCCCCGTCCAGCCGTGCAGCGTTCCCAGTATGCAGCGGAACAGCGTCGTCTTGCCCACGCCGTTGGGACCAAGGACGGCTACAAGGCTGCCGCGCTCCACGGTGAAGCACAGCTCGCTGAGCACGGGCCGTTCGCCATAGGCAAAGCACAGTTGTTCCACCTCGATACTCACAGCGTCTTCTCCCGTCTTAGGATCAAGTAAATAAAGAACGGCGCGCCGATAAAGGCGGTCAGAATGCCAATGGGGATCTCCGCCGTCAGCAGGCAGCGCGCCACATCGTCCACCAGCAGCAGAAAGCTTGCTCCCGCAAGGCAGGACGCGGGGAGCAGGCGGCGAAAGCTGCTGCCGACCAGCTTGCGGCACAGGTGCGGGATCACCAGCCCCACCCAGCCGATCATGCCCGACACGGCGACTGACGCGGCGGTGATGAGCGTGGAGCAGAGGATGACGATCAGCCGCAGCAGCTGCGTGTTCACGCCCAACGTCCGCGCCTCCTCATCGCCCAGCGACAATAGGTCGATGCGCCAGCGCAGCAGGAGCAGCGGCGTTAGACCAATGAGCATGGGGAAGAAGGCAAAGCCCAAGCGCTCCAGCTTGGCGTCCGCCAGACTGCCCATGAGCCAATAGGTGATCTGCGGGAGCTGATTGTTGGGGTCGGCGACCAGCTTGACGCAGGAGGTGCCCGCCGACATGAGGGAGCTTATCATCATGCCCGCCAAGACGAGATTGATCACGCTGCTGCCGGGAGCGCGCTGCGCGATGAGAAAGACCAAGCCCACGGCTGCAAGTCCCATGAAGAAGGCGGCAAGGGTGATCTGCGCGCCCGAAGCGCCAAAGAGGATAGCCAAGGCCGCGCCAAAGGCCGCGCCGCCTGCGGCGCCCAGGATGTCGGGCGAAGCCATGGGGTTTTGAAACACGCCCTGATACGATGCGCCCGCTGCCGACAGCGAGCAGCCTACAAGACAGGCGAGCAGGATGCGCGGCAGGCGAATGTTGATGACCGTGCGCGCCATGTCGTCCGTCCAAGTTTGCGAAAGGGGAAAGATGCGGGAAAGCAGGATGCGGGGGACCTCCCACAGGGGAACGTGGAAGCGCCCCAAGGAAAAGGACACGAAAAAGGCAACAATAAGCAGCAGGGCAAGACCGAGCAGCATACGAACGGCGCGTGCGTTTTTGTCTCGCTTTTCCCTTTGCTCCATGCGGCTTCCCTCCAACGCTGTTCTTTTCAATAAACAACGCTACATTAATTATATCGGCAGCTCTTCCTTCCGTCAAGGCGCACAGCGGCGAAAAGTGCGGCTTTAGGTACGCCTGTGCGGAACGCCGTTTTGGGAATATACCATTTTATCCGAGCGGATACGCATTGACAAGCCGCCAAAGGTGTTGGATAATGGTAGCAGTACAAAAAGGAGCGCATTTGCCATGATGAAAGCGATCATCACCGTCACCGCCCGCGATCAAGTGGGCATGATGGCCTCCCTCTCCGCCCTCTTGGCGGGCTGCAACGTCAATCTGCTGGACATCAGCCAAACCATCATGCAGGAATACTTCGTCATGATCATTTTGGCGGACTACTCCGCCTGCCCGCTGCCCTTCGACGAGCTGCGCGCAAAGCTCAACGCCTTGGGCGAGGCCAAGGCCATGAACATCCGCATCCAGCGCGAGGACATCTTTGAAGCGATGCATCGCGTGTAAGGAGCCGTTATGAGCATCATCAACGTATCCGACATCCTGCAGACGGTCTCCATGATCGAGTCCCAGCATCTGGACATTCGCACCATCACGATGGGCATTTCCCTGCTGGACTGCGGCGATCCCGACATCGACCGCTGCTGCGAGAAGATCTACGAGAAGATCACGAAAAAGGCCAAGGATCTGGTCAAGACAGGCGAGGACATCGAGCATGAGTACGGCGTACCCGTGGTGCATAAGCGCATCTCCGTCACGCCCGCAGCGCTCATTGGCGGCGCCTTTACAAGCGACGACTACGTCAAGATCGCCGTCACCTTGGACAGGGCTGCCCGAGAGGTGGGCGTGAACTTCCTTGGCGGCTTCTCCGCCCTCGTTCACAAGGGCATGACCACGGGGGACAACAACTTCATCGTGTCCATCCCCGAGGCGCTTGCCGCCACCGAGCGGGTCTGCTCCAGCGTCAACCTTGCCACCACCCGCGCAGGCATCAACATGGACGCCGTTGCCCTGATGGGCAACGTCATTCGCCGTACCGCCGAGGTCACGCGGGACAAGCATGGCGAGGGCTGCTGCAAGTTAGTGGTCTTTGCAAACGCGGTGGAGGACAATCCCTTCATGGCGGGCGCTTTCCACGGCGTGGGCGAACCCGACTGCGTCATCAACGTGGGCGTATCCGGCCCCGGCGTGGTGGCGCACGCGCTCAAGGACTATCCCGACGCCCCCTTTGACGTGGTGGCGGAGGTCATCAAGCGGGTCGCGTTCCGCATCACCCGCGTGGGACAGTTGGTCGCACAGGAGGCAAGCCGCCGCCTGAACGTTCCCTTCGGCATCGTCGACCTGTCCCTTGCCCCCACACCCGCAAAGGGCGACAGCGTGGCGGAGATCTTGGAGCGCATGGGCTTGGAACGCTGCGGCACCCACGGCACCACGGCGGCGCTGGCACTGCTCAACGACGCGGTCAAGAAGGGCGGCGTCATGGCGTCCAGCCACGTAGGCGGCCTTTCGGGCGCGTTCATCCCCGTCAGCGAGGACGCGGGCATGATCGCGGCCACCGAGGCGGGCTGCCTGACCATCGACAAGTTGGAGGCCATGACCTGCGTCTGCTCCGTCGGCTTGGACATGATCGCCATTCCCGGCGACACCTCGGCGGACACCATTGCCGCCATCGTGGCGGACGAATGCGCCATAGGCGTCATCAACAGCAAGACCACCGCCGTGCGCGTGCTGCCCATTCCCGGCGCAAAGGTCGGCGACAGCGTGGACTTTGGCGGTCTGTTGGGAACGGCTCCCGTCATGGCGGTGCATCACGAGAGCGCTCACGACTTCATCAAGCGCGGCGGCCGCATCCCCGCGCCCATCCACAGCCTGAAAAACTGATCCTCCAAAAATCAAAGACCCCGCCGTGCAGCCGCGCCGCGGGGTCTTGCGATACGCGGGAAGAGGGCGGAGCAAGAGTCCTGCCACAAATCCGTTTCGATCGCAGTTTGCAGCAATGATCGCCATGAGGAACACCGTCAAACGCAAGGTGCTGCTGCCGTGCTTTTCTTGGCCTCCTTACTAAAAATGTCAAATCGTGAGATATTATTATAAAATTTGTTAAATATTTACAAAAATCGAAGTAATATCTCTTGCAAACGAGGCTGTTCATGCTATACTGAACATGGTAACAAAAAGAGGAGGAGCTTGCAATGCTGCTGCAGTTCAGTGTTGAAAATTATAAGTCCTTCAAAAATAGGACTGTTTTGTCCATGGAAGCATCTTCAGATACAGAGCATCCAAATAATTATGTGGCGGCAGCAAAGGGCGGGTACCTTAAAGTTCTTACGATATTTGGCGCGAATGCATCGGGCAAAAGCAACATATTTTTGGCGCTGACTGCGGCGATCATGAATTTGCGCATGTCTAACAGCAGGCAGGTCGGAGAGCCCCTGTTTCAGGTCATACCTTTTAAATTTGACAGTACCTCCGGTGCAAGCCCTTCAAAATTTGAGTTTGTGTTTACGGTGGACGCCGTTAAATATGTATATGGATATTCGGCAACTGCTGCAAAAGTAATTGACGAATACCTATATGTGTATAATTCTGCGAAGGCAACGACGATCTTTGAGAGAAGCGAGACGATCAAGTATCGCTTTACATCCGCTGCGCTCAAAAAAAAGCTGACGCCAATAATTGAACGAAATACCGAGAATAAACTGTTCTTGGCCACAGCCACAGCTTGGAACTGTGAAGAGACCCGTGTACCGCTGATGTGGTTCATGACCGGCATCAACACCTATTCTACGGAGTATGAGCGCTTACTGAATCAAACAGCTCCAATGTTTGAAAATGACGCGAACGCTGCCTTGAAAAACTTTACGAAGGGCGTCCTTCATGAGGCCGATATCAACATCGATGATTTTAAGTTTGAGTCCAGAGATGTTGCGCCGGAAAAATTAGCACAGAGACTGCCCTCCATCATGCAGGGGATGATCTCAGCAGTGCCTGACTTTTCGCCAAAGGAGTATTCAATAAACACGCTTCACAAGGTCGGCAATGCCGCTGATAATACGGCATACTGGCTTTCCTTTTCTGAAGAGTCAAAAGGGACAAGGAGCTTGTTCCTGTTAAGTCCGCTGCTAAAAAGGGCATTTGAAACAGGCGAAACAATGTGCATCGATGAATTTGATACAAGCTTGCACCCCATGCTTGTTATGTACTTGATCGGACTGTTTAACGATCCAAGCATTAACATAGCCAATGCGCAGCTTATCATATCCACACACACGGTTGCGCTTCTTTCACTGGACGATCTTCGCCGAGATCAGATCTATTTCATTGAGAAGGATCAGACCACGGGCATCTCGGAGCTGTACTCGCTTGATGAGTTTTCCCCCAGGCGAACAGAAGACATCAGGAAGGCGTATATGCTTGGCCGATACGGCTCGGTTCCCAACATTCATGCGGGGGATCAGGTATGCCTGTAGCAAAGAAAAAAGGCTATCAACCCAAAGTGCGCAACAGCGGAACGCGCAAAAGAAAGAGCGTTCTATTGCTGGAGACGGAAGGAAACAACAAAACAGAAACGCTGTATTTTAGAAATTTCAGCAGCGGAACGTTTACTGTTCGATTTGCGCATGGCAATGATACGGATCCAAGCAGGATGGCGCAGCAGCTCGTTGCCGCATATGAAAAAATGGAGCTTGATCCGGAATTGGGAGACCTGGCCTTTTGTCTGGTGGACGCTGATTTTATCGCGGGAAAAGAACAACAGATCAAAGAAGCGGACAAGACGCTGACAAAAAAGATCCATGCGGAGGTCATCGTATCCAATCCTTGTTTTGAAGTATGGTTTATTTGTCACTTTACTTACTCGACAAGGCAGTATTTGTCGAACGACGATGTGATCGGCACACTTCGATGTTACATACCGAATTACAGAAAAGAACGCGTGGATATGTTTGAATTGTTGTGCGACAAAACGGAAACGGCGATGGTAAATGCAAAGCAGCTGCAAAGCAACTGCTTAAAGCAGGGGTATCCTATACACGAGTGCCGTGTTAGCCCATACACCGAAGTATACAAAATTGTCGAAGCTGTAAACAAGAAATAGAAGCGTCTGACAAGCCGACGGCCATGACCTGCGTCTGCTCCGTCGGCTTGGACATGATCGCCATTCCCGGCGACACCTCGGCGGACACCATTGCCGCCATCGTGGCGGACGAATGCGCCATAGGCGTCATCAACAGCAAGACCACCGCCGTGCGCGTGCTGCCCATTCCCGGCGCAAAGGTCGGCGACAGCGTGGACTTTGGCGGTCTGTTGGGAACGGCTCCCGTCATGGCGGTGCATCACGAGAGCGCTCACGACTTCATCAAGCGCGGCGGCCGCATCCCCGCGCCCATCCACAGCCTGAAAAACTGATCCTCCAAAAATCAAAGACCCCGCCGTGCAGCCGCGCCGCGGGGTCTTGCGATACGCGGGAAGAGGGCGGAGACCCCCCGTCCCGCACAGGACAAAGGAACCGCTCGCTTACAGATCTAAGCTGTCTTCGTGCAGCAAAAAGTCATACAGTCCCAGATGAACTATGCCCATATCGTCCGTCCATGGCTTCATGGCAGTTTTTGTAATGATGATCTTTTTGAAAAAATCATGCACCGCCAAAAGCGGCCGCAGCTCCTGCTTTGCTTTTTCGTCACCCTCCGTGCGGAGAGCAGCTTGAATATAGTACTTTTTTGCGCCCTTGTTCACCACAAAATCGATCTCCGACGCCTTTTGCTGCCGCGTATTGCCGTCAAGCTCCTCCACAGATACAACGCCCACATCCACAGAGAAGCCGCGCACGATCAATTCGTTGTAGATGATATTTTCCATGATATGCGTTTCCTCCTGCTGCCGCAGATTCAGGCGGACGTTTCTAAGACCAAGATCAACGCAATAGTACTTGGAGGGGTACGAAAAGTACTTTTTCCCCTTTACGTCATACCTTCTTGCGCAGCGGAACAAAAAGGAATCCGTTAAATACTCCAAATAGGACGCGATGGTCTCGCTGCTGACGGGGATGTTTTTGCTGCTTTTGAGGGTTCTTGCAATTTTTGAGGCATTGGTAGGCGAGCCAACGGAGGAGCATAGATCGTCGGTCAGCTCCGACAGCACGTTTGGCAGCTCAACACGGTATCTTTCAAGAATGTCCCGAAAGAAGACCTCATCAAAAAGATTAGACAGATAGCGGTATTTCTCGTCATCGCTCGTTTTTCCCTGCACAAGCGGCATTCCGCCGTACAGCGCATATTCTTCAAAGGCGTCCGTTTTGTCGCCGCCATGATAGTCGTAGTACTCCTTGAAGCTGAGCGGGAAGACCTCTATGACGTCACCGCGGCCGCGAAACTCGGTCATGATGTCCTTGGACAGCATTCTTGAGTTGCTTCCCGTCACATAGATCTCAACGTTCTTGAGACGCAGCAGCCCGTTCAGCACGCTGTACAGGCGAACGGGAACGTCGGGGTCGCGCAGCTCCTCACGGCTGATCGCATACTGCACCTCGTCCAGAAGGATATAGTAGCTCGTATCCGTATCTTGGATCCGTGAGCGGACGTATGCGGACAATTCCGCAGGTGCACGAAGCCTTTCGTTCACGTCTTCATCCAACGCCACGGCGATGATCTGTTCGTCAGAGACGCCCTGCGCCTTGAGGTACTCGCAGAAGATATTGAACAGTAAAAAGCTCTTGCCGCAGCGCCGAACACCTGTTACGATCTTGACCTGTCCGTTGCCAAGACCGTTGATAAGCTTGTTCAGGTACCTGTCTCGTTTGATATACATGCTGTCCTCCAATCGAAAGTAGGTCGTATATACGAGTAAGTTTCGATTCCATTGTATCGATCCTTTCCTGCGTTGTCAACAGTTTATCCGAAACTTAGTCGGGAATACGACTAAATATCGAAAGCTGTTGGCAAAGACGTCACATCCTTGAGAGGCGTTTGCGATAAAAAAGATCCGTACAAGTCGGGGCGGCTGCTCCTTCGACAAGTACGGATGCTATTGATGATAGGGAAGCTGCCGCGTTCGCGGCGTTTATTCGTCCGTAAGCTGCGGCGCGTCCATCGGGAGCTGACCCACAGGCGGGGCGGTCACGGGCTTGATCCAGCGGTTGGACAGGTAGTACGGCACATAGATGGCGAGCTTAACCACATCGTCCACCAGCAGCATGATCAGATAGCTGGTCAAAAAGGGCAGCTTGAACACCAGTCCGCACAGGTACAGCGCGGGCAGGATGCATAGGTACTGCGCGCTCACGTCGCCGATAAGGCCGATGCGCGTGTCCCCGCCGCCGCGAAACACGCCGACCACCGCGATGTAGGGGATGTTGCGCACGCTCACCTCGATACCGTAGAGCAGCATCAGCCCCATGGCGGTCTCACGGGCAAGGGCGCTGATGTCGAACAGGGTCAGGATGGGGGCGCGCAGCAGGATGACCATGCCGCCCACGAACGCCCCAAGGAAGGGCACCAGTCGGAAAAACTGCCGCGAGAGGCGCTTGCCGCCCTCGACGTCGCCTGCGCCGATGTGCTTGCCCACCAAGATATTGCAGGCGTTGCACACGCCCACAAAGAACACAAAGCCGATGTTCTCGATGGTGCGGAAGGCGGTCAACCCCGCGTAATACTCGTCGCCCATGCGTCCCAAGATCATGTTGCACAGCACCACGGAGAGCGACCAGAGCATCTCGTTGCCCAGAGCGGGCAGGACGCGGCGCATGAAGGGGAAGAAGAAGCCCTTTAGGTCAAACAGCTCCCTAAGGGGCGCAATGAGGATGTTGCGCTGCTTGAGCGAGACAAGGTAGATGATAAGCGGGGTCAAGAAGGCGGAGATGGAGGTCGCCAGTCCCGCACCCGCCACGCCCATGGCGGGGAAGCCCAGCTTGCCAAAGATGAAGATGTAGTTTAAAAATGCGTTGCACAGCGCCGAAATGCCGCTTGCAAGCATGGGCAGGCGCACGCGCTCGGTGGAGCGCAGCACCGTGGAAAACTCCTGCGCAAACATCAGTCCGATGTAGGAGGGAGCCGCCCACACAAGGTACTTGGCGCCTTCGGCGATGAGCGCCTCGCTGTTGGTGAGCAGGCGCATGATGGGCAGGGGAAAGCACATGGCAACAAGCGTAAAGAGGATCCCCGCGGGTACCAGGCACACAAAGGACGCACCAAAGGCACGGCGGATGCCCACCTTATTACCTGCGCCGTGATACTGCGCGATGAACACCGCGCTGCCGCTGGCCATGCCAAAGGCGATCAGCTCCACAAGGAAGGACACGGAGCCTGCCAAGCCTGTGGCGGACAGGGCAGTATCGCCCAGCTTGCCGATCATCAGGGTGTCCACCAGGCGGAAGGAGGACAGCAAAAGATTCTGCAGCGCCACGGGTATGGCGATGGGCAGCATCTCCCGAAAGAATCCTTTGTCGAACATTCTGCGCTTCATATTCCGCCTCCCGCGCTGCAGTCGTAAGGGGCACTATACCACAGCCGAACGGGAAAGGCAAGTTTTTTGGCGGAAATAGTAACTTTTTCAAATTTCAAATGCAGATCCGTTCGGATCCGTTCCGTGCAAATTACGGCGTATAGAATACACATCTTGCCGTACACATTGTACGGCATACGCATCCGTGCTATACTTCCTATATAGGAGTATGGGAAGGGAGCACAGCTGTGATGAAAAACATCTTTGGCACACTTTTTAGGAGAAAAGACCCGAAGCCCTCAACAGGATCAAGCCCCATAGGCAGTGACGACTCCACCGCAAATGCAGACCCAGCCGCCAAAGCGAACCCCGCCGCAAACGCAAATCCCGTTGAAAACGTACCCACTGCAAACGCGAACCCCGCCGCTAACACAGATCCTGATGATAATGTACCCGCCGCAAGTGCAAGCCTCACCGCAAACGCAGATCCCGCACCAAACGCAAGCTCCACCGCAAACGCAGATCCCGCACCAAACGCAAATACAGCCGCAAACGATACTGCGGGATTCACCTGCTTTTTAAGCGAATTGGAGCAGGCGCGGCAGCGTGTCCAAGAGGCAAACGAGGTGAAAGCCATCAGCGAGGACTACCTGCTGACCTACCATTTTTTTGACGAACTGTCCTTGGTGCAGGAGCGGGCGGACGAGAACCCCTTCCTTGCCAAGCAGCTGCACATTTTGGAGGCGCGAGCCATTGCGGAGGTGGAGGCGCTGCCCTCGCATCGCAGCTTTGTCGATCTCGTCACGAAACGGCCGCTGACCAAGGCACAGCTTGCCGCGCTGCCTATGTCGAACAAGGAGGAGCTCATCGAGCTTTGCGCCTCCTCCGTGATCATCGATCACGATTTGCAGGCAGGGCCGACCATGGCCTTCACCTTCTCCGCCGATCGGCTGTTCTTCGACGCCGGCACGCTCATATACCTGTTCAATTTCTTAGAGAAGATGGATGGGGCGCTGAACCTTGAAGGCCTAACATGGAGGCTGGATCTGTGCGCCCCTGCCGGCACGCGCAGCGGCCTGATCCGTTACCTGTCCCTGATCCATCAGCTGTACCCTTGGGTCACGGGTGGGTCGGAGCATTCCTGAGATCTTGCGAAACTGTACGGTCGGCACGTCGAGCGCCCGATGCGCACAAGCGCTTTTGTCGGCTTTCACAAGGCGGTGGAGGACGGGCATCTCCCGCCGCCTCTGCCCTTGACGAGGGGAGCTTTTTCCATGCCGAGCAGTACCCGACGTCCCGCAAGGCGCTGCGTTTTGACGACCGCAGGCAGGTCGATGCGCCCCGGTGCGCCACCGCTTCCGCAAGGAGCAAGGCACTTTAGCGCGGGAAGCAGGACTGCGGCAAACGCGTTCGGAGCGGCGTTCGCCAACTTGCGGCAACGGCCTGTACGCGAGATCCACGCAGCAGGAGCAGCTTTAAAAGCCGCTGCTCTAAACGGGAGACGCCGTCTTGGCGGCGTGTGCCGCGCACGAGCTGCTAGGGGGATCGGCCTGCCGCTGCACGACGAAAGGCGCTTTGCTCGGGAGGCGCGGAGAGGACGGGAGCTGTCGGACTTTGCGCCGACGGAGCTGCGGCGGCGCAGCTTGGAAAATAATTTGCGGCCGCGCAGCAAAGACCGTACAAAGGGACAGCGCTTTTGCTATGCTGCAGACAGCAAGAGAGCCGATCGCCAAACAGAAGCTAACGCTTGCGTTAAAAATGGCCAATGTGTTATGCTAAGATCTGCAAAGAGGGGAGGCACAAAGGGTGAAGGAAACGTTTGATCGATACGCATGGAGCGCAAAGCTCTATAAAACACATGCGGCAATAACACAAGCGCTCCGTGAACGGGAAGTCATCGGAAAAAAGATCGCGTGTATTCATGTGATCGGCACGGCAATGAATTTGGAGCCTTATAGCTATATGCAGGCGCTGCTGAATACGTGCCGTAACGTCATCGGCATACCTTATGACGATATCTGTTCCGAAAAGAATGAACGGATCAGCTCTACCCAACTTCCGTGTGCGGTGAAGGGGTGTGAGCCGATCGTGCTTGTTTTCGAGGACGGCTCTACGCTGGAGCTGCTGCCGCATGCTTTCAGCGGCATTCAGATCGGCGTCAATAAAATGGCACGGCTGTGGAGGATGGCTTGAACAACAGCAACTTTGATGCAAATCAGTTGTTTAAAAGACTTATCGGGCATGGCATAGAAAGCCTTCAGACGATCACACAAGTACGCGAGTGCAAAAGCGGATCGTCTGCTTTCACAGAGGTAGAAAAAGAGATCACATACCGCTTCCGACTGGATGGGGAATTCGGATTCTATTTTCAGCAGTCTTATGAAGGCCGGTATGAGTTTGGCCTTACGGAGCAAGAGCACGGCGCAAGAACTGCCGGCGTATCCTATGGGGAGCTAATCGCGGCCGTGCGGACTGTAACACAGATCCCGATCGTTGAAGGACATGACGGCAGCAGCTACTTTTGGATCAAGCCTACCACGCAAGAGAAAGAGTATGGCAGCTTGTTTAGGTCATGCCCCCGACAAGAGATATCGATCGAGGAAGACGACTTCGCTGAATTTCTGTATTTCTTCCTGAAACAGTATTATGACGAGGCGCTCAATAAGGCTTGCAAAAGCGAGCATGAAGAGAAGGGCTTCCGATGGTACGGGGATAATCACTATTCCTATGAGACGGTTCTGGAGATGCTTGATCAGATAGACCGCTATGCCGAAATGTTGGACAATGACTATGAAAATCCGCTGCTGAAAGGCTTAAAGCAAGGATTTTATGCGGCAAGCTTTGACAACAGCTATTACTGCACAAGCGACGAAAACCGTCCGAATGACGAGGAGATCCTTCGTCAAAATCGAGTGGTTGCGGTTTCGTTCTACAAACGGTTTTGCGCACGCATGCGAGCGATGCTCAAGCATTCGCAGCAGTACCGCCTAATTTCCTTTATGGGTCCATAGAGGAGAGATCCCGTTTTCTGCATGTGACAGGAGAACGGAATAAAGTAAAAGCAGGAGCAAACATGAAAATTTCGGGCAGAAAGGGGCGCATGTGAAGCAAGGAAAGCAAGCTGTTTCACCCTCCTGTCCCCTTTTCCCTTGGCAGTGTTGGTCAAGCGCGCAGAAGTAAGATCCTCTCTCTTTCCCTTAACAGCAGCGCTGCCCGACCAACAAGCGCCTGCGGGCGGCAACCTCTCCGCCCAAAGCGGCGCGATCCCATCGTCTCTTGTACCCTTGTCACAGGCAAGGAGCGAACGATGGGATCTTTTTTGCGTTTTACCTCGCTTCGGGAAACACAAATTCCTGCTTGACAGCGGGGCGGGGGGGTGCTATACTGCAAAAAACCGTTGAGAAAGAGTAGTAGCGCTTCACAGGATCTTGTCAAGAGAGTCGCCGCGGGTGGAATGGCGACCGAGATCGGAACGTGAATGGACTTTCGAGGGTCGACCGATAAACGCCGCTGCGTTGGGTAGGAAGAACGGGGAGACCGCCCGTTATCAGGGGTCGGCGCATGTTGGTGCGCGAAAGTGAGCGGACGCTATGGCGTCAAGCGGGGTGGCACCGCAGATCGAAGCATTGATCTGTCCCGGCATTTATGTCGGGACAGTTTTTTTATACAAAAAAATCCGCAAGGAGGATCTATCCATGGAACAAACGATACCCTACAAGATCTATTTGAGCGAGGACGAGCTGCCAAACAGCTGGTACAATCTGCGCGCCGACATGCCTAAAAAGCCCGCTCCCCTGCTGGATCCCGCCACCCATATGCCCGTGACGCAGGAACAGCTTTCCGCCATCTTCTGCGAGGAGCTTGCCAAGCAGGAGCTGGACGACACGACAAGGAAGATCCCCATTCCCGAGGAGATCCGCAGCTTTTACAAGATGTACCGTCCCTCGCCCTTGGTGCGTGCCTACTGTCTGGAGAAGGCGCTGGACACCCCCGCTCACATCTACTACAAGTTCGAGGGCAACAACACCAGCGGCAGTCACAAGCTCAACTCCGCCATCGCGCAGGCGTACTACGCCAAGGAGCAGGGGCTCAAGGGCGTATCGACCGAGACGGGTGCGGGGCAGTGGGGCACGGCGCTGTCCATGGCCTGCGCCTACTTTGGCCTTAGCTGCAGTGTGTACATGGTCAAGGTCAGCTACGAGCAAAAGCCCTTCCGCCGCGAGGTGATGCGCACCTACGGCGCAAAGGTCACGCCCTCGCCCTCTCAAACGACAGCCGTGGGACGCGAGATCCTAAAAAAGTTTCCCAACACCAACGGCAGTCTGGGCTGCGCCATCTCCGAGGCGGTGGAGGCCGCCGTCACCACGCCCGACACCCGCTATGTCTTGGGCAGCGTCCTTTCACAGGTGCTGCTGCATCAAAGCGTCATCGGCTTGGAGACCAAGGCGGCGCTGGACAAGTACGGCGTCAAGGCGGACGTCATCATCGGCTGCGCGGGAGGCGGCTCCAATCTGGGCGGTCTCATTGCCCCCTTCATGGGACAGGTCCTGCGCGGCGAGGAGCAGTACCGCTTCATAGCGGTGGAGCCTGCAAGCTGCCCCTCCCTCACCCGCGGCCGCTATGTGTACGACTTTTGCGACACGGGGCATGTCTGCCCGCTTGCCAAGATGTACACGCTGGGCAACGGCTTCATCCCCGCCCCCAACCATGCGGGCGGCCTGCGCTACCACGGCATGAGCAGCGTGCTGAGCGAGCTGTACGACGAGGGACTGATGGAGGCGCGCGCCGTGCCGCAGCGGGAGGTCTTTGCAGCGGCGGAGCAGTTTGCAAGGGTGGAGGGCATCCTGCCCGCGCCCGAAAGCAGCCACGCAATCAAGGTCGCCATGGACGAGGCACTGCGCTGTAAGCGCGAGGGCAAGACGGAGAACATCGTGTTCGGCCTGACGGGTACGGGCTACTTTGACCTGTACGCCTATCAGCGCTATCATGACGGACTGATGGAGGATCCCATCCCAACCGATGAAGCCTTGGAAGCGGGCTTTGCCACCCTGCCGCAGTAAGCCTCGTAAGACCCGATCGGCAAGGAGCCGCCGCTAACGAGCAGTACGCCGTTGACCAAGGACGACCCCAAATTTAATACAAAAAAACGCCGCGGACCGATCAGGGAACGCGGCGCTTTTTGGGCTCTATACTAAATATTGGGGTAAGGAGAAAAAAAGAGAAGCATGTTG
>CAZBBX010000015.1:0-52174 GCA_964490325.1 uncultured Oscillospiraceae bacterium
CGAAGCCGTCCTTGACGGCTAAATCCGGCGACATGCGCGGCGGATTTGATACCTTGCTTCCCACTTTGGGTCTCCAAAAGGGCAAGAGAAAGCCCTGCCGCAGCAGTCTCGTCAAAAAGCGTGAGCTTTTTGGCGAAGCCGGCTATGCCGGCTAATCGGGTATCACCACGCCCAAGAACACCAGTGACGCGGCGATGAGGATACAAGCCAATGTGATGCCGATGATGGGCTGCACCTTGTCCACATTCCCCTTCCTTGCCTGCGCCAAGCCATAGATGGAGAAGCCCAGCGCGGGTCCCGCAAAGGCGATCGACTCGATGCCGATGATGGACAGCTCCACATCCACCCGAAGCAGCCATGCCTCCCTGCGTCCATAGCGGCCGACAAGGTAGAGCGCGGCGATAAGGATGCCGCTTATGGCAAGTGCAACGCCCCAAGCTCCCCAGCGGTTGAAGCGCGGTCTGTTGGGCATAGGCTCCAATTCCGTCTTGAGAAACAACCGCGACAGGGGCTTGTAGACAAGCAGAACGATAAGGCCGTTGATGAGCGGCTTTACAAGGTTGAACAGCGCAATATAGCCAAGGATGCCGACCACCTGCTGCTGCGCGGCGGCGTAGTTCAGGCTCGGTCCCACAAAGTACAGCGGCGTAAGAAAATAGTTGCACAGCAGCATCATCGCCTCGACGGTGAGGATGTAGGCGCCCAAGGCTGCAACCGCATGCTTTTTGGTGCGATAGCGGCGGTACATCAGCCCCAGGGGAATGACAGCCACCCCCGTAGCCAAAATGTGCATGACGATGCCCAGTATGCCGCTTGACGCGCTGACCGTAACGCCCTGCACCACCGACACCACGACCGTCATCACAAGCGCCCACCAGGGACCGTAGGCAAAGGCCGCGACCATGATGGGTACATCCGCCATGTCATATTCCAGGAAGGATACGGGCGGGGGCGCGGGGAAACGCACGAACAGCGCCAGCACCACGCCCAGCGCAGCAAGCACGCCAAGGCGGGTCAATCGCTTAATGTTTGGATCTCTCATGGGATACTTCCTCCTCCGTGAAGCGTGCATTCGTCAAGGGCTGACGCATCGGCCTTTCGCCGACCTTTGCAGCGCGACCACTTACCTAAATGGTTCATACCTATTTTATCAATTCATTTCGATTTTGTCAATCATATAATTATAATATGTACAAATAGAAAATACACGCAGCTTTTCATGAAAGTCATGTAAAGATACGGAAAAGGATTCACAAAAAATGCAGCGCATGGTATGATAAGGAAAAATTGGTAAAGGAGTAGGATCATGTGGAAATTTTCCGAGCTGCCCTATGAAAGGCCCAACTGCGGCGCTGTGCGGAGGAGCCTGAACGCCAAGCTGAAGCGTTTTGAGTCCGCCCCCGATTATGCGGCGCAGCGTGCCGCCTTGATCGACCTGAGCCGTTCAACGTACGACTTTTTCACTCCCGCCACCTTGGCGCAGATCCGCAGCGACATCAACACCAAGGATCCCTTCTACGAGAAGGAGCGCAAGTTCTGGGACAGCTACCTGCCCAAGCTGCTGCCCTTCCAAAAAAAGATGATGGACGCCCTCATCCATGCCCGCTTCCGCAAGGAGCTGGAGGCGGAATTCGGCACGATCAGCTTCCAACAGGCGGAGGCGCAGATCCGTTTGGCCGACCCCAAGCTGATCCCCAACATGGTGCAGGATTCCCTGCTGGGCAGCCGCTACAGCAAGCTCACGGCAGGCTGCAAGGTGGAGTTTCAAGGGGAGAGCTGCAACTTCTACGGCCTGCTCAAGCACATGGAGGATCCCGACCGCAGTGTGCGGGCAGCGGCCTTTGTCGAGTGGGCCAAGCTGTACGAAGGCGTCAGCGGCGAGCTGGACGAGATCTACGACAAGCTGGTCAAGCTGCGCACGGATTCGGCGCACAAGCTGGGCATGCAGGACTATGTGGAGATGGCGTATCTCAACCGCGGCCGCTACGACTATGGCCCCGCCGAGGTCAAGCGCTTCCGCGAGGCGGTCGTCCAATACATCGTGCCGCTGTGCGCCAAGCTCTATGAGGAGCAGCGGGTGCGCATCGGTGCGGACAAGCTGCACTGGTATGACGAAAGCTTCTTCTACAGCGACGGCAACGCCGTACCCATCGGCAATAAGGACGAGTTGGTGACCAAGGCGCAGCAGATGTATCGCGAGCTTTCGCCCGAAACGGGGGAGTTTTTCGACTACATGTGCGAGCACGAGCTGTTCGATCTGGAGACCCGCGACGGCAAGCACATGGGCGGCTACTGCACCGACCTGTTCAACGTGCAAAGCCCCTTCATCTTCTCCAACTTCAACGGCACCTCTGCGGACGTGGACGTGCTGACCCACGAGGCGGGGCACGCATTTCAGGCCTACCTTGCCATGCGCACCATCCTCCTGCCCGACCAGATGCAGGCGCCCATTGAGATCTGCGAGGTGCATTCCATGTCGATGGAGCACTTCACCTATCCGTGGATGGAGCTGTTCTTTGGCGACAAGGCGGACAAGTATCGCTATGCGCACCTTGCAAGCGCGCTGCGCTCCATCCCCTACCTCTGCGCCGTGGACGACTTTCAGCACCGCGTGTACGCAAAGCCCGACATGAGCCGCGAGGAGCGCTATGCCGCTTGGCACGCGGTGGAGGAGCTGTACCTGCCGTGGCGCGACTACGACGGCAACGCCTTCTTAGAGAAGGGCGGGTTCTGGATGCAGAAGCAGCATATCTTCCTGTATCCGTTCTACTACATCGACTATGCCTTGGCGCAGATGGGCGCCTTCAACTTCTACCTCAAGATGCTCACGGACAGGGAAGCCGCCTTTAGCGACTACCTCAAGCTCTGCCGCGCAGGCGGTACGGTGGGCTACAAGGCGCTGTTGTCGGTGGGCGGACTGGACGATCCCTTTAAGGAGGGTACGGTCGAAAAGATCGGCAAGGCCGTGGAGCAGCAGCTTCACAGCATGGCCGACGCCTTGGCGGCAAAGGCCTAAGGGGGCCGATCGTCAAAGGGAAAGGCTTTTGTGCAAGCTGAATAAACAGGAGCTGCTGCAGATGTAATTCTGCGGCAGCTCCTTTTGATCGCTATTTTGGGTCGATGCTGTTGTTACAGACCCAGCTCGGCCTTCATCTTCGCCAGCTCGTCATCCACCTCGGCCTTGCCGACGTTGGCGTACTTCTCCTCCAGCGCCTTTGCCTCGTCGATGGGCTGCGCGTTCAGCTCGCTCATGGCGTTGGACGTGTCGAGCATACGGTTTGCCTTCTCCTCCATGCGGTTGAAGGCGTCCATGTTGCCCTGCGCACTGTTCATGGCGCCTGTGATCTCGTTGACCTTGTTCTGCGTGCGCGCCACCGCCACCTTCGCCTTGATGGCGTCACGGCGGCTGCTCAGCTGCTGGATGTCGCGGGTCAGCTTGTCGTGCAGCTGACGCATCTTCTCGGCGTTCTCATGCGCCGCAACATAGGCGGTGTTCAGCGAAGCGCCGTTCGCCTCCAGCTCCTGCTTCTTGGCGATGAACACGCGTGCGTCCTCCTCGCTGCCTGCGCGCAGCGCACGCTTGGCAAGATCGGTATAGCGCGCCACCTCCGCCGCGTTGGCGTCGACAAGACGCTTGGTGCGCGTCTCCTCCGCCATGACGCCTGCGGTCTCCTTCTTGACCTCCGCCAGATCGTCGCTCAGCTCACGCAGATACTGATCGACCATCTTTTCGGGATCCTCCATCTTGTCCAGAAGGGCGTTGACGTTCGACTTGATGATGTCGTTGAAACGGGACAGAATGCTTGCCATAGCTATTGCTTCCTTTCTTGTTATTCGTATTTCTTTGCTCGATCCTCGGCGTCCGTATTGCCAAAGGTGTTGAGCGGGGTCTCTAAGATGCGGCGCGTATCCTCCGCCTCCTTGTTCTTTTGCGCCTTGGCCTTCTTCCACCAGAAGAACGCCATTACGAGGATCAGCAGCACGATCAGCACGATCAGCACGATGGGCCAAGGCGACTTGTTCACATGCATGATCTTCTCACCCGTCAGGCGAAACGCCTCGCCGATGAAGCTGCTGTTGGTGTAGTTCGTGTCGTCGTAGAAGCAGGCGTCCACATACTCTTGAAAGATCGTGATCGCCTCGTCGTCCATCACCAGCCTTGCGGAGGCGCCATAGTAGGTGCAGGCTTGGTAGTCGTCGATGTCGCTGCCGTTCAGAACGGGTGCAAAGATGAGCAAAAAGTGCGCCTGATCGTCGAACAGCGCCGCATATTTTGCGGAGGCATAGCTCTCCAGCGCCGTGTCGTCCATGTCAAGGATGTCCGTTGTGATGTAGGCGTAGCCAAGCACGCCTGTGGCGCTGTAAAAGGACTTCAGCCCGCTCTCCATTTGGGAAGCAGCGCTGACAAAGCCCACCGTGTCTGTATAGTAGCCCGTGTTATGCACCGTCACGTTGGTGAGCTTCTCCCGCTCAACGGACGAGCTTGTGGAGCCTTTCGAGTAGGAGTCTGACTGCCAAATGCTTGTCGAGCCCGCCGCGCCCGCGCAGGCCACGCAGGAACCGCAGGTGGATAAGCTCAGAAGGGCAACGATCAAAATGGCAATGAGCAGGAAGGCCAGGATCGAGCCGAAGCAGCCGCCGCCGCGGCGCGGTCCGCGAAAACCGCCGCCCATCGGGGGACGATGCATCCCGCCGCCGTAGTAGCCACCGCCGCCGTAGCCGCCTCCGCCGCGATTGCCGCCAAAGCTGCCGCCCGAGCTGCCGCCGCGATTGCCGCTAAAGCCGCCGGAGCTGCCGCCGCGGCTTCCGCCGAAGCTGCCGCCAAAGCCGCCTCCACCTCCGCCGCCAAAGCCGCCGCCACCGCCGCCTCCGCCGCCGCCACCGCCGCGGGAAAGTAAGCGCTCTTGCCTTACCATAGCCTGTTCCTCGATTCTTCCGTGTCTTGTTGCCGTTCAGTATAGCAAGCTTTCCCCGCTTTGGCAAGCTGCACGGATAGAAAAAGACCGTCACCTAAGCGACGGCCTTATTCATGTTTTTGAAATTAGTCCTTGGGAATACCGATCTCCAGACCGCCCACGTCGCCGCCGTCGCCGCTGCCGCCGCCGTCGCCGCCGCCGCTGCCTTCATCGCCGCCGACCCAATTGCTGCTCGAGGTGATGATGTCGCTGACATCCCAATCCATGACCTTCACGGCAGGAACCTCATACTTTTTCATTGATGTTTCCTCCTTCCTCGAAGACTTTGATGCCCGTAACTCGTAAACTCGGACAAATGACCGAAAGCCGCGCTTGCTGTTTGCCGACGCTTCTGTCCGCAAAAGCAAGACCTGTGATCGTCTCTCGGCGTCTAAAGCTATACGCGCACCTACTAAATTACAGAGTTATTGTATCACCTGTCCCGATGGAATGCAACCTTTTTTTCTAAATTGTTAATTTTTTTAGAAGTCTTGAAAATGGCTGAATTTGGGCTGAAATGCGGACGCGGAGGCTTCCCCTTTGCCCCCGCGTCCGTAGCTTCCTCTCTCCTATTCCTGTTAGGATCCGCTGTAGGTACGCTCTGTGGTGATGGTGATGGCTCCGCTTGCGGAGATCGTCACATCGATGTTGCCGTGGTAGGAGGTGCCGTACATCTTGCCGCTGTTGGAAGAGGTCTTCCAACCGACCAGCCCCGCCGAGATCAGACGGCTGACCGTGCTGGAGCCGGGCCAGCCATAGCTGCTGTTGACGGTGAACGAGGCAATGGCATAGGACGGACTGCAGGCCGTCAGGAAGTTCGCCGACGAGCTGCCGTTCGAGGTGTGATGCCCGACCTTAAGGATATCGCAGTTGAGGACGGATGAGCCGTACAGGCTGATCAGCTGCGTTTCGACCGTGCTGGATGCGTCGCCCATCAGCAGGATGGACTTGCCGCCGTAGGTGACCTTGAGCACGATGCTCTCGTCATTGGCGGAGGAGCTGGGCGAGTAGCCCTTTGTCGGCCACAGCACATCGATATCCACATCGCTGTCCCAGTTGGTGAACACCGAGGTGTTGGTGCTGGTGTCAACGGTATAGGTGGTGAAGGACTGCGAGCTCAGGGAGCTGATCATACTTGTGTAGGTCGAACCCGTCGTGGTGTAGGCAACGGAGGGACGCGCAAACTTTGAGAAGCTATAGCTGCCAAACAGGAAGTTTTTAAAGCCGTTGAAATGGTCGCTGTGCGCATGGGTGACAACGCCCAGGTCAAAGCTCGTAACGCCCAAGCTTGAAAGCTTGTTGGTGATCTGCGTCTGCGCAGAGACGCTGTGGTCGTTCGTGCCGCCGTTGGACGAGTCGATGATCATCGTTTTGCCGTTAGGCGAGATGAGGACGATGCAGTCGCCAAAGCCAACATCGATCATGTAGACGCCAAGGCTCGAGCTGCTTGCCGCTGTGGCGGTAGGCGTGGGTGTTGCGGTTGGCGCAGGCGTGGGCGTCTTGGTAGGCGTGGGCGTGGGCGTCTTGGTGGGTGTTGCGGTCACAACGGGAGTGGGCGTTGCTGTCACGACCGGAGTGGGTGTGGCTGTCACAACGGGAGTGGGTGTGGCTGTCACGACCGGAGTGGGCGTTGCTGTCACAACGGGGGTAGGCGTTGCGGTCGTGGTGGACGCCGCACCCTCCTTGTACAGGTATACGCCTGTGGTGCTGCTTGTGGAGTAGGCGCGGAAGTCGGACTGGTACAGCCCGATCACGCGAGCGCTCGACTGCGTGGTCTTGAGGTAGAAGCGACCTGAAGAGGACGCCGTCACATCAAAGTAGTAGGTCGCACTGGTGCTGACCGTAAAGCCCGAGGTGGAATTCTTGGAGATGCGCAGGTACTTGCCGCCGGACGTATTGTACAGCGAGAAGCGATCCGAAGTGGACTGCTCGGTGAACTTCCAGATCAGGTTGGCGGCGGGGCTTGCAATGCTGCCGTTGGACACCGTGACCGCCGTGCCGCCTGCGCGGCCGCTGGTGATGGTGTTGTTCAGCGCGTAGTAGGTCCCGTTATAGACGCCAACGACCAAATAGTTGCCGTTTGTCACATCGTCAAGCGAGGTGACCTGCGTGTAGCTGCCGTCGCTGCTTGCCGTGGGCGTGGCCGTCACGACAGGGGTTGCCGTCACGACAGGGGTCGCCGTCACGACAGGGGTCGCCGTCACAACGGGGGTCGCCGTGGCGGAGGAACCTGTGGTCAGCTTGTACAGGTACATCGGCTTGTAGCTGGAGGTCGAATAGGCGCGGAAATCCGTCTGGTAGATGCTCAGGCAGCGGTTGCCGGTAGCCGTGGTCTTGAGGTAGATGGCGTTGGTGGCCTTGCTGCTTGCGCTTGACGCATCGAAATAGTAGCTTGCCGTGCTTGAAAGTGCGATGGAAGTGGTGGTGTTGCCGCTGATGACAAGGTACTTGCCCGTCGATGCATTATACAGGGAGTAGCGTCCCGCAGTGGATTGCTCCGTGAAGGTCCAAACGATGCTTGCATCGGGGTTGACGATCTGGTTGTTGGAGATCGTCACCGTGCTGCCGCCCGCACGACCGCTCGTAATGGTGCTGTTGAGCGCTCTTGTGTAGCTGCCGTTGACGCCGACCAGTACATACTGCCCGTCTCCCATGTCATCAACGGACGTTACAAGCTCGAACGTTCCCGTGATTGAAGCAGCCTTTGCCGTCTGCGCCATGCCAAACATGCCCAGCAGCATCGCAAAAGCCATTAAAAACGAAAACAGCCTCTTAGCGTGTGTCATTGTTCCTTCTCCTCCATGAATTTGTATGTAAATATTGTATATGTATTTTCATGCAAAGTCAACGAAAATCTGTTCACCACGACTGTACATTCGTACAGATTCCGAACCGCCTTTTTTCGTCTGCTTTTTCTATTGCCCTTTGTGTATAGGCGGGACTACTTTCCCTTAAAATCTAAAATTACCTTGAAATATGCAGGGGTCATTCGAGGAGCGCTGCGGGAGTCTGCACGAAGGTGCGGGGCGCTGCACCTTTGTTCGATCGAAGCAGAGCTGTGAGCAGGTGGTATGTTTTTTATACATATAGTATATTTATACAGTTTTTGTGAGCGCTTCCGTCTCCGCTTTGCTCAGCACGCGCCAGCTTCCGCTTGGGAGCGTTCCCAAGCGCAGCGGACCGTAGGCTTCCCGCTTGAGGCGCAGGGTGCGATGCCCGACCGCCTCAAGCATGCGGCGCACCTGCCTGTTGCGTCCCTCGTGGATGGTGATGAGAAAGGAGGTGTCGCCGTTGACGGTGGGGCGAACGTTCGTCACGCGTGCGGGCGCGGTCTGCCCATCGGAGAGCGCCACGCCGTTGACCAAGGCGGCCTGCTCGGACGCGGTGAGCTTGCCGTCGCAGATCGCCCAGTAGGTCTTGTCGACCTTATAGCGCGGATGCATCAGGCGATTTGCCAGCTCCCCATCGTTTGTCATCAGCAGCAGTCCCTCGGAGTTGAGGTCGAGTCTGCCGACATGGTAGAGGCGATACGGGACGTCTGCGATCAGCTCGTTGACCGTGCGCCTGCCCTGCGGATCGTCCGCCGTGCAGACGACGCCGCGAGGCTTGTTGAGCATGAGCACGATGCGCTCGGATACAAGCTCCACCTTCTTGCCGTCCAGTTCGACGCAGTCCTGCGTCTCGTCCACGGAGCTGCCCAAAAGAGCCGTCTCGCCGTTGACGCGAACGCGTCCCGCCACGATCAGCTCCTCGCAGGCACGGCGCGACGCAATCCCCGCGTCCGCCAAATATTTCTGTAGGCGCACCATATTCCCCCCCGTTCGCTGCTTATGCCCCGTTGCTGTACGCCCGAAGGAGACGCTCCAGCAGGTAGGCGTAATCCCGCTCCCCGCTGCCCTCCGCAAGCACCAGCTCGACCGACGCGATGCACATGCCGTCCAGCTGTACGGACAGGCTGCCCACCGTGTCTCCCGCCTGCACGGGAGCCGTCACGCTCTCCGCGCATTGTACAAAGACGCGAAGCTTCTCCGCCTCGCCGTCCTGCAACGGATACAGTATACCCCCTTTTGGCACAACGGACAATTCTTTTTTTATGCCCTTTTCCACAAGGACGCCGCCGTAGCTTGCCTCGGCGTCGAACAGGGGCGCAAGCGCATAAGCGGCAAAGCCGTAGTCCAAGAGCGCCTTGGCGCTGTTCCACATGCTTGGGCAGTCCAGCACCACGCCGATGAGCGTCATGCCCTCGCGCTTTGCGGCAAACACCAAACACTTGCCGGAGTGGACGGTGTAGCCCGTCTTGACCCCGCAGCCGCCTTCGTACTCCCAAAGGAGGCGATTTTTGTTGTAGATGAGGCGCGGCTGACTGCCTGTGATCTGATAGGAGCGGCTGTTCACGATGGTGCGAAAGTCCTCGCGGCGCAGCGCCTCGGCGGTGATGCGCGCCATGTCGCGGGCAGAGCTGTAATGGTCGGCGTCATCCAAGCCGTTGACCGTGACAAAATGCGTGTTGGTGCAGCCAAGCTCCGCGGCGCGTGCGTTCATTTTGGCAAGGAAGGCGTCCACGCTGCCTGCCACGCGAATGGCAATGGCAACGGCGGCGTCGTTGCCCGAGCGCAGCAGCAGGCCGTACAGCAGGTCGATCAGGGAGATGGTCTCCCCCTTCCTAAGATACAGGGACGAACCCTCCACGCCCACCGCCTCGTCCGCCACGGGCAAGACCTCCGTGAGGTTCCCCGCCTCCAAGGCGATGAGCGCTGTCATGATCTTGGTGGTGCTGGCCATGGGCAGGCGCTCATCCGCGTCCCGTTCGTACAGAACGCGTTCGCTGTCAGCCTCGATGAGGATCGCGCCGCCTGCATACACGCTTGGGATCCGAGCGCCCTCCGTCGGCTCCGCCGCTGCGGTGCGCACAAGGGACAGCGCGATGGCAAGCGCTAAAAACGCCGCAAGACGCTTCATTTTTGTTCCCGCGTGTCCGCCGCGCCGTCCTTGTTCGCCTTGGACTTGTCGCAGTGCAGCGCGTCCACGGTCTTATTGATCTCGTTGAGCACCTGCGGGATCAAATCGACCAAGCGATCCAAGGTGCTGCCGCATTCAACGGGCAGTACAACGGGCTGCCCCGACCGCAGGCAGACGAATGCCTTGGGCGTGACGGATACGCCCGCTACGGTGTTGCCGGCAAAGGGATAGTTGCCCTCCGCCTCCAATGCGCTTTCCCGCAGCGCGTCGCCCTTGGCGGGCTTGCCGAAGCGTCCGGTGAACTCGGCGCCTCCTGCACAAAAGCCAAAGCTAACCTTGGACACGGGGACGATGACGGTGTTGTTCTCGGCATAGATGGGCTTGCCCACCACAGTGTTGACGTCAACGATCTCACGCAGACGCGACATCGTCGTTTGGATGATGGATTCGGAAGGATGCACGATGTTTCCTCTTTTCTTTCCAGTATTCAAGTATACTTTGTGCCGCATACAGGCGAAACATACAGGAAAAATCGATGCGCAGCAAATTTTTGTCGAACACCGGCAGGGCTTGCGCCTGCGCATCCTCGCAGATAAGGGGCAGCGCCTCGCCAAGAATGACGCGCCACGCCCCGACCAGCCACACGGTCAGCGCGGCGTCGCCCTGTACGCCCATTAGCAGCAGCAGCCACAGCCTGTCGATGCTGATGTGCTTTCTCCAAGGGAAGGGAACGCCCTTTTTCGTGCTGGCCTGCAGCGGGATGGGACGGGGCGCGCCCCGAGGCGGCCGAAAGAGCAGCGTCATGCGCGGCGGATCGATGAGATTTAGGGTGAAGTACAGTGGCAGCGGGATCAGCCCCAAAATGTAGACCCGCAGGCGCAGCTCGATGACCCGACAGGACGCCGCGCCGTCTACGGACAAACGCAGCGGCAGGCTCAGCGCCAAGACGAGCCACAGCACAAAAAACAGGATCAAAAGCACCATCATGAGGGGAGACATGGCGTTAGTATGTGAAAAAACGGAAAGGTTATCGTTTTTTATGAAAGCAACATAAGAGAGGGGCGCCGCGGCGTCCCTCTCTTGCTTGTGGTATGTAAGTTGCAGTTTTCGATCAACGCGAGCCCTGATCGTAGGGGATACCTTCCGCCTTGGGCGCTCTGGACTTCTTGGAGGTGAACGCCAGCACGATCATGGAAGCGATGAAGGGCATCATGAAGTAGATCTCCTTGGGCCATGCCAGTACGGCAAGGAAGGTGGAGTCTGCAATGTTGCCCAGCGACTTGAAGAGCGCAAAGAACAGCGCCGCCAGCGCGATGCGTCCCGGCTTCCACTGTCCGAAGATCATGACCGCCAGAGCAAGGAAGCCCATGCCCGTGACGCCAACTTCGAAGTTCCAAGTCTGCACCGAGGGAACGATGAACGCCAAGCCGCCAAGTCCACCCAAGAGGCCGGAGATCAGCACGCCTGCCCAGCGCATACGGTACACGTTGATGCCCACGGAGTCCGCCGCCTGCGGATGCTCGCCGCAAGCGCACAGGCGAAGACCGAAGCGGGTCTTGTACATGACGATGATCGAAGCGATCAGCACCACGATGCCGATGATGAGGAACACGTTGAGCGTCAGACCGCCGATGTTGAACATAAAGGCGTTGTTGTTGTAGGACAGCTTCGCAGAGTCGCTGCCGTTGTACCGCTTGACCACGATCATTGCCAGCGCCGTTGCTAACAGGTTCAGCGCGGTACCGCCTATGGTCTGGTCGGCCTTTAGGTTGATGGAAGCAAAGGCCAGCAGCGCGGAGTAGAGCATACCCGAAACGCCTGCCGCCACGATGGACAGAAACACAGCCAATGCCGCGTTATCGGGCATGGCCTTTTGCACGATGGCAAGTACCAGTGCGCCCACCAAGCCGCCGATGGTCATGATGCCTTCCAAGGCGATGTTGATGATGCCCGAATGCTCGGAGAACATGCCGCCCAGCGCCACGAACATCATAACGACTGCATACAGGAGTGCGAATTTGATCAGTAACAGCATTTTTTCAGCCCTCCTTACCCGCAAACAGCAGAGCGCTGAGCTTGATGCGGAACAAAAGCACGAACGCGCAGAGGTAGATGATGATGCCCGAGATCGCGTCGGAGATCTCCTTGGGGAAGTAGCTCATGTTCATCGCGCCGCCGCCGATCTTCAGGTGGGAGATGAACAGGCCCGACAGGATCGTGCCGATGGGATGGGAGGAGGCGAGCAGCGCTACGGAGATGCCGTCGAAGCCCATGGCGGGCAGCGCCGTGGACGCCTGCGGATTCCATTCCTCCGCGCCCGACAGATAGTACAAGCCTGCGCCAAAGCCCGCCAAAGCGCCGGCAATGGTCATGGCCAGAATGATGTTTTTCTTTTCGTTGATGCCCGCGTACTTGGCTGCAAACTTGTTGTGGCCGCAGGCCTTCAGCTCGTAACCAAAGATGGTCTTGCTGATGATGACGTACACGATGATCGCCGCGATGATGGCAAGGAAGATGGCGATGGTCGTGCTCTTGTTGGAGAAGTAATCGGCCATACCCAAATTGGGGATGACGGACTTGGGATAGAGGTTGCGCAGCACCCAAGTCTTGGTGTGGGTCAAATCGTACATGGGGCTCTTGCCGCCGCCATAGATGATGGTATTCACCCCGTACAACGCGATCCAGTTGAACATGATACAGGTGATGACCTCGTTGATGTTCAGCCAAGCCTTGAACAGACCCGGAATGGCGCCCCAAACTGCGCCGAACACGGTGGCCGCGATGAGGCAGACCCACCAAGGCATACCCAAGACGATGGCAAACACCAGTGCGCCGCAGGCGCCGACAACATACTGCCCCGCAGCGCCGATGTTGAACAGACCCGTCTTAAACGCAAAGCCAACGGAAAGACCCGTCATGATGAGGGGGGCGGCCTTGGCCAGCTCCTGCCCCAAGCCCATCTTGCTGCCCGTGATCAGGTAGGAGAAACCACCCTGAAACAGCTTGACAAAGCCCTTGCTGTATGCCGTGTCGATGACGGTGGCAAAGGTGCAGGTCTCGCCCTTTTGGTTGAGGGTGATCCATGCCAGCACCACCAGAAAGAGGAAGCCCAATATAAGACCGATCACCACGCACAGCAGCGCCGCCAACAGGGATACGGTGATGCTTCGGAAATCGGTGCGCGCAGTTTTCTTCTTGCTCATGCCTCTGCCTCCTTCTTGATCTGAATGTCGCGATACATGTTCTTCGCGCCCGCCATGTACAGACCCAGCTCCTCGACCGTGACCTTATCGGGATCGAACTCGCCCACGATCTCGCCCTCGTACATGACAAGGATACGGTCGGACACGTTCATGACCTCGTCCAGCTCCAAGGAGACGAGCAGCACGGCCTTGTTTTCATCGCGCTGCGCGACAAGCTGCTTGTGGATATACTCGATGGCGCCAACGTCCAAGCCGCGGGTCGGCTGCACAGCCACCAGCACATCGGGATCCTTGTCGATCTCGCGGGCAACGATGGCCTTCTGCTGGTTGCCGCCGGACATGGAGCGCGCCGTGGTGATGCTGCCTTGGCCGCTGCGCACGTCGTACTGCTCGATCAGCTTGTCGGAATAGGCGCGAACCGCGTCGAACTTAATAAAGCCCGCCTGCTGGAACTGCGGCTGCCAGTAGCGCTGCAAGACCAGATTCTGCTCCAAGGAATAATCCAACACCAAGCCGTAGCGGTGCCGATCCTCGGGAATGTGGCTCATGCCGTCCTTGCTGCGCTGCCGAATGGTCGCATGGGAGATGTCGTGGCCGTTCATCTCAATGGTGCCTGCCGTCTGCTTCTCAAGACCCGTGAGCGCGTAGACCAGCTCGGTCTGTCCGTTGCCCTCGATGCCCGCAACGCAGACGATCTCGCCGCGGCGCACATCGAAGCTGACGTCCTTGACGGCGTTGTTCTTGTGCAGCTTGGAGGGGACGGTCAGTCCCTTGACAGACAGGACGACGTCGCCCGGCTCGTGCGCGTCCTTGTCGACCTTCAGCTTGATCTGACGGCCGACCATCATGGCGCTCAGCTCCTCCACGGAGGTGTCGCAGGTGTTGACCGTGCCGATGCACTTGCCCTTGCGCAGGACCGTGCAGCGGTCGGAGACCGCCATGATCTCCGCCAGCTTGTGGGAAATGAACAGGATGGACTTGCCCTCCGCCGCCAGATCGCGCATGATCTGCATCAGCTCGTCGATCTCCTGCGGCGTAAGGACTGCCGTGGGCTCGTCAAAGATGAGGATCTCGTTGTCGCGGTACAGCATCTTGAGGATCTCAACGCGCTGCTGCATACCAACGGAGATGTCCTCGACCTTGGCGTCGGGGTCAACGCGCAGGCCGTACTTCTCGCTAAGAGCCACGACCTTCTTACGCGCATCGGATTTTTGTAAAAAGCCCATCGTATTGGGCTCGACGCCCAAAATGATGTTGTCCAAGACGGTGAAGACTTCGACCAGCTTAAAGTGCTGATGCACCATGCCGATGTGCAGCGCGTTCGCGTCGTTGGGATTGTTGATCGCAACGACCTCGCCGTCTTTCTTGATGATGCCCTCCTCCGGCTGGTACAAGCCGAACAGTACGCTCATCAGGGTCGATTTGCCGGCGCCGTTCTCACCAAGCAAAGCGTGTATCTCACCTTTTCGAAGTTGCAAGGTGATATTATCGTTAGCTTTTATACCCGGAAAGACCTTGGTAATGTTCAGCATCTCGATAACATACTCAGCCAAAATCATCACTCCTTTTCCCTCGCAGCGGCTTTCGCCGTTTAATGTTTCAATTATATACTACCGAACGGAAAAAGGGAATGACTTTTTGCGAATTTGTAGCATGTTTTTTTACAATTTCGTTTCTCTTGCGTCAAAATTTGCATTTTGTCCCAAGCCGCGTCTTTTCCTATTATAATTTGATATTGAAAAGCCGCCGTCTTGTATAGGGATAAAAAGAGCCGCCGTCCTACAAGTGGGTTAAGAGAGCAGCCGCCCTGCAAGTGGGTTAAGAAAGCAGCCGTCGGATCGCTCCGCCGATCCGACAACGGAACAAACAAAGGAACCGCCCTACGCAGCCGTCGGATCGCCCCGCCGATCCGACAACGAAAAAAGCAAAGGAACAACCATCAACTCCATCAAATCCGGCGACATGCGCGGCGGATTTGATACCTTGCTTGCCCTTTTGGGTCTCCAAAATGGCAAGTGAAGCCCTGCCGCTGCAGTCTCGCCAAAGAACATCGTTTTTTGACGAAGCCGCCCTTGGCGGCTAAATCCGGCGACATGCGCGGCGGATTTGATACCTTGCTCCCCGCTTTGGGTCTCCAAAGTGGGGAGAGAAAGTCCTACCGCTGCAGTCTCGTCAAAAAACGGCGGTTTTTTGGCGAAGCCGTCGCAGACGGCCTAAGCAGACTCGTCAAAAAACATCGTTTTTTGACGAAATTAAAAGAGGGGCGCCGAAGCGTCCCTCTCTTGTGGTCTTGCTGTCTAATCGAAATTAGGCAATGTAGTTGACGGTGGTGTACTCGCTGACGGTCGGCTCTACGTCGGTCGCATTGCTCACGACGATGGTGCCATCGACGATGCCCGCCAGAATGGTGTTGTACTCGTCAACGGTGAAGGTCTTGAACGCCCAGGAACCCTCGGCGGTGGGCAGACCAACATAGTCACCCTCTGCGAGGCTCAGGTTCGTGCACTTGCCGCCCCAGTTTGCAAAGTTGCCGGCTTCGAGGTCGGTCAGCACGGAAACGGTGGAGTTCTGCAGAGCCTTCATGGCGGAGGTCAGGAACGGGTTGTAGCTGTACTGCTTGCCAATGTAGTTCTGGTCGACGTCAACGCCGATGACCATTGCATTGTGGTTCAGAGCAGCTTCCACAGCGGAGGTGTAGATACCGCCGCCGCAAGCAAACACGATCTCGGTGCCCGCTGCATACCAGCCTTCCATCTTGGCGGTGATGTTGGCATCGCCGTAGAACTGGCCGCCGTAGGTGTAGTTGATCTCGATGTTGGCGCCAATTTCCTTAGCGGCAGCGTCGCAGCCCTGGACATAGCCATAGCCGTAACGGATGACCGCGGGAACTGCCATGCCGCCCAGGAAGCCCAGCTTGGTGTAGCCGTCCTTGACTGCCGCATAGCCCGCCAGATAACCGGCCTGCTCCTCGGAGAAGGTGATGCAGGCGGCGTTAGCGGAAGGATCGTAGTAGGTCGCGTAGTCGTAGGTCAGGTCGCCGGCGGCAACGTCAACAGCTACGAAGTACACATCGGGATACACATCCTGGCACTCAAGCAGAGTCTCGCCAAACATGTAACCGGGCATTACGATGACATTGGCACCTTCGGAGACTGCGAGCTGAACCTTCAGAACGCGGGCGTCGGTGTTGTCAGCTTCGGGCTGGTAGTAGGTGTACTCGATGCCATTGGCGTCGCAGTACTCAACAACGCCCTGCCAGCAAGCCTGGTTGAAGGACTCGTCGTCGATGGTGCCAACGTCGGTGACGAGGGCGACCTTCTTGATGACCTTTTCGGCCACAACGGGAGCATCGGTAACGTCGGCTGCGGGAGCGTCGGTCACGTCGGCTGCGGGAGCGTCAGTCACATCGGCGACGGGCGCATCGGTGGGGGTGGTGTCGTCGGCCGGAGTGCTCTGGCAAGCAACCGCCGCGGTGAAGACCAGTGCCAGGATCAAAAACAAGGCAATGATTTTCTTCATAAGATAGTAACCTCCTAAGATTCCTGCTCGGCAGGATATAGTATTGCACGTCATACGTACGAAGCTATTATAACAGATACCGTTCAAGAAAAAAAGAGGGAAATTTAGAAAATTCATTATTTTTTCGTCATTATCCATATCAATTTTGACTGCCAAATTGAAAAACATACATCTTCCCAAAAAGTTTGAACCATTTTTACAATTTATCGGCGTAAGCATGGTATAATGCTTGTTGAGGTAAGCATGTTTGGATATGTTCGACCGCTGGAAAGCGAACTGAAGGTACGGGAGCAGGCACGCTGGCGCGCCTTCTATTGCGGGCTGTGCCGCGAGCTGCAAAAGCGAAGCATCCTTGCGCCCTTCACGCTGACCTACGACTGCAGCTTCCTTGCCCTGCTCCTTAGTGCGCTGGACGAGGAAGCGCCCCAAAGCCGTCCCTGCCGCTGCCTTCACGCGGCGCTCGACCCCAAACGGCAATACATCGTCACCAACGCGGCGCTTTCCTATGCTGCGGATGTGAACATCCTCTTGGCATACGAAAAATGCCGCGATGATGAGCGAGACGAGCACAGCCTGCGGGCGCAGAGCGCGACCCTTGCCCTGCGCGGCGCGTACAAGCGAACAACGCAGCGGCAAGTGAGCTTGGCAGCTCGTCTGCACGAGGGGACTAAAGCCCTCACCGCGCTGGAGCAGGCCAACTGTAAAAGTCCCGACGAGGCGGCGGAGCCCTTTGCGGGGATGCTTCGCGCCGTTGCAGAGGAGGCCCCCGATCACGGCTGTAAGGCGGCGCTCAGTTGGCTATTGTACAACCTTGGCCGCTACATCTATTTGGCGGACGCCCGCGACGATCTAATAAAGGATGCGCAGCGCGGCTCCTACAATCCCTTTTTGGCGGCGGGTACCCGTGACGAGGACGCCCGCTTCATGATCGAAAAGTCGCTGGACGAGTCGGCCAAGGCCTTGGAGCTGCTGCCGCTTGAACGCGACAGGGATCTACTCGACAACATCCTTGTCAAAGCCGCTTCTGCGCGCACGGACACGCTGTTCGCTGCCAAAGAGAAGCTCCAAAGTAAGGAGAGCAAAGCATGAACCCGTATAAGGTATTGGGCGTCAGTGAAAACGCGTCGCAGGAGGAGATCCGCCACGCGTATTTGGAGCTGGTCAAAAAGTATCATCCCGACAAGTATACCGACAATCCGCTCAAGGACTTGGCCAACGAAAAGCTTAAGGAGATCAACCAAGCCTACGATCTGCTGCAAAAAAAGCCGACGGGCGGACAGGGCGGCGCGGGAGCAGGCGCAGGCTACGGCGCGAGCTACGATGCGGGCGGCTATCGGGAGCAGAGCAGCTACACCGGACCCTATGCCGCTGAGCTGCAGCGGGCAAGAGCCTATTTGGGACAGAACAACTTGGACGCTGCGCAGCGGGCGCTGGACAGCGTTCCCGTCCATAATGCCGAATGGAACTACCTGTACGGCATCCTCTATCTGCGCAAGGGCTGGTACGACAAGGCGCGGGAGCACATGCACAGCGCCTATGAGCAGGAGCCCGATAACAGCGAATACCGCAACGCCTATGAAACGCTGATGAACACCCGCAGCTCCTACGGCCGCAGCAGCATGAGCGGCGACGACGACTGCGGCTGCTTTGACGCCTGCGCGACCCTGATGTGCATGAACTGCCTGTGCGGCGGCTGCGGCAGGTGACGCCATGAAGCGCCGCTTTTCCGCACGTCCCCTAACGCTTTCCGCCATGGTGCTGGCCTTGACCGTGCTGTTTTTGTACGCCTCGGAGGTCGTGCCCTACTGCCGCCTTGCGTGCATGGTGCTTGCAAGCCTTTTTGTGTATGTGCTGGTGGCGGAGCACCTGCAGCTCTACGCGTGGCTGACCTATCTTGCCGCCGCGCTGCTGTCCTTTTTGCTGCTGCCCTCCCGCGTGAGTTGGTTCTTCTATGTGGCATTGATCGGTCACTACGGCATCGTGCGCGAGCTTTTCGTCAAGAACGTCAACATGGCGTGGCTTAGGAGCCTTCTGCTGCTCCTGTATGCCAACGTGGGTCTTGCACTGGGCGGCTACCTGTTAAGTCTGTTCGCGGGGATCGACCTATTGACCCTGCTGCCCGATTGGCCCATCGTCCTGCTTGTTGCCGTCGTGAAGCTTTGTTTGTTCCTATTAGATTTTGTGTACAACGCCTTTACGGGCTACTACCTAAGGCACGTCCGCCGCTTCCTTGTGCGGGGAGAATAGCAGCCGCAAAAAGCAGTGTTTTTTTGACGAGTCTGCTGCGGCAGGGCTTTCTCTTGCTCTTTTGGAGCCCCAAAGGGGTAAGCGCTGTCGCTTTCCTAAAAGAATACCGCTAAAGACGCTTGACCGCGGCTTTGGCGGTCTTTTTTGTTGCGGCGAAAATGGCGAAACCAAGTAAAAACGATCCCGCCTCGACGGAATAGGCAACGCGCTTTACGGCACAATAAGCGTATGCGTGATCTGTATCGAAAGTGTAGCTTCAGCCCCTGTGCGCGGCACCGTCTGTGGCGGAGGCTCTGTCGCTTCGGCGGGTATTTCCTGTTCCTGTGCGTGACCTCGCTTGGCGTACTGATCTTTTCCCGTGACGCGTGGGGTGCGCTGGACATGCAAAAGCTCAACGAGCAGGAGCTGTCGCTTGCCGTGTACGACGGCAGCGGCGAGCTGTACTCCCTGCTGTACCTCAAGGAGAACCGCCTGAACGTGGCGATCGAGACCCTGCCCAAGTACGTCACCGACGCCTTTGTCGCCGCCGAGGACGCGCGCTTTTGGACGCATCCCGGCTTTGATCCCGTGCGCATCGTGGGCGCCGCTTGGAACGACCTCAAGGCGGGCTCCTATGTGGAGGGCGCTTCCACCATCACGCAGCAGCTGATCAAATTGACCCACCTGACGGACGAAAAGAGCATGGAGCGCAAGCTGGACGAGGCGATCCTTGCGTGGCAGCTGGAGCAGCAGCTCAACAAGGAGGCCATCTTGGAGCTGTACCTCAACACGGTCTACTTCGGCAAGGGCTGCTACGGCATTGAGGCCGCCGCGCTGGGCTATTTCGGCGTTCGCGCCAAGGATCTGACCCTTGCGCAAAGCGCTCTGCTTGCAGGCGTTTTAAAATCCCCCGCCCGCTTTGCCCCGCACCTACGGCCCGAAGCCTCCGTGGGACGGCGCGGGGTCATCCTCGACCTGATGGCGGAATACGGCTTTATCGACGCCTCCCAAGCAGCGGAAGCAAAGGAGGAGCCGCTCATACTAAGCCCCTCCCCCTGCATCGGACGGCGGGGGTACTATGTGGATCTGGTGCTGACGGAAAGCTGCGATGCGCTGTCCATCGGCATGGACGAGCTGCTGACGGGCGGCTACTCCCTGTACACGACGCTTGAGCCCAAGCTGCAGGCACTCTGCGAGACCGCCTTTTCAAACGACGACTACTTCCCCGTCTATGAGGGCGAGAGCGCGCAGGGCGCCATCGTGATCGTGGACGCACAGACGGGAGGCGTTGCGGCGCTCATCGGCGGACGCGACAGCGATGTTGCGCTGGCCTATGACCGCGCCACCCGCATCCGCAGGCAGCCCGGCTCCGCCATTAAGCCCATCCTTGTCTACGCCCCCGCCTTGGAGGCGGGCTACACCGCCGCGTCCATGCTGCTCGATGAGCAGACCAGCTTTGGCGACTATACGCCGCGCAACGCCTCGGGGAGCTATTCGGGCTGGGTCACGATGCGGCAGGCGGTCACGCGCTCGCTGAACATCCCCGCCGTGGCGTTGTTCTCCGCCTTGGGGACGCGCCGCTGCATCGCCTTTGCCAAGCGCTTGGGCATCGAGTTCGACGCGCTGGACAGCCGTCTTGCGCTGGCCTTGGGCGGCTTTACCTACGGCGTGTCGCCTTGGCAGCTTGCAGGCGCTTATGCCGCGCTGGCAGGCGGCGGGATCTATCACACGCCCCATGTCCTTCTGCGCATCCTAAATGACGCGGACACGCTGCTGTATATGGACGCCTCGGAGGCGACACGCGTGCTTTCGGAGGGCAACGCCTATGTGCTGACCAGTATGCTCATGAGCGTGGCGGAGGAGGGCACCGCAAAGCGCTTGGGCGAGCTGGGCTTTGACCTTGCCGCCAAGACAGGCACCGTGGGCGATGCGCTCGGCAACCGCGACATCTGGCTGTGCGCCTACACCAAGGATTATGCCGCCTGCGTATGGATGGGCTTCGACGACAGCAGCGGCGGCAAGACCCTGCCTGCGGACTCCGGCGGCGGCAGCTATCCGGCGCTGCTGCTTTCTTCCCTGTTTTCCTCCATCTATTCGGATCGTGAGCCTCCCGTCTTCACGCGTCCCAAGGAGGTCGCCGAGCTGTCGCTGGACAAACGTGCCCTTACAAGCGAGCATGAGGCGCTGCTTGCAACGGAGCTGACGCCCGAATCGGAGCGCGTGTCCGAGGTGTTCGTCAGCGGGACGGAGCCGACCCTGCTGTCCGACTATTGGAGCGTGCCCCTGCCACCCACCGACCTAAGCGCGCTGCGCAACGAGGACGGCAGCGTGACAATTCATTTCACCCCGCCCTCGGACGCGTTCGTGTATCGGCTGTATCGGGCGGACAGCAAGGGCTTTGCCGTCCTCTTGGGCAGCTTCACGGGCAGCGCGCTGCCGCAAAGCCTCTTGGATCCCGCCGCGGGGCTGTGCGGTCTGTACCGCTACTACGTCGTTCCCGTCCACCCTGAGCTTCGGGAAAACGGCGCGGAGCTTTGCGGCGAACGCTCCAACGAAGCGCTTGTGTGGCTGTACGGATAGCGGGATAGGCCGCGAAAAACTGAAAACAGTCTGCGAACAGGGGCTTTATATACAAAATGGTTGTTGACGAAACTGCGTTTTTTCGCTATGATATATTTGTAATGTAGAAATGAACCGATTCTCGACGATAGAGCACGAAACGAACATGAGGTGAGGTATGATGGATTACAAGGATCTGGCCGCTTCCGTCGGCCCGCGCATCGGCGCTACACAGGAATGGGTCTATCAGGTCCTGCGGCAGGGCATCATCAGCGGCGCTTTGCCCGGCGGCATGCAGCTCAAGCAGGACGAGATCTCCGCCGCGCTGAACGTCAGCCACATTCCCGTGCGCGAGGCGCTCCGTCAGCTGGAGGCGCAGGGGCTCGTACACATCCAGCCCAACCGCGGCGCTTCGGTCACGCAGCTCAGCCGCGCCATGCTGGAGGACATGATGGAGATCCGCGCCTATATCTCCTCGAGCATCTTGGCGACCGCCGTACCCATGATGACGGACGAGGACTTCGACGAGATGGACGCGCTCCTTGCCGAGCAGGAAAAGGAGACCGAGCTGTTCCGCGTCGAGCAGCTCAACTATCGCTTCCACGAGCTGCTGACACGCCGCGCCAACAACGTGGTCGCCGACATTCTCATCGAGATCATTCACGCCAACATCGACCGCTACCTGCGCAGCTCCTTCTACGCAACGGCGGACAAGCGCGACACCTCCATCGATGGACATCGCGCCATTCTCAACGCCTGCCGCGCACGCGACGCCGTGTTGGCCTCCAAGCTGCTGCGCGAGCACATCTTGGACGCGAAGATCAACATTCCTGCGGACATGCAGTAGCGCGTATCCTTTTGCTTTTCCCGCCGTCGGCTCGTTCCGACGGCTTTTTGTTGCCTTAGTGCAGGGAGGGAAAGTCGTTTTGCCGCAGCGCCTCATACAGGGCGATGGCAACGCTGTTGGAAAGGTTCAGCGAACGCTGACTGTCGCCCATGGGAATGCGCAGTGCCGTGTCCGCATGTGCCGCCAACAGCGTCTTGGGCAGTCCCGCCGTCTCCTTGCCGAACACCAGATAGTCCCCGTCCGTAAAGCGCTGCTCGCTGTACCTGCGCGTCGCATGGGTGGAGAAGAAAAAGAAGCGTGCCGTGGGTTCCGCCTCCATCAGCTCCTCGATGCTGTCATGGTAGCAAAGGGCAAGCGTGTGCCAGTAATCCAGCCCCGCCCGCTTCAGCTGACGGTCGTCCACGGAAAAGCCCAGCGGCCGTACCAAATGCAGCATCGCGCCCGTGACCGAGCAGCTTCTTACGATATTGCCCGTGTTCTGCGGGATCTCCGGCTCCACCAAGACGATATGAAACATGCGTTTGCTCCTTTTCCCCCGTGTTTTTTCCTGTGAAAGCACGACTTGTAAAATTATATCACTTTTTTTGCGTCCTTTATTGAGAGTTTGTAAACAATCGGCTATAATGGCAGTATGTATCAGCACAATGATGGGATAAAGCGCCAGACGCCAAGCGGCACGTCCGACGGCGGGCAGCTCTATACGGATTATTCTCTGCACCAAAACGGCACGGGCGGCAGCTTTGCCGCGCCCTATGACGCCCCCGCAGGAGGCTCCCGCGCCGCCGAGGCGGAACCCGCTCCCTTTTTGATGGACAGCGCCAACGCAAGAAGCGCCCACAGCGGCGGCTCCAAGGGCAGCGGTACGCCTCCAAGAAGACCCGCTTCCTCCCCGTCCGACGACGAGGAGGCACGCGCACGCGCCGCCAAGCGCCGTGCCGCCAAGCGCCGCAAGGAACGCGAGCGCAAGATCCGCATGCTTGCCTTCTTCTTCCTGCTGGTCTGCGTGACCTTCTTGGTCTTTGCCCTGTGGTGGATCCTATCGGGCAAGAACTGTGACAGCTGTGCGCAAGGTACCCATACGACCTCTCCCTCCGCGTCCCCCTCCGACATGACCCTGACCGACAGCGCCGTCATCCCCGATGGCGTTACCGTCAACGGCGTGGCCGTGGGCGGCTTGACCGTTTCCGCTGCGCGCACCACCCTTACAAACGCGCTGGACGGCAGCTTGGACGCCATCTCGCTGACCCTGCAAAACGACAGCATCAACGCCACGCTCGATAAGACGCAGCTGGGCTGCTCCTTCGACGTGGAAAAGGCGCTTTCGGACGCGCTGAACGCGGGGCGCAACGGCCGCGTATCGGCTGTTCTTTCCTTAGATACGGACACGCTGCTGGACAGCCTGTATACGCTCAACGAGAGCATCCCCAATCACGCGACCAACGCCTCCGTTGAGGTGCTCACAAAGACGGACAGCAAGGACATGAGCATCCCCTACTTCAACTATACCGAGGGCAGCAACGGGATGCAGCTGGATTACAACGCCATCGTAAACGAGATAACCACCTGCCTAGGCGCGGGTCAGTACCAAGCCACCATCAACCCCGAGATCACCGTCTCCGAGCCTGCCGTGACCGTGGAGCAGCTCAAGGCGGAGCGGCAGCTGTTGGCGAGCTATACGACCACCTACCGCTTCAAGGGCACGACCAGCATGACCGAGGCCGAGACGGAAAACTGCGTTGCCCGTGACGGGAACATCTCCAAGGCCGCCGCCATGATGCAGTGCATCGAGCTGGAGCCGGGTCATGTCTGGAGCTTCAACGAGGCCACAGGCGACCGCAGCGAAAAGAACGGCTGGTTCTGGGCCAATGCCGTGTACAACAACGATTATCGCAAGGAAACAGGCGGCGGCGTCTGCCAGATCTCCACGACCATGTTCAACGCACTCCTGCGCGCCGATGTCGAGATCGTCAAGCGCCGCGCACACTCCATCCCCTCCGATTATGTGACCTCCGGCTACGAGGCGGGCTTGGGCTTTGACGCGACCGTGGACTACGGTCACATCGACTTTTCCTTCCGCAACAACGGCGAGAGCACCCTCTATGTACTGGTGTACATCACCATCAACAGCGACTCCAGCCGCAAAAAGGACATCCATGTGGAGGTCTACGGCAGCTCCTTGGGCGAAGGCGTCGAATACAGGACGCGCAACACCATCGATGAGCATATCGTTGCCGACACGCCCGAATACAAGGAGGACGCCACCCAGCCCGAGGGCTACGATGTGATCAGCCGCAAGGCGCACGATTACTACAAGGTGACGACCTATGTGGACAAGTATGTCAACGGCAGCTTTGTGGAGACCGTGCGCACGGAGACCACCATCTACGACATGATAAACGAGCTGCACACCGTGGGCACCAAGGTGACCGCCACCGCCACAGCTACCTCCAAGGCGACCGCCACCCCCACCAACGCTCCCGTGTATACGCCCCGGCCCGACGACGGCGGTGACGACCCCTTCATTCCGTAAGCCATGACGCCGCTGTTTGACACCCATGCGCATCTTTGCGACGCCGCCTTTGACGAGGATAGGGAGGCGCTCCTCATGGAGTTGCCCAAGCGCGGGATCGGCCTATTGATGGAGGCTGCCGTGAGCTTGGACAGCATCCGCCTTGTAAAGGCGCTGATCGAGCGGATTCCCTACATCTACGGCGCTGCGGGCGTTCACCCCGACGCCTCCGCCGCCTTTGATACAGCAACGCTTGACGGCGTGGCGCAGGCGCTCAAGGAGCCAAAGTTTGTGGCCTTGGGCGAGATCGGCTTGGATTACCACTACGACGACATGGCTCCCCGTGAGCTGCAGCGCGCCTGCTTTGCAGAGCAGCTGGACTTGGCCTGTCAGCTGTGTCTGCCCGTCATCGTCCACGACCGCGAGGCGCACGCCGACTGTCTTTCCCTTCTTGAAGCGCGGCGCGGCAGGCTGCGCGGCGTGATGCACTGCTATTCGGGCAGCTATGAGACGGCCTGCCGCCTCATCGAGCTTGGCTTTTACATTGGCTTTGGCGGGGCGCTGACCTTCAAAAACGCGGTGCATCAGCGGGATGTCGCAGCCCGCCTGCCCTTGGAGCGGCTGGTCATCGAGACCGACTGCCCCTACATGACCCCCGTTCCCTATCGCGGCAAGCGCAACGATCCAAGCTATCTAAGCTGTACACGCGATGTTTTAGCGTCGATCCGTGGGCTAAACGCGGACGAGCTTGGCGCGATCCTCACCGAAAACGGCAAGCGCCTGTACGGGCTTGCTTGAGCCTAACTATCTGCACAGTAAGCGGACGAAGCAGCTTTTGCTCCGTCCGCTTTTTAGTATTGGTCTATAGGGCAAACAGGCTTGAGCAGGACAGCTCGTACGCCACGCGGCTTTGGGTGGAGCCGTCTTGACAGCGCTTTTCGTAGGGGCGGCTTTGAAAGCGTCCGTCCGCCGTAAGGCTGTCGCCCACGTTCATCAGGGCAAGGGAGCGGGCATAGCGTCCCCACGCGATGACGGGGATGCGGTGGAAGCGCTCACAGCTTCCCGCAACGACGACGATGCCGTCCGCAATGGTGCGTCCCAAGGGCGTCTCGCGAAAAGTCGGCGGATGGGACAAAACGCCCTCGATGTGGACGGCGTTCTCCCCCGCGTCCTCGGTGGGAACGATGCGGCAGGTATGCGCGAACAGGAGCAGGCGCTTGCGCCCCTCCTCCATGTGGCGGACGCTGCGCAGCTCGCCCTCGACCAGCACGGTCTCCCCCTCCGTCAAAAAGGGCAGGCGTTGCTCCTCCGTGATGCGGACGGGCAGACGGTCGGCGGAGCCGCTCAGGCGCGGCACCTCGATCTCCAACATATAAAAGCGCAGCGCGTGACAGCAGTAGGCGAAGCGCGGCTCAGTCAGCACGCGTCCGCTGAGGGTAAGACGATTGTTCGGAGTCATGCCTTTTCCTCCTTGCAACAGGCTATGCCTCAGCCGCAAGGCGTATGCGCTTTGCCGCGCACAAAAAAGAGCCTTGGCTTTCGCTTCGGCTCCGTTCGTCAGAAACTGTCGTGCGCTCCCGCCCCCTATGGCGCGGCATACTTTTGCTTGAGCGCGGCAAGCTCGCTGTCGCTTAGATGGAAGTAGCTTTGCAGCTGCTTGTATGCGTATTCCGGCCGCGCCTCGATGCGCTCCCGCAGGGTTTGGATCGCCTTTTTCCACACGCTCATGCTGCTTGGCTTGTCCCAACGGGCGATATGCCGCTGCATCTCAGGCTCCAGCTCCTTCGTCATCTCGTCCAGCAGCGCCGTAAGTCGTGCAGGGGCAAAATAGGTCTCGATGCACTCCACATAGCGCTCGATCAGCTTTTGCCGCCACTCGGCGTTTTCATAGAGCGCACTGGTGACGTACAGCCCCACAAAGGTATTCTGCCCCGCCGTGTGGAAGCCGCTCATGTTGTTGTAGAAGCCCATCATGTTGCCCGATGGCCCGTTGCGCAGGGCAAAGTCCAGATCGAACAGCACAGGCCGCCACTTGATGGAGTAGTCCTGCGTGCGCCAGTACTTTTGGTTGAAGGTGTCGGAGTTGTTGAAGTAGGTCTGCGCGACCACATAATCCATGTAGTAATCCGCGTCCACCCATTGCAAAAACTCCTCATAGTTCGCCGTGACGGAGAGATCCTTGGCCTCGGCGTACTTGTACACGCGCTTTATTTCCTTGTTGTTGCCGTGCAGCGCCGATGTGGTGGTGCGAATGACGTCCACCGCGTCCTTGTCCGCGCCGTAATGCGTGGTCAGATACTCGGCGTTGAGATCCTCGCCAAGGTCGTAGATGCCGTAGTACTCGCCGTTTACATACACCACGACGACCCGCGTCATGGCGGCCTCCACGTTCATCCCCTGCACCGCATGGGACATGAACGGGTCTCGAAGTCTGGCTTGGTCGTAATCCTGCCCGCCGTTGCGCAGCACCAGCGTTCCAAACTCTGTATAGGGATAGTCGTCAAAGAAGGGATAGGTGACGGTCTTTTGCCCATAGGAGGAGCGCAAACGCAGGGTGAAGGACTTTTGCGCGTACACCAAGGTGCCGTGCCCCTTGACCGACAGCCCCATGGGAAACTCCGTTCCCATGCGGCCATCCGCTTCGTAGTAGCTGAGGTAGGCCTCTCGCTCGAAGATATCCTTGTTGACCTTGACCCGATAGATGGCGGCAAAATCGTTGGGATCCATGGCGATGCAGGCCACGGGTACCGTGTGCGCTGCGGTGAACAGGTAGTGACAGGTGGTTATCTCGCTGTTGAGCAGACCACCCGAGACCGCCACGGCGCGCACAACGCCGCTCTTTGCGACGCTGATGGGGTCTGTGTACTTCGTTGCGGCGCTCGTTGGCGCGCTGCCGTCCGTGGTATAGTAGATGGAGGCGGAGCTGTCTAAGCAGGAAATGCTCAGCTGAAAGGCCGTGCTTTGGTACAGTCCCGTCTCGGAGAATATGGGCTGCGACGCATAGCCGTCCGCCGTGCTGCCGCTGTTCTTGCTTCCTCTGGTCGGCTCCGTGAAAAAGACGCGGGCAATGCTGCTGTCGCCCTCCACGCGCCCCGAGCTGTCGCCGGGCTGCTGTACCCCCGTGGAGAACACATCGACAAGCAGCCCCTGCGGTGAGAGCAAAAACAGCTCCTCCCCCGTGGAGGAAACGCCGTAGGGCGCGACCCCGCTCGTTTGCCGCGAGCTGTGCGCGCTGGCCTCCACCACCAGATAGCCGCCTGCCGCAATGCTCGATCCGCTTAGGATGAAGCGGTCGGGTTCGTCAATGTCGTTTGTCAGCCGATAGCCCGTCAGATCCAAGCTCTGCGTGCCGCCGTTGTACAGCTCGATCCAGTCGTTGCCCGTATCGGAAGCCGCGTGTGCGGCGCAGACCTCGCTGATGTACAAACCGTCCGTTTGAAAAAAGCCGATCTGATCGGCTTGGGTAAAGGCGTGGGCGTTTTCGCTTCCGGGGGTCGGCTGCGTGTAGTAGAGCAGCGAACCATCGGCGGCGCGCCCCACGGAGATGTTGTCGCGCAGGGTCTCGGGCAGGGGCAGGCTGTCCAAGCGCGCCGTGTTGGCGTCATAGAGGTACACTGTCTCGCCGTCGGAAAGGCGGAAGGAAGCGTGCAGCTCCCCGTCCTCCGTCCTGTCCTTGCCGGAGAGGAAGACGATCAGGTAGCCCCCCGCCTCGATGGTCACATCGGGCAGCGCCCAGAGCATATAGTTATTTTCGGAATCGCTGAGGTAGTAGCCCGTGAGCGACACGGCGGCAGCGGAGCTGTTGTACAGCTCCACCCAGTCGGAACGGTCGCCGTCACGGTCGATGAGGCTGTAGCGGTTGTGCGGCAGCACCTCGTTGATGCGCACAGGGGCGTCCGCGCCCATGGCCTCGGGGGCGGTGCTGTCCAAGATGTTTGCATCGTCATTGACGCCGTTGGGCGTGGGCAGCTTGCAGTAGCCGTAGCTGCCGTCGCTGCGGCGCGCATAGGAGACGTCGTCGTCCAACGCGGGCACGGTCAGGTTGGTGATCTCGCTGCCCCACGCATCGAACAGGTACAGGGTCTCGCCGTCGTTGTTCACGCCAAGATCGACGCAGACGTGTCCGTCCGACTTGTCGCAGTCGCCGCCGCGGCAGCAGTACACAAGAAGCAGCCCGCCCGCTTCGATGGTCACGGCGGGCAGATTCTGCTGATCCATCTTCAGCGGGTCGTCGGTGAGGGTGAATCTATCCACCGACTGCGCCGTATTCGTGGGGTTGTACAGCTCGATCCAATCGCCAAGCTTGTCGCAGCCTGCGCAGTGCAGGGAGTTGACGTTTGCGGAAACGACCTCGTTGATGACCAGCGCCGCCACGCTCTCGGGCGGCTGCGCGGCTGCCGCCACAGCAAGCTCCAAGCTGTCAAAGCAGTCCTTGGAGGCGTTTGCCGCGGCGGGGGTGGGCTTGCTGCAATACAAAAATTGGTCGCCGATGCGCGCATAGGAGATGTCCTTCTCCATGGCGGGCAGGGTCACGCTGTCCACCACCTGCTCATGCACATCCAAGATGGCAAGCTGCTCGCCGCCGTTCTTTTTGAGCGCAAAATTCAGGCAGATCGTCCCGCTCTCATAGACTGCATCGCTCTTGTTTGCATACAGAACGAGGTAGCCGCCCGCCTTCAGCGTGACGTCGGGCAAAAGATAGTACTTGCCCTTGTCCATCGCCGTGAGGTCGTCGGTGATGATGTAGTTGAAAAGGTTGACGTCCCGATCGCTGCCGTTATACAGCTCGATCCAATCGGGGGAGCCGTAGGTATCGTCCACAAGACTTTCGCCGTTGGAGGAGACGACCTCGTTGATCCTAAGCGTACCGCTCTGCTGCACCGTGTTGCCGCCGTCCTGCGTGCAGGCAAACAGCGGCAGCATAAGCGCCGCAAGGAACAGGCTCGTTAAGCGTTTGATGACGTTCTGTCGCATCTATGCTCCTTATCCGTCCTGCCGGATCTTCTCCAGCTTGACCGTATGTCGCAGGATCGTCGCCGCATCCGAGGCGGTGGGCGTGCCTCCGCTTCGATCGGCGTCGGCGCGCAGCAGCTGCTCGTTTGTAAGCTCGCTGAGCTTGACCGTCCAACGCAGCAGCAGCGCCGCGTCTGCGGAAGTAATGCTCCCGTCCAAGTTCACATCCCCGTACAGGATGGAAGGGGGTGTGGCGGTCGGCGTCGCTGTGGGCGCAGGCGTATTGGTCGGCGTGGGCGTGGCGGTCGCCTGCGGCAGCGTGACGCTCTCACCATTCACCGAAATGAGCTTGCCCGAAAGGAAGCCGACATATACCAGCCCCTCCCCCGCGCCTGTGGGGACCGTAAAGCTGTTGCCGCTGAGCTTCACGCGCACCGCGCCGCCGCCCGAAATGACGGTGCTGCCCCCCGTGAACAGGGGCATGGAAGCGTCCTCGACCGCGCTGCCGATGGAAAATAGTCCCGTATCCGCCTGCTCGATGACGGCAATGTGGAACGCTAAATTCAGCTTTGAGAGCAATGTGCCGTCCTCGCCAAGCGTGGCCTCCAAGCCCGTGCCGTAATCGACCAAGGCGTCCAGCTGCGACTTGGTGAAGGCAGACAGAACGCCGCCAAGCAGCGCGCCGTCGTTGAGCTTGTCCGCGGTCGCGGTGGAACGCCAAAGCGCGATCATCCGCCGAAACACGCCCGCATCCGTCTGCGCCTTCAAAAATTCCGTGAACAGGAAGCCCTGCCCGTAGACGCCGATGTCATAGCTGCCCGTGTTGAAGTTGTACAGGCTCTGTCCCTTGCGGATGAGGTTGGAGTTGTTGTAGCCGCCGTAGCCGCTCAGGTACTTTTGCTCCTCCACCTCGCCGGGATAGGCCAGCTCCTCCGCCGCCATGGACAGCGCCTCGTTGAGCCAAGCGTTCATCTCGGTCTCCGTGCCCGTGCTTGCCGCGTTGGCAGGCGCGGACAGCGTTGCGGAGAAGTTGATGAGGTGCTGAAACTCGTGCGCCAGCGTGCTGTACACCACGTCCGTTTCGCCAAGCAGCGAGCTGTTGACATAGATGGCGGCTATGCTGTTGTATTCCTCCGCGTTGTCGGGGTCGATGAGAGCGATCTGCGCCGCCGTGTACAGGTCGTAGGGATCAAAGAAGCCGCAGACAGAGGAGGAGCTCATCTTGTAGAAGATCAGATCGACCTTGCCTGTGCCCTCCAAGTCCAAAAAATCGCCGAAGTTTGCCGTGTCGGAGGGGTAGATGACGGAGTCGAACTCGCGTACATACGCCTCCGCTTGGGCGGTCGTGGGAGCGTTACTGTCGCTGAGCAGCGCCCAGCAAAGGCAATGCTCGCCCACCGCAAGCAGGGTGAAGCTGCGTGGGCCATAGCTGTTGCTTGTAAGGTTCGTGCACACCCATAGGGTGCGCGTGCTTCCCACCGTATAGCTTGTGATCGAGTTGACGCCGTAGCTTCTGCTCGTTTCAAACGTGCGCTTGCCAAGGGCAAGGCGCGGCTCGTAATAGCGGAAGGTTTCGCCCTCGACCGCGTCCGTCGCCGTGATTTGGATCTGATCGCGCAGATTCCCCGTGGACAGGGTGGTGTCGGTCTCGACCCACTTGCCCTGCGCCTCGTCGTAGTGGCTTTCCCAAATGTAGGGGTTGTAGATCAAGACCTCGTCCACACCCGTAAGGGTAAGCGAAGCCGCCTTGACGGGCGTGACCGCAAAGCAGCAGAGTAAAAGCAGCAGGGCGCAAAGCAGCGCACCGTATCGACGTAAGCTATTCATGGCTGTATTATAGCACAGCCCGCTTCCTCTGACAAGAAAGCGGGCAAAGTTTGCAGTTCATACGCAATTCTATTCCGTCAAAAACTATGTTTTTTGACGGGTCTGCTGCGGCAGGATTTTCTCTTGCCCCTTTGGAGACCCAAAGAGGCAAGCAAGGTGTCAAAACCGCCGCGCATGTCGCCGTTTTTGACGGAGCTGATGGCGGTTCCCTTGTTTGACACGTTGTCGGATCGACGGAGCGATCCGACGGCTGCTTTTTATGGTTCAGCAGTTTGGTTCCCGCTCAAGCTATGGGCAGCAGCCGCCCCTGCACAACGTAGCGCGCACCCTCAAACGTATAGTCGCAGGTGGACAGGGTGATGATGCGGTCGCTTACGCTTGGCGTCACGGCGGATTGGAAGTCGGAGCTTGCAAGCGCCGCGTCAAGATAGCTTTGGTATGCCGCCTCGTCCTCGAACACAAAGCTGTAGACCTCGGAATCGGAGGCGGTGGTGTAGCCCGCGAACAGCTCGATGCAGTACTTACCGTTCGGCGTGTACAGGAACAGGACGGGATGCGCGTCAAAATAGCTCTGCTTTTGATAGCTTTTCAGCTTGCCGAACATCTTGCCGCTCTTCATGCGGTGTCCGTAGAGCACCGTGTTGCGATCCGAAAAGTCGCGGCTGTTGCGCTTGTCCACAAAGAGCGTGCCGTTGGCGTTTTTGCTGCCGTCGATGAGGTGCTTAAGGTAGTACTCGTTGTCTGTGGAGTACACCACGGGATAGTCGATCGCCGTGCCCTCGCAGTAGAGCCAGCCCACCACCTCGCTGTTGATGGACAAAAGGCGGTCAAAGTCGATGCTGAGGCTGCCGCCGTCGCCGTAATTTTCGGGCAGGATCACGCTTGTAGGCCTTGGCGCTGCGCTTGGCGTGTCCGAGGCGCCATTCTCCGTGCCGACCGTGGGCGTCGCCTCGGCTGCGGGGCTTTCGGCGTCCGCTGAAGGCGCGCTGCTTGCCTGCGGCGGCGTTGCTTCGTCCGCTGCATCCGCAAGTACGGTAACGCTTTTGGCGTCCTTGGTCGCAACGACGGAGCTGCGCAGATCATCGTACAAGCTGTCTGCCTTTTCCGTATCCAACAGCGTTGGGAGCGCCAGCACAAGGCAGGCAACGATCCCAACGCTGCTGAGAATGATGAGTGTAAGCAGCAGAGCAGTACCCCGCTTTTTACGTTTTTCCGCCATGGAGCTATCGATCTTCCCTGCGCCGCTTGACAAGAAGCGTCGTGGAGACCATTAGCACGATCAGCAGGGCTCCGCCGATCAAGCCGTAGGTCAGCAGCACGCTGTTGTCTCCCGTCTTGACGTCTTGGATCTCGGCCTTGAAAGTCCAAATGACGTCTCCTGTGCCATCCATGTAGCTGTTGTCCAGCGTATGCGGCACGGTCAGGGTCACATCCAAGGTGGTGGAGGCGCCCTTTTGGAAGCTGCCCAGCAGCTTATAGGCGGTCAGTCCATCGGTCTTGTCGGCGGTGGAATCGAACAGGACGGTCGTGCCCTGCATGACCTTGAGGCCCAGCTGCGAAAGCAGCGCCTGATCCTTTTCACTTGCACCCTCGGCCTTTAGGTAGATGTCTACCTTTTCAACATAGTTGTTGCTCACAACGATCTGCTGCGTGACAACATCGCCGGGCATCAGCCCCTTGAAGTTGGTGAACAGGTCGGTATCCGCCGGCACGAACACGAACTTTTCCGCCTCGTTTTCAAAGCGCACCGAGGAGCCGTCCGCCAGTACCGAAAGGCTCAGGCAGAGTGCCAGCAGGAAGACGAGCAGTAAGGCGATCCTCTTTTTCATCATGCTACCTCCTCCAGCAAGCCCGCTGCGTTCACACGGATGTGCTGCCACGCGCTCTCCACGGCTGCCTTAGGCGCCGCTTGGATGCACTGCGCCGCAAAGTCCATCCTGATCTGATAGGTCTTGGTGGCCTCCGTCTCCATGAGCGTGCAGCTTGTGAACAGCACGGGGCTAAGCTCCCCCGCCGCCACGGCTGCTTTGCAGTAGTAATAGCCGTCCAGCAGGAACCAGTCCGCAGTGTTCACGTTCAGCGTGTAGTCCGTACCCGCCACGGGGACAAGCGCCGTCACGTTGCCGTCTGCGTCCACAAAGTTGCAGATCACGGTCACGCGCAGGTACTCGTCGATGTCGCCTAGATTGCGCACGGCAACATCTTCCTTGGTCGAGCCGTCGAAGTCCTCCTCGATCCGGCAGGCCGTGCTCGACGGATGAAACAGGTTCGTAAGCGACGCCGTGCCCGTCTTGATGTAGGCCAGCGTCAGCCCCGTCCCGATTAGGAGCGCAAGCACCAAGACCGCCATTGCCGTAAGCAGCAGCCATCTTTTGCGCGCTCCGTTCCACTTTGTTTTCTGCATCGTCACGCCCCCCTTAATTGCCTTCAAACAGGCGGAACAGATTCGTAAGGAAGCTGTCGCCGTCCAGCCAGCGGTTGGTCTTGATGGTATTGACAACGGTCAACTCGTCTTGGTAGGTCTCCGCATCCAAATGGATCTCACTAGCCTCCTGCGCATGGTAGCGCCAAGACCAGCTCGTATCCTCCTGCACGCTGTAATCGCCAACGGGCAGATCCGAGAGGGTCACGCTGCCGTTGCCGTGGACGCACACCATGATGCTCCACGTCTCGGCGATCGCCCCGTCCGCTGCGCGGGTGACGATGAAGCGGAAGGTCTCGTTTTCGCCTGCGGCGCCTTGCTTATGGATCGTCAGCGTGCAGGGCGTCACATAGACCACAAAGTGTGCGGCGGGATACTCCGCATCCGCCGTCAAAACGGTCAGGTCGGTGATGTCCTTTGTGCCGCGCAGAACGCTTGTCACCGTGATCGGCGTGTCCGCAAGGTAATGCTCCACGTCCGCGTGATCATAGGTAAAGCGCAGTTCCGGCTCAGCCCCTGCGGGACTTGGCGCGGCGCTGTGCGTGGCGTCCGCCCAAATGACGGAGATCACGTTGTCCGTGATGTCGCTCGTGTCGCCCTTTACAATGGTATCATCACCAAAGACGACGGTCGGCGTGAACAGATGCACCTTTGCCGTGACGTCAAAGTCGCGTTCGTTGCACTCGTCCGGCTGCTCCGGATCCTGCACAACGCTGACGACCTCCGCCTTCAGCTGCAGCTGCCCGCACATTTGCGGCTCGAAGACGCGGTTATAACCGCTTAGGAAGTTCCAGTCGCCCTCATCGTAGGCCGTTCCCGCGGGGACCACAAGCGTTGCGATGCAGGTCGTGCCAAGGTACAGCTCGTAGTCGATGTTGACATGCGAATTGTTGGCCCCATCCGAAGCGATGAAGTTGAACAGGTCGCTGATGTCCACCTCGTCTCCCGCATACACGGAAAGATCCTGTGCCGTGACCTCGTACGCGATGGGCAGGTTCGTGTGCGGCGGCTCGAAGGGCTCCAGCGGCTCGTCGCTCCCGCCCGGATACACGCCGCTGCCGGGGCCGTTGGTCTCCACGTCGTTGCCGCCGAAGGTGCCGCCTCTGACGATGCGGATCTCAATGACCAGCTTGCTGCCGCGGTGTCCCGTGATCACGCCGTCTGTCACGATGTCCGCCACATAGTTGCCGGAGAAGTCAAAGCCCGTGGTGATAACGGTCTTGCCCGCCACGTCCACCGTCACGGAGAACTCCGGGCTTGTGAACGGTACAAGCTCATCCCACAGGCGATCACCCGTTGCCACGTTGCCCACGCGTCCCAGATAGTCGGCGGTGTAGACGTCCACATCGGCGTCCGTGCCCGTCTCCAGTTCAAAGTAATCGGAGATCACGTCTTGAATGGTGCTGGTCTCGTCCAGTGTTGACGTTGTACCGCCCGACTGCACTTCATCGGCAATGCGGGTGAAGATGGTGTTCAAATCGGCGCTGTCCTCGGCCGACAGGTAATATCCCTTGTTGCTGCCTGTGCCGCCGCTCGTCATGCTCGTGGCTGACAGGTAGTTGGAGGACAGGTAGTTCATGAAGCGGTTGGCGGAAAAACTTCCGCCGCTGCTTGCGCTCACGTCCGTAGGATCGGCGCCCGAGAAGGTGCCGATGGTATACATCGTGGCGCCGCTGTCCTTGATCTCCTTGGCATAGGTGATGGCAGCGTTTGCAATGCTGTCGCGACCCGTTGTGGAGATACTGTCATACCCCGGCGTACCGTCCGTAAAGAGGACGACCACGCGCTGACGCTGCTCCCCCGCCTGCAAGGGCGTATTTGTGAGGATCTTTCGCGCCATATCCATGCCGAAGTTTGGATAGGTCAGGCAATAGCTGTCGATACCCACGCCAATGTTGTTGACCGCCGTATCCAGTCTGCTGTCCGTCACGCTCAATAGCGCGGCGGCATAGTCCGCATTCGTCAGTGCGCTGTAGTTCTTGGTGGTGGGCGTGAGAAGCTCGGTCTTCTTGTAGCCCTGCTCGCCGTATGACAGGTTTCCGGCAAAGCCGACCAATGCGATGCGGTGATCCACACCGTCCGCCGCAGCTTTATCCTTTACTTCCTGCACAAAGTTTGATACAGCCGTCTTGAGCGCGGCAATGCGCGTGGTCGTGGTTCGCGTATAGAACTGCACCACATCGTAGCCATACTGGCGCGTGACCGTAACGCCGTCCGCAAGCTTGGGGTACACATACACCCAGTTGCTGCTGCTGTTTTGATAGCGATAGTAATCGCAGCGGCCGGAATCGTAATCACTGTACGAAACGCTCTTGTAACTGCCGTCCGATAAGCGTATGTAGTAGGTGGAATTATACGCGGAGAAGCCATAATAGGTGGTGTTGCCATACTGATATGCACCACCCGTGACTTTCGTATATTCGGCAACAAAATCGTCCTGCAGCATGGAGCCTGATTGGTCGAGAACGAGAATGATGTCGCAGGGAACTGCCTGCTCTTGGGTCGTGATCGTGATCTCGCCCGTGGCGTAGGCCTCCAAGGTCAGCGTATACACGCCGTTCTCATCCGGCTCTCCCACGGTCTTGCCCGTCTCCACGCCGCCGTCTTCCCCTTCACTGCGGTTCTGTTGGGTCTGCAGGAGTGCGGGGCCCGATACGGCGGGCAGAAAGGGACCTACCCGCGTATAGCTGTGCGCCGTGTCTTCTTCGGGCAGCTCGGCTTCCGCGTCCCCCGCAGGTTTGCCGCCCTCGTTCGCCTCACCCGCTGCGTCGGACGGCAGCGCCGTCTCCCCCGCCGCAGTCGGCGTTTCGCCCTCGTTCTCCTCCTCAAAGCGCAGCGTACCGCCGATCGCCCACGCCGAAACGGGGACGAGCGCCAGCACGAGCAGCGCGCAGAGGAGTATTGCGATGGTTCTTTTCATATGGCACCTCATTTCGGTTCATCCGCTGTTTTATTATTGGGCGCGTTCCCCGCGTCCAAAGGCTTGTACATCCGTCTTATTCGGCGGGCCAGCCCTGCGCCAACAGTACGGTGTCGCCGTTGTTCGCCGTCTGCACGGCCTGCACGGTGACGACCACGTCAACCTTGGCGTCGGCATAGGCGTTGTCCAGCTCCTTGGAGAACTCGACCATGCTGAACAGCGGATCCGTCTCCGCGTCGGGGGCGAGCTTCAGAGCGTAATAGTACCAGCCGTCGGCTCCCGCGATCCATTTTTCCGTGTTGTAGGCGGGAACGATCTTGCTTGCATCGCCGTCGATATAGCCGCCCACGCTGTTGATCTGACAGCTGACGACCGCCTTCATGCGCACCCAGATCTCGTTAGCGCCCGTGTTCTTGGCATACGCGATCTTGCTCAGCGATTCGCCCGGCATAACGCCTGCGACCGTCTCGGCGGGATAGTCGATAAGGCCGTTTGGCGTCTCCATCTTTTCGATGAGCGCGACCTTTACGTTGCCCAGCGTGACCTTATTCGTCGCCTGCTCGCTGCCGCTGAAATAGGCCAGCGTGCCCGCGCCGATCAAAGCGACGGCAACGACGATCACGGCAAGAATGAGGAAAACTTTACGTTTCATGGCTTTTATACCTTCCTGTATGTTGTATTGTGGCAGCGTTCTCTATTCTATGGCGATAGCGCCACCCGAAAAATACGGGTGACGCCGCGCCAATTCTGACGATTTACGGATTCTGCGCATCAAAGGCGGCGAAGGCAGCCTGCACATCGGCAAAGCCTGCGGCCTGGATCGCGTCCGCCGTAATGGTGATCTTCAGATCCTGCAGGGCTGCAAGCTCGGCCTCTTTAAAGGAGCCGGGAATGTCGATGCCCGTGAAAATAGTGATCGCTTCGCCTGCGGCAAGAGGATCGGTGAAATACAGCACGTAGATCTTCTCGTCGTTGGCAAGGTCGGCCGCGGTATAGGTCGCCCAGTTATCGGCATTGGCGCCGATCGTGTTGTCCTCGTCCGCCAGATTCCACGCAACGTCCATGTGCGCAACGCCATCGGTGACAAGGCCTTGGATCATAGCAAGAAACTGCTCCGTGGAGATGTTGTCAAAGATCGCGTTCTGGTTGTTGTGCTTGATGGTCACGCGGATGTACGCGGGGCTTGCGCCTACGTTGGTGACCGTGGGGTCCTTGGCGATCGCGGAGCCGGGCAGCAGTGCGTCATAGCTGTTCTCCGTCACACGCGCTGCGTTGTCGTTTGCGACATAGTTGACGCTGCCGTCCTCTGCAACGACCTGCTCGACCGCGGCTTCATCCAAGGTGATCTTCACGTTGCCTACGGTGAAGGTGTTGGCGGCTTGCTTCTTGTCGGTCATGTACGCAAGGGTTACGCCCAGCGCCATAACGGACACCAGCAGCACGGCCACTGCGATGAGAAATACTTTCTTTTTCATGATGATACTCCTTCTCTTATTCTCCTATTTCAGAATTTTACTTTGGGAAAGTTTACTTACGCATTCAGTTCCGCCCAAGCTGCGGCTGCGGTGTCGAACTTGGCGTACTGGATGGCATAGGCCGTGAAGGTGATCTCGGGCATCACTGCGCCCTCCGCCGCCAGCGCGTCCATCTCGGTCTTCCCTACGGTATCCTTCGTGGTGATGCTGTCGCCGTCAAGGACGCCGAATGCCTGATCTGCAGTGGCCGCATCCACGACGCGGTAGTACACGCCCGCTTCCAGCTCCGTCCAGCCGTCTGCGATGGCGCTGTCAATGTAGGCGTCGAAGGTCGCGCTCTTTTCGACCTTAACGAACAGCCAGCACTTCTCGCTGCCGCCGATAACGGTCACGCAGGGATCCTTCGCCATCTCAACGCCCGGAACCATGTGGTACTCCGTGCCGGTGGTCTCCGTGAGGGTGATGTCGATGTTGCCCACAGTGAAGGTGTTCGTGACGGGGGCGGTCGCGGCGGTCAGCCATGCCAAGGTGCCTGCCACCGAGACGGCCGCCACCAGCACCAAGGCCACTACGGAAAGGATGATCTTCTTTTTCATGATTCTTCTCTCCTTGTTCTGTTTTTCGCTGTATCAGACTCCCACACTTTGGGTTAAGTCTCTTGCTCTGCGTCCGTGCCCTTCTTAAGGGGCTTTTTGCTGCTTTTCTTCTTGTTCTTGCCCAAAATGTCGGGCAGGAACAGCAGAAGCACGAGCAGCACCACGAACGCGATGCCGATGTATTTCCCCGGCGCCTTGGACAGATAGACGGACAGATAGCCTAAAAGCGGCACCGAGAAGACCGGCTTGCCGATCAGATTCCCAAACAGTACGGGCGCGCCGTCCTCGCTGTCGTTGGCGTCGCCCTTGGTACGAAAGCGGCCGTTCTCCGTATCGACCGCCACCACGCGGTGGGTCGCTACCACCAGATCCTCGTTGAGCACAAAGGTGATGACGTCTCCCACGGCCACCTCGCTTGCGTCGCAGGGCTTGACGTACAGGAGCGCGCCCACAGGGTAGACGGGTTCCATCGAGCCGGACAGCACGGCGTAGGGCTGTAAGCCGATCAGGCGCACGCCCGCCATCAGTGCCGCCAACAGAACAACCAATGCCACCAAAATGGTGGTGATACAGTCGAAAATGCGCTTTCCCGTGGAAACGCTGCGCTTTTTTGTCTTTTTTCCGCTCATTCTATGCAATTTCTTTCGGTCGTATGCACTTTGTCTGCCGACGCAGCCGTCTTTTAGACCGTTCCAATGACCGTGATCCTTCCCGCATTCGCCGACCCTTCGTTCTGTTGTTCCAAAGAGCGGAGGTTCCATCCTCATTGGTAATTTTTCCCAACTCTATTCGCTGCTGCGTACCTTTGCAAAAGCAAGCTTTTGTCGATAGTTGTCTGGTCAAATTTCGACCATTTCAGGTTTTATTAAGCATAAAGCAGCGTTAGATTGGGTTTCGCTTGTAATATGTCTATTCAAATATATTCTTACAAGCGAATAGTCCCGCAAAGGATTGTTAACAGCATAGCAAATGTTCTGCAAATCTACAAGCGGTATTTTTGCATTTTAACGTCTAATCCTGCGATTATTTGCGTTAAAAATGTGAAATCTTGTTTCTATACGCAAAGTTGAGACACTATTGTCTCACGCTATGGATTTCTTATGTTTTTGTAATAATCCGTTATATGTATAAAAATTTACCGCCGTGACGCAATTCGATTACAAGGAACAGACGCGGACGATTGAAAAAAACCCGCAATGTTGCTATACTGTTGCTGTTCTGTGCGGCGGAGGCTTTGTTTTTTATGCCGCCGCTGAAAGCGAAGGGGGTTCCATGTACAATCCGAAAGCGATCATCGATGAGGTCAGCAAGGCCGTCGTCGGTAAAAGCAACGTAACGATCCTGGCGCTGCTGGCCATCCTGTCCCGCGGACACATCCTCATCGAGGACATACCCGGCGTGGGCAAGACAACCATGGCGCTGGCCTTCTCCAAGGCGCTGGCGCTGCAGTACAACCGCGTACAGTTCACGCCCGATGTGCTGCCCAGCGACATCACGGGCTATTCTACCTATAATAAAGCAACGGGACAGATGGAGTACCGCGACGGCGCGGTGCTGTGCAATCTGTTCCTTGCCGATGAGCTGAACCGCGCCACCAGCCGCACCCAGTCGGCACTGCTGGAGGCGATGGAGGAGGGGCATGTCACCGTAGACAACGTGACGCATCCCGTTCCGCAGCCCTTTGTGGTCATCGCCACGCAGAACCCCGTTGGCGCTTCCGGCACGCAGCTGCTGCCCGATTCGCAGATGGATCGCTTCATGGTGCGCCTGAGCCTTGGCTATCCCAGCGCGGCGCAGGAATTGGAGCTGCTGCAGCGGCGGCAGGGCGGCGCACTGCTGGATCGCGTGTCGCAGGTGGTCAGCCATGAGGAGCTGTCCAACATGTGCGCGCAGGCCGAGCAGGTCTACGTCAGCAAGCCCGTAATGGAGTACATCATCCGCCTCAACGGCGCCACCCGCACGCATCCGTCCATTTTGCAGGGCGCAAGCCCCCGCGCCTCGCTTGCCGTGACCGCCATGTCCAAATCCGCCGCTTGGGTACAGGGGCGGGATTATGTCATCCCCGACGACGTGAAGCTCGTCTACGCCCCCTGCGTGGCGCACCGCCTGCTTCTGACGGCCGAGGCGGAGAGCAAGGGTCAAAACGCCTCCGCACTGGTGGAGGCGCTCCTTTCAAGCGTTCCTGCCCCGCGGATCCGCTGAACCATGTCCGGCAACCGCGTCCTCTACAGCGTAATACTGGCAAGCGCCATTGCGTTCTATGCCTTTGACACCAACGAGCTGGCCTTTTCGATCCTGCTCCTGTTTTTGATCTTGCCCCTTTTTTCCCTGCTCCTGTCCTTACCCGCCATGCTGCTTTGCCGCGTGGAGCTTTCCGCGCCGCCGCAGGCCGTGCGTGGGGGCGCCGTCCGCTGCACGATCTCCATAAAGAAGCGCTGCATCCTGCCCGTGGGCGCCGTTCGTCTGCGCATCAAGCGCCATAACCTCCTCAACGGACTTAGCTCGCCTTACGAGAAGCTGCGCTACTACGGCGTCTGCGCGCTTGACGAGGCGCTGCCCCTGCCCACCGCCCACTGCGGCACCTTGGAGCTTCAAGCCTCCCGCGTACGCGTGTGCGATCTGATGGGTCTGTTTGCCCTGCCCAAGCGCGCTCCCGCGCCGCTGCGCGTGACGATCCTGCCCGCCGTTGACAACGGGGAGGCCGTCCCCGACAGTCTGCGCGCCATGGTCAGCCGCCGCAAGCCCAAGCCCGGCGGCGGCTATGCCGAGGAGCACGAGCTGCGTCCCTATCGCGAGGGCGACCCCGTGAACAGCATCCATTGGAAGCTGACAGGCAAGCTGGACGAGCCTGTCGTGCGCGAACCCGTCGTACCCGTGGAGCAGCGGATCCTGGTCACGCTGTACCTCTGCGGCGATGCGGCGCGCTTGGACAAGAGCCTTTCGCAGCTGATGCGCCTCAGCGACGCCCTGCTGTCCAACGGTCTGCCCTTCCTGCTGCAATGCCCCACCGTAAGCTCTTCCGCGCTGACCCTGCAGCGCATCGAGAACGAGCGTGGCCTGTCGGAGCAGCTCGGAGCGCTTTGCTCCCTGCCCGCCCCCGCCGCGTACACGCCCGACGGCTCCTTTGACGCGGCGCGTGCCGACCGTCACTTTTTGATCGGCGCAGAGACGGAAAGCGAGGAAACAGCATGAGCGCCCCGAAGCTCTCCGCCGAAACGCGGCGGTATTGGCTTTGCGCAGCGCTCGACTGCCTGCTTGTACTGTGGGTCTGCTTTGGCGTGAGCTATGTGTTTGCAAGCGGCTTTGACCTCCCCTTTACCATCGGGCGGCTGCTGCTGCTCTCCCTCGTCGGCGCTGTGTTGGGCGTGGGCGTGTGTGCGCAGCGGAAGCGTTTGACCGTCTGCATCGCGCTGGCGCTGCCCCTAATGCTGCTCCTTTACCTTGTGTTGGCAAAGGGGGACGCCGTTATGGAGGGCTTCCGCGCCTTGGTCGCGGGGGTATGGTCACGCTTTTTTACGGCGCTGCCCTATGATGTGACCCCCTGTCCGCTGCCCATCGCCCCCGAGGGTGCGGAGGGTCTTGCGCTGCTTCTGCCCGCAGGGCTGCTCTTGAGCGTCCTGTACGGGCTTATCCAAGCGTGGGCGCTCCTTCGACAGCATTCCCCCCTGCTCTCCGCCGCTCTGACCCTGCCTCCGCTGCTGCTGCCGCTGCTTTTTTACTACTATCCGCCCGACGCCGCCGCGCTGACGATCCTGTTCGCCTACTATGCGCTGCTCCTTTTGACCACGCTGTTAAGGCGCGGGGAAGCGCCGCGGGGAAGCGTGCTCACGCTCTGCCTTGCGCCTGTGGCGTTGGCCGCCGTCCTGCTCGCCAATTTCTTGTCCACCCGCATCCCCCTGCCGCAGTTTGACTCGCAGCTCCTCTTTGATAAGCTCAACAGCGTTGCGCAGAGCTGGGACGGCGCCGTCAGCTCGCTCACGGGCGATGTGGGCGCAAGCGAGGTCAACCTTGCCGCCGTGGGGCCCAAGGATACCTCCACCGACCCCGTGCTGGTCGTGACCGCGTCCGAAAGCGGCACGCTGTACCTGCGCTCCAACTCCTATGCCGTCTATGACGGCAGCAGCTGGTCGGAGGCAAGCGAGCCCTACGATGAAGCCTGCTCGCTGTCCTTCACCGCCGATGCGCTGGCTGCCGTGGGCTTGGGCGGCTCCTACCGCGTGGATGTGCAGACGGTGCGCGCCCACAGCCTGCTGTTCGTCCCCTACTTCCTGTATTCCCCCAGCAGCGAGGTGCTCGTGGCGGAGGACAAGCTGACCGCCGTTTCGGGCGCTGTCAGCCGCTACACCTGGACCTGCTGGAGCGGCTCCGCCGACTGGGAAGTGCTTGGCGTCTCCCTGCCCGCACGCGAAAACGAAATGAACTATCGCCGCTATGTGGAGACGCAGTACCTTGCGCTGCCCGACGACACGCGAGCGGCGCTGGAAAGCTACATCGCTGCGCAGAACTTGGATCGCTTCGGGAGCCGCGCCGAGATCGTCGAGGCTGTGAGCGAGCATGTGCGCAGCTGCGCCGCCTATACGCTGACCGTGTCGCGTATGCCCTACGGTCGGGACTTTGCACTCTACTTTTTGGAGGAGAGCCACGAGGGCTACTGCGTTCACTTTGCAAGCGCCGCCACCGTGCTGCTGCGCGCCATGGGCGTGCCTGCCCGCTATGTGACGGGCTACAAATGCAGCGCCGCCGCGGGGGAAGCCGTCACCGTCACGCGGGAGGATTCCCACGCATGGGTGGAGGTCTACTACGACGGCGTGGGCTGGATCCCCATAGAGGCCACGGGCAGTCTGGACAGCAGTGCCTTTGCCACGGCCGAGCCCACCGCGACCACGGAGCCAACGTCCGACCCCTCAAATGAGCCTACCGCCGCGCCCGACACGGGGGATGAACCAAGTCCCGCAAGCCCCACGCCGAGCGCCGCGCCCTCTCCCTCCGCCATCGGCGGAACGGGTACCGACACGCCGAGCGGGGACGAACCGAACGCGCCAAGCGGGAAGCTCTCCCCTTGGTGGCTGCTGCTCACCCTGCCGCTCGTTGCCGCTCTGCTTATTTGGCTGCGGCGCTATTTGATCCTGCGGGAACGCCGCCTGCGCCAGCATCGCTACAGCCCCACCCGCCGCGTGCTTGCCGACTGGCGCTTGATCGAGCGCCTGTCGCGCTACGGCGTACACCCGCCCGAAGCCATCCGCGCCATTGCCAACAAGGCCGCGTTTGCGCCCTATGCGCCCAATGCGGAGGACTGCGCCGCCATCGGCAGCTACAGGGACGAGCAGCTTGACAGGCTGAAGAAGACCCTGCCCCTTTGGCAGCGCCTTGTGGCGCGTTGGCTGCGCTGTCTGTTCTGAGGGTCGTCCTTTGGCGCAGGCCGATTTTTTCCCGCGCTGCGGGACTTTTTTCGGTCTGTGTGCGCCGCGCATTTTGGATATTTCTCATAAAAATACCATTTTTGCATACTTATGAGATCATTTGCGCGCCTAAGCTTTGAAACAGTATGTTCACAGTTCCACAAAACTTTGTTCAAATTGCTTTGGTATCATGCTATCGTACCATAAAATGGATTCGTATTTTTATGCGAGTATGCGCAAATGCCGTCTCAACATCTTGTGGATGCGGCGGCAGAGCGCAACTAAATGCGGTTTGGAACGGGGCAACGACCCTCGTTCAATTCTGCAGGATCCGTGAAATTCCGATAAATTTTGGACGCCAAAACTCGTCGGGATTTCCCTCATAAAAGTACGAAACCGCAGCTTTCTAAGCCGCGTGCATGGTCGGCCTGATCCTTTATCGGCCGCGCCAAAGTGCGTTATCGAGCCTTACGGGGCGGTTCGGGGCGGGAAGCAATCTATAGTTGGAGGAAGTAAGGTAAGATGGAATCCCGTCACAACACGAAGAAGCGGCACAGAAAAGTCGTGATCCAGCCGCGTTTCTATTTGGTGCTGGCGATCTTTGTCATCGTGCTCATCCTGCTCATTGCGTTGATCTGGAGCATCGTGGCAGCGCCCTCCTCGGGAGACGGCGGCGAGGTAACGCACAGCAATCCCTTCTCGGGTCTGTTCGCAACGGCTACGCCCACGGCTACGCCAACCCCCACCTTTACGCCGACGCCTTCGCCCACGCCCGAACCCACGCCGCATGCGATCGATTCGACCAAGCCCGAAAACTACGGCTACACCGTCCATCTGGAGGTGGACGGGGCGGACGTTGTCCCCGGCAGCTATCTGCGCAGCGAGGCGATCTCCTTTGACGACGGCGGCGCCTACACCGACATCCCCGGCATCTTCACCTTCCGCGGCAACAACTACCGCAACGCACCAAGCTACGGTACGGTAAACCTGACCGAAAAGAAGCTGACGCAGGTGTGGGAGGTCAACATCAGCTACCTTGCCAAGAACAGCGGCAGCGGTTCCTGGTCGGGCAGCGGCTGGACGGGACAGCCTCTGATGGTGCAGTGGCCCAAGGAGACCAAGCAGATCATGAACATGTACGACTGGGCCAAGGAAAAGGACGGCCTCGTCGAGGTGATCTACGCAACGATGGACGGCAACGTCTACTTCCTGGATCTGGACAGCGGCGAGGCCACGCGGCCAAAGCTCAGCATCGGTATGCCCTTCAAGGGCACCGGCTCCGTGGATCCCCGCGGGTATCCCCTGCTGTATCTGGGCAGCGGCGACGAGTACGACGACGACAGCATGAAGTCCCGCGCCATGATCTACTCGCTGATCGATTTCAGCCGCCTGTATGAATTTGGCAAGCAGGACAGCGACAGCTTTGCAAAGCGCGTGTTCTACGCCTACGACAGCGCGCCGCTGGTGGACGCCGAGACCGACACGCTGATCTATCCCGCCGAAAACGGCGTGCTGTACACCATGAAGCTGAACACCAAGTATGACGAGACGGCAGGGACCATCTCCATTGCGCCCTCGACCCTCGTCAAGTACCGCTACGACAGCAAGCGCTCCAGCACGGGGATCGATTCAAGCGACCTGTACTGGCTGGGCTATGAGGACAGCGCCGTGGTGTGGGGACACTACATCTATCTGGCGGCCAACGACGGCCTGTTCCAGTGCATCGACCTCAACACGATGAACATCGTTTGGGTCAGCGACACCTTGGACGACACCAACGGCACCCCCGTGCTGGAGGTGATCTCAAGCGAGGAGGCCTACCTGTACGTTGGCACCTCCCTGCACTTTACCAAGGATGCAAACAACACGGGTGTGGCGCCCTTCTTCAAGATCAACGCCATGACGGGTGAGATCGTCAAGCAGTACGGCCTGACCGTCCACACCGTTTCGGGCGTGTCGGGCGGCATCCAGTCAACTGCCGCCTTGGGCGAGGGTTCGATCGATAACCTTGTCATCGTCTCCATTGCCCGTACCCCCAACATGGACGACGGCGTGCTGGTGGCCTTGGATCGCAACAGCTTCGAGGTGGTGTGGCAGTTCACCATGCAGAACTACGCGTGGAGCTCACCCTGCATCGTCTACGGCAGCGACGGCGCGGCCTATGTGCTGCAGGCGGACTCCAAGGGCAACCTGTTCCTGCTGAACGGCACGGACGGTACGCTGCTCAACACGCTGAACCTGACCGACTCGAACTTTGAGGCCTCCCCCGCCGTGTACGGCAACATGCTGGTACTGGGCTGCCGCGGACAAAAGATCTTCGGCGTACGCATCAGCTGACGCGACCCTAATGAAGACGCATCAAAAAGACCCCGCGGCAAAACTGCCGTGGGGTCTTTTATTACTGTATACAGGCGGCAAGAGAAAGCTCCGCCGCAGCCTCGTCAAAAAGCCCTTGCTTATTTGACGCTCAGAGGACGGCGATGGCTTCGATCTCGACCGAGGCGTCCTTGGGCAGACGGGCGACCTGCACCGCTGCGCGGGCGGGCAGCACCGTGCCGAAGTATTCGGCGTAGATCCCGTTCATGGCGGCAAAATCGTTCATGTCCTTGAGGAACACCGTGGTCTTGACCACCTGCTCCTTTGTTGCGCCGCCTGCCTCCAGTACCGCCAGCACATTCTCAAGGGAGCGCCTCGTCTGCTCCTCGATGGATGCGGGCATGACGCCCGTGTCGGGATCGATCGGCAGCTGACCCGATACAAACAGCAGCCGTCCCGACGCGCTCACGCCCTGCGCATAGGGGCCGACCGCCGCAGGCGCTTTTGTTGTGCAAAGATTCCTTCTGTCCATAAGCTCCTCCTTATACCCGTTCCTTCGGGTCTTGTTTTGGTATCGTTCAGACCTGCGGGATGCCTCCCGCTTCCTCCACGCTTGGGAAGCGCACGCTGATCTCCGTGCCGATGCCCTCCTTGCTCTCCAAGCGGATGGTCGCGTGGTGCTGCTCGCAGATGTGCTTGACGATCGCAAGCCCCAAGCCCGTTCCGCCCGTTGCCTTGCTGCGGCTCTTGTCCACGCGGTAGAAGCGCTCAAAGATGCGTCCCCGATGCTGAACGGGAATGCCGATGCCCGTGTCCCGCACGGTCAGCTTGCCGCCCGATACGTTGACGCTGACCAAGCCGTTGTCGCGGTTATAGCGGATGGCGTTGTCCATAAGGTTGTACACCAAGTCGCAGATGAGGCTGCGCACGCCCACGATCTCCGTGTCGTCACAGTGGCTTTGCAGGCTTTGATTGCGCATGGCGGCGGCAGGCTGCAGGATCGCCATGCACTCGTCCACCACCCCGCTCAATGGGAAGCGCTCGGTGGGCTGCACATGCGCGAACTCGTCCAGCTCGGAGAGGCGAATGATGTCGGAGATGAGCGTGAGCATACGCTTGGCCTCGGACTCGATGCGCCGCGCAAAGCCCTTGATGTCCTCCTCGCGCACCAATCCCGCCGCTATCATCTCGGCGTAACCCGAGATGGAGGTCAGCGGCGTTTTCAGCTCGTGGGAAACATTGGCGGTGAACTCCTGCCGCAGACGCTCGTTACGCTGCTGCTCGCCCACATCGGTGAGATGCAGCACCGCGCCGATGCGCTGTCCATCGCGCTGCATGTCGCTGTAGTTGAGCTGCACGCCATGCTCGTACAGCTCGATATAGGCGCTGTCTCCGCTGCGCGCAACGGACAAAAAGCGCTCGATGTCCTCCCGCTTCAGGGCGGAGCTGCCCTTGCCCGCAGGATCTTGCGTGAGGCGCAGCAGCTCCCGCGCCGCCGTGTTGCAATAGAGGATGCAGCCCTCGAGGTCGAAGGCGATCAGCCCATCGGGCAGGCTGTCGACCATGCGTGTAAGCAGTTCTGTTTGATCCATCCGTTCAGCCCCCGCAGCGCGTCATTCGCCCAAGCGATAGCCGACATTGCGCACCGTTTCGATGAGCTTGCCGCTTTCGCCCAGCTTTTGCCTGAGGGTCTTTACATGCATGTCCACCGTGCGCGACTCCCCCGCAAAGGCAAAGCCCCACACCGCGTCCATCAGCTTGTCGCGGGAGAGGACCGTGCCGCGATGCAGCAGGAGATATTTGAGCAGCTCGTACTCCTTGAAGGTCAGCTCCACCTGCCGTCCGTTCTCCTCGACGCGGCGGCGCTCATCGTCCATGACGATGCCCGCGCAGCTGAGGCTCTGCTCGCTCCTGCCGGAGCGCCGCAAAAGCGCCTTGATGCGGGAGACCAGCTCCAGCACGCCGAAGGGCTTGGTCATGTAGTCGTCCGCCCCCTGATCCAGACCGCGCACCTTGTCCATCTCCGTCGTCTTGGCGGTGACCATGATGACGGGGATGCTGCTTGTGGCGCTGTCCTTGCGCAGCTGCTTTAGGATGGTCAGCCCGTCCTCGTCGGGCAGCATGATGTCCAGCAGCACCAAGTCGGGCAAGGCTCCGCCAAGCTCCGCACGGAACGAGGGGCCGTCCGAAAAAGCGCGGACGGTGAACCCGCTGCTCTCCAGCGCGTAGCTTTCCATCTCCCGAATGTCAATATCGTCCTCAACGATCCAGATCTCAGCCATGTACTACTCCGCTGCCAGTTCATCGATGGCCTGCGCCATCACCAGCGTGTTGAATTTGATGGAATCCAGCGTGACGTTTTCGTCGGGCATATGGCAAAGGGAAGGCTCTCCCTCGCCCACCGTGCCGAAGGCGACCGCGTTGTGAAAGCTTCGTGCGTAGGTCCCGCCGCCGATGGACAGCGGCTTTGCATCGCTGCCCGTGTTGCGCTTGTAGATGTCCATGAGGGTGCGCACCAGCTCGCTTTCTGCGGGAATGAAGTGTCCCGGGCTGTTCTTTCCGCCCGTATGCGTAAAGCCCGCGCCGCCAAAGCTCGCCTTGAGCGTGTCCAACAGCGCCTCAGACTGCCAGCCGAAGGGATAGCGGCAGTCGCAGGTCAGCGTGGCTCCCTCTTCGTTTACGGTCAGCATATCGGGCGAAAGGGTCAGGCGGCCCGACTCGTCCGTCTTGTCCACGCCCAGCGTCTCGCCGTGGCGATCCATACCCAAAAGGGCATGTAGGGACGTGACCAGCGCCTTTTCCGCTTCGGGCAGGGGCTGCTTTGTAAGGAGGCGCAGCAGCTCCAGCAGGGCATTGTGCGCTAACTGCGGCTCGGCGGCATGTCCGCCGCGTCCCGTGACGTGAAGCGTATTGCCATCGATGCGGACGGAATAGCCCTCCCCCGCCTCCACAGGCAGGGGTGCAAAGGGCAGCGCTGCACTCGCCTCGCCCGGAATGACGTTGGGCGCCGTGCCGACCTCGATGCGCAGGGCAAACTTGCCCTTTTGCTGCCAAACGGTCTGCAAAATGCCCATCTCACTGTTGACGACGGGATAGTCCGCATCGGGCGTAAACGCCAGATCCGGCTCCGGCTCGGTCTTGCCGTAGCGATTCATGCACGCCCAGCCGCGTTCCTCGTCGCAGCCCAGAATGATACGCACGCGGCGGCGCATCTTTTTGCCGCTGTTTTTCACGGCTGCCAAGGCGTACAGCGCGGAGACCGCCGCCCCCTTGTCGTCCAAGACGCCGCGGCCGTACATGCGTCCGTCCACGATGCGCGCCTCATAGGGCGGATAGGTCCAGCCGCTGCCCTCGGGCACCACGTCCAGATGCGCCATGACGCCCAAAAGCTCCTTGCCCTCGCCGTATTCGACCACGCCGCAGTAGCCGTCCAGATCCATGACCTTGGTAAAGCCAAGCTTGCGCGCCAGCTCCAACGCCGCCTTTAAGGCGCGATCCACCTCGCGTCCCAGCGGCTTGCCCGCCTCGGGCGTCCCGCGGGATACGGAGGGTATGCGCACCAGCGCCTGCAGATCCCGTACTTGCTCGGCAAACGTGTCTTCGATAAACTGTTTCATGTTGCTCCTCCTTTAGTTGACCGCGCTGAAGCCCTTGCCCACGACCTCCCGCGTATCGATGATGGAAATGATCGCATGCTCGTCATGCTCCAGCACGACGCGACGGATGGCGGCAAGCTCCACCGTCTTGGCAATGATGTATACGAGCGTCTTTTCCTTATTGGTATAGGCGCCGCGGCAGGGGATGTAGGTCACGCCTCTGCGCACCTGCATGAGCACCTGCGGCGCAAACTCGTCCCACTTGTCGGAGATGATAAACAGCGTCTTGGTGCGGTTGGCGCCCTGCAGCATACTGTTGAACGCCATACTGGAGATGAACAGCGCCACGACGGACAGCGCCGTTGCCTCGATGCCGTTGACAAAGCTCATGCCAATGCAGATGACCACGTTGATGGACATGGAGATCGTTCCCATGGGGAAGGAATAGCGGCGGTTGAGCAGTAGGGACACGATGTCCATGCCGCCCGACGAAGCCCCCTGCCTGATGATGAGCGCCCCAAAGGTGCCAAGGATGACCGCCGCAAAGATGGCGGACAGCAGCGGCGTGATGGGTTCGCTCATGTCGAACAGCGGAGGGATCTTCAGCAGCTCAAACACTGCCACCGCCACGGAAAAATAGACCGTGGCAAAGATGGAATACAGCGTAAAACGAAGATGCAGATACTTGAGCGCAAGGATCATCAGCGGGATATTCAGCACGAGGATGGTCGCCCAGCTTGGGATGCGGTCGGCTGTGGCGTATTCAAGCAGCATACTGATGCCCGTCACGCCGCTGGACACGATGCCTGCGGGACGATACAGCGCAACGATGGCATAGGCCTGCGCGCTCAAGGCTGCGATCAGGATCAGGATCGTCTTCAGTTCTCGCCGCAGCATCAAAGTCTTGTGCGGATCGCGGATTCGGTGCGTACGGTGCTTACGACGCATAGAGACTCACTCCTTTTCTATAACACTCCATCTTGCATTATACACAGTTTCTTCCTTACTTGCAAGCACTCGACCGCCGCGGACTGCCAAAAAACAGCCGTCACGGCATAAAACCTTGCTTATGCGGGACGAAAGTGCTTTTGACAAGCGGGGTCTGCTGCGCTATACTGCAATTAAGGAAACAAAGCATTAAGGGGGTTCGCATGGCAAAGCTGTATTTTCGGTACGGAGCGATGGGCTCCAGCAAGACTGCAAACGCACTGATGGTCAAATACAACTACTGGGAGCGCGGCAAGAACGCGCTGCTCCTCAAGCCCGCCGCCGACACCCGTGACGGCGCCCGCACCATCCGTTCACGCTGCGGCCTTGCGGACGAATGCATCCTGCTCGACGAGCTGGACCTGGAAAAGGTGAAGGCGGGCTTTTACGACTGCCTGATCGTGGACGAGGCGCAGTTCATGAGCCGCGAGCAGGTGGAGCTGCTGGTGCGCGTGGTGGATGAGTACAACACGCCCGTGGTCTGCTACGGTCTGCGCACGGATTTTCAAGGCAACTTCTTCGAGGGCAGTCAATGGCTGCTGGCCAGAGCCGACACCGTTGAGGAGGTTAAGACCATCTGCTGGTGCGGCCGCAAGGCGACCATGAACGGCCGTTTGGACGGCAAGGGCTCCATCACCCGCGAGGGCGAGCAGGTGCTGCTTGGCGCCAACGACCGCTACATTGGCCTGTGCCGCAGGCATTGGTACGAGGGCGATCCCGGTCCCGGTCTGCGCGCAGAGGATCTTGCGGGTCAGGACGAAACGGTCTGACCCGACTTGCAGCAGCATAGCTTTTCCCGCAGTCTTCCGTAAGCGCATAAAGCCCTTACCTATGGCTGCGGGTATTTTTTTGGTTCAATGTCAATAGTTGGGGTAGTGTGAATGTTAAGTAGCACAGGGAGCCATC
>CAZBBX010000016.1:0-45386 GCA_964490325.1 uncultured Oscillospiraceae bacterium
TTTGGAGACCCAAAAGGGCAAGCAAGGTATCAAATCCGCCGCGCATGTCGCCGGTTTTGATGGATTGGATGGCTGGTCCTTTGTTTGTTCCGTTGTCGGATCGACGGAGCGATCCGACGGCTGCTTAGGGTGGATCCTTTGCTTTTCGCGTTGTCGGATCGATAGAGGGATCCGACGGTATCATCTTTTACCGTCAAAAAGCCGGGGCTTTAGATGACCTGTTTGCTTTTTGTTTTTCGTTGACCAACGGGGGCTGTTGTGGTAATATAAGGTGAATCGGTGTCCGATGGAGGGGCGTATGCGCATACTTTTGATCGTCAATCCCGTCGCGGGGAACGGGGCGGCCAAGGCCGCGGGGGACGTGGCAGAGGCGTACTTTACGGAGCGAGGGGTCGACTACACGCTCGTACACACAACGGGGCCTGACCATGCAACCGCGCTTGCGCGGGAAGCGGCAGGGCAGGGCTACGACCGCGTGGTAGCCGTTGGGGGCGACGGCACGGTGCGCGAGGCGGCGCTGGGGCTTATCTTTTCCGAACTGCCGCTGGGCGTCATCCCCTGCGGCACAGGCAACGACTTGGCGCGTCCTTTGGGACTGCCCATCGACGTACAGGCCGCCGCCAAGATCGCACTGGACGGCGAGGCGCTGCGCATCGACGCGGCGCAGGCCAACGAGCAGATCTTTTTCAACGTGGCGGGCTTCGGCTTCGACGTGGATGTGTTAGACTACACGGAGATCTACAAAAAGAAGATCAAGCGGGGCAGCACCGCCTACCTGATGGGACTTTTGCGCGCCATACTGGGGCTTAAGTCGCGGGACACCCTGCTGGAATCGCCTGAGCATGAGCCGCTGCACAAGAACGCGCTGCTGGTGGCGGTGGGCAACGGAACGCACTTTGGCGGCGGCATGTGCATCACGCCCGATGCGTCCCTGACCGATGGTCTGCTGGAGGTCACGATCCTGCACGATGTATCCCGCGCCAAGGCGCCGTTCATCCTGCCAAAGTTCCTCAAAGGAACGATCTTCGGCACCAAGTATGCCACGCAGTTTCGTGTGCGCGAGCTGACCTGCAGCTGCACGCCCGTCTCCCGCATCGAGGTGGACGGCGAGCGCATGGAGGGCACGCCCGTACATTTCAAGATCTTAGACAAGGCGCTGACCGTCATCGTGCCAAGGAAGGCCTGAAAGGAAGTACGCTTCTATGGAGCAGCCGCGTAAGCCGCAACTGAATATGCGCCGTGTCGTGCTGGCGGGTGCGGCAGCGTTGGTGCTGCTCGTTGCCTTGGGCGCGGCGATGTATTTGGCGTTCGGCAAGCACGACAGCGTGGTCACCTGGGAGCAGCTGCCCTTGGACGCGTCGCAGAGCCTGCACGTTTCCAACGGCGTGGTCAGCTACGCCACGGAGTCGGAGCTGATCGAGTATCATGTTGGCGCGGACGGCGCCGTCAGCTCCAAGCTTGGCGCCTTGCCCGACGACTGGGCGATCGGGGGAAACACCGCCGTGGTGTATTCCGGCAGCTCGGTGGTCATCCGCGACGGCAGCGGCTTTTCCGTCACGGGTACGGTGGGCGGGGTGCGCTGCACCGAGGACTATGTGGCTGTGCTGCGCACAGGCAACGCGGGAAACGACAGCATCATCCTTTGCGACGCAAAGACAGGCGTAACCTTGGACACCTTGGATTACAGCGCTTCCAAGGTGGTGAGCTTCGGCTTTTACACGGACTTCGACCGCTGCATCCTTTGGGTCATCGACGTGACGACGGACAGCGCACACGCCGTGACCAATGTCAAGCTGTACGACTATAACGCGGGAGGGACGCTGACCTACTTTGCGCCCTTTTACGATCAAACCATTGAAAAGGTCTATATCACGGAGAGCAGCGTGTTCCTCATCGGCACGCAGGATGTGGTGCGCTATGCCTACGGCGGCAGCAAGGAAGCCTATCGCGTGCGTATCTACGGCAACCGCGTCACGGACATAGCCTACGCCAACGGCTATGCGTACCTGCTGCTGCGGCCGAGGGGCGAGCTGTACGCCAGATCCACCCTGCGCCTTTTGATGGTCGCCGAGGGTGACTCAGCGTTGGATTCCATCATGACGCTGCACACGCCCGATGCGATCGTAGGCGCTTTTTTGCAAAACGGCGGCATACGCATCCTGACGGGCAGTAAGCTGTACTCCTACTCCTATGTGGGCAAGAGCCTGCTGGAGTTAGAGCTTGGCCGTACGCCCACGGCGGCCTACGAACTGGACGATACGCGCTTTTTACTGGTCGCGGACGGCAAGTGCTGGCTCTGCGGCGTGAAGTAGTAAGAAAAACGCAGGGAAAGGAGACGGTATGGTCGATCTGGCGATCTTGGTCATCTTGGGCGTAGCCGTGCTGGCGGGGTATTACCGCGGCGTGGTGTACTCCCTGATCAGCTTGGGACTGACCGTTCTGAGCTTCCTACTGGCGCTTGTCTGCATCCCAGCGCTCTCCGGCTCGTTCAAGGCGAACGAGGAGATCTACGACATGATGCTCTACTACTTCGAGGGCTATGAGTATATCAACGACACCAGTGTGGAGCTGGTGCATGAGGGCATCGACACGGTGGACGATGCGACCTTGAGCGAGGTCATTACAAACGCGAACATGCCCTATCCCATGGACAGCGCTGTGCAAAAGAACGTGCGCCGCGCGGCGTACAAGGCAGAGGGGATCGAGACCTTGGGGGACTATTTCAACCAGACCATTGTGGATCTGGTCATCAACATCCTCTCGCTGCTGCTGCTGTTCATCATCTTCAGGCTTGCGTTCGGCTTTGTGCTGCACTTGGTGGATTACGGCAAGAACGGCCTGCCCGTCTTGGCGCGCTATGACGCGCCCGTTTCCTTGGGGATCGGCTTTTTGCACGGGATCCTGCTGGTCTTTATCCTCTTTATGCTGGTGCCCATCGTGCTGACGGTGGTGCCCAAGCTGGAGAGCTTTTTGGAGGGCTCCGTGTTCGGAGAATTTTTCTATCGGGGCAATCTGCTGCTTCGGTTGGTACCAACCACCTAAGCGGGGAATGGATATAGTAAGTTCGGAGGGAGGATCGTATCACTTGGCAAAGACGTTTCGCGGCGGCGTACATCCGCTGCACGAGTGTGGGGAGGGCAAGTCGCTTGCAAATGGGCAGGCGATAGAGCCGCTTCTGCCCAAGACCGTCGTCATCCCGATGGGGATGCACCTTGGCGCGCCCAGTACGCCCTGCGTTAAGAAGGGTGAGCGCGTTTTAACGGGGCAGCTCATCGGTACGCCGAACGGCTTTTTGGGCGTACCCGTCCACGCATCGGTCTCCGGCATGGTCGTGGCGGTGGAGCCACGGCAGCAGCTCAAGGCGCATCCGGAGAGCTGCGTAGTCATCGAGTCCGACGGCTTGGACGAATGGGTGGAGCTGACGCCCGCAGGCGGGCTTGACGACGCCGCACCCAAGGACATCCTTGCCGCCATCCGCGCCGCTGGCGTGTGCGGCATGGGCGGCGCCGCGTTTCCAAGCGCGGTCAAGCTCAACGTGCCCGAGGGCAAGAAGGCCGAATGGGTCATCCTAAACGGCGCGGAGTGCGAACCCTATCTGACCTGCGACCATCGATTGATGCTGGAGGAACCGCTCCGCATCGTCAAGGGGCTGGCGCTTTTGATGCGTGCAGCTTCCGTCACCCGCGGCGTCATCGCCGTGGAGGACAACAAATTGGACGCGGTGCAGGCTCTCAAGGAGGCGATCGCCTCCCTGCGGGGCAGCGTTGCCGAGGCGGAGAACATGGAGCTTGCGGTGCTGCCCACCAAGTATCCGCAGGGCGGTGAAAAGCAGCTCATCGAGGCGATCACGGGACGGCAGGTGCCGCAAAAGGGACTGCCCGTGGACGCAGGCGCGCTGGTGTTCAACGTGGAGACCGCCGCTGCCGCGGCCGACGCCGTGCTGCTGGGCAAACCCTTGGTGGAGCGCATCACCACGGTCACGGGTGCGGTCAACACGCCAAAGAACCTGCGCGTGCGCATCGGAACGTCCTTTATCGACGCCATCAGTTATGCGGGCGGCTACAAGGGCACACCCAAGAAGCTTATTTCCGGCGGCCCCATGACGGGCTTTTGCTGCGCAAGCGATCAGGTATCCATCCAAAAGGCTTCGGGCGGCATCCTTGTGTTTGACGAGGCCATGGCAAAGACCGACGAGGAGGGCGCCTGCATTCGCTGCGGACGCTGCATTGCGGTCTGCCCCATTCATCTGTACCCCTATCGCGTGAAGTTCGATGTGGAACGCCGCGATTTTGAGCGCGCCGAAAAGGATCATGCGATGGACTGCATCGCCTGCGGCGCCTGTTCGTATACCTGCCCCGCCAATCGGCACCTCACGGCCGCCTGCAAGGTCGCCAAAGAGATGATCCAGGCGAAGCAAAGGAGGTAGCCATGCCCTTCACCGTTGCTCCCGCGCCGCATGTGCGCCAAAAACAGGATACCAAGCACATCATGGCAGGCGTTTTGACAGCGCTTGCTCCCTGCGTGGTCGCCGCCGTGTACTACTTCGGCTGGCGCGCCCTCCTCCTTGTCGCCATTGCGGTCGTCAGCTGCGTGGCCTTCGAGCTTGCCGCGCAAAAAATCGCGCATCGTCCTTTGACCATCAACGACCTGTCGGCGGTGGTCACAGGCGTCATCCTTGCGCTGAACCTACCCTCCACCGCGCCTTGGTGGATGGTGGTGGTCGGCAGTGCCGTAGCCATCCTGCTGGTCAAGCAGCTCTTTGGCGGACTGGGCTGCAACTTCCTTAACCCCGCTTTGACCGCCAGAGCCGTGCTGTTCGTGTCTTGGCCTGCGCGCATGAGCGCCTTTGTGCTGCCGGGTGCGGACGCCGTATCCAGCGCGACCTATCTGTCGGGTCAGTACGATGCAAGCATGCTGGAGCTGTTCCTGGGGCGCATCCCGGGTTCCATGGGCGAGGTGTGCAAGGTCGCCATCCTGATCGGCTTTATCTACCTGCTGGTCACACGGATCATCACGTGGGACGTTCCCGTCTCCTTCATCGCAAGCTTCATGCTCTTCTCCCTGCTGTTTGGCCAAGATCCCGTCAAGGCCGTGCTGTCGGGCGGCGTGCTGTTTGGCGCGGTGTTCATGGCCACGGACTATGTGACAAACCCCATGACCACGGTGGGACGGCTCATCTTCGGCTTTGGCTGCGGCCTCATCGTGGCGCTGCTCAGGTCGTTTAGCAATCTGCCGGAGGGCGTGACCTACGGCATCCTCATCATGAATATCGTAACGCCCCTCATCGATCGGGGCATCAAGCCCAAGGTGTACGGGGAGGTGAAGCGCCATGCGTGAGATTCTAACGCTTTGCGGCAAGCTGCTGCTCATCGCGCTCATAGCGGGCTTGGCACTGGGTCTTGTCATCAGCATCACCAAGGAGCCCATCCGTCAGCAGGAGCTGATGGAGGCAAACGAAGCGCGCTTTACGGTGCTGCCTGCGGCAAGCTCCTTTACGGAGGGAGAAAACGGCGTCTACAAGGGCTTGGACGCGAACGGTCAAACGGTCGGTCTGGTGCTTTCGGGCAAGACCAAGGGCTACGGCGGCACCATCGAGGTGACGCTGGGCATAGATCTTCAAGGCACGATCACGGGCGTGAACGTGGGCGGCAGCGACTTTTCGGAGACCGCGGGACTGGGCGAAAAGACCCGCAGCGATCCTGCTTGGCGCGCACAGTTCGTGGGCATGAACGGCCCCGTGTCGCTTGCAAAGGACGGCGGGACGATCGATGCTGTGACCAGCGCCACCATCAGCTCCCGTGCCGTGACCAACGAGGTCGAGGTTTTGCGGCAGACCTTGGTCGCCGCTTTGGAGGGGGTGAACTGACATGGAGCAAAAAAAGAGCATCGGAGCCGTCTTTCTCAACGGCCTTATCACCGAAAATCCCACCTTCCGCTTGGTGCTGGGCACCTGCCCGACCATGGCGGTGACGACGAGCGCCATCAACGGCGTGGGCATGGGACTGGCTGCCACCTTCGTGCTGCTGGGCAGCAACGTGGTCATCTCCCTGCTGCGCCGCTTCATACCGGACAAGATCCGTATTCCCGCGTTCGTGGCGGTCATCTGCACCTTTGTTACCATCGTGCAGCTGCTGATGCAGGCGTACCTGCCCTCGCTGTACCAGAGCTTGGGACTGTTCATTCCGCTCATTGTGGTCAACTGCATCATCTTGGCAAGAGCGGAGGCCTTTGCCAGCAAGAACGGCGTGCTTTTGAGCGCGGCGGACGGCTTGGGCATGGGACTGGGCTTTACGGTCGCCATCACGCTGATCGGCATGGTGCGCGAGCTGCTGGGCAACGGTTCCCTGTTTGGCGTCGATCTGTTGGGCGCGGGCTACGAGCCGATGATCCTTGCCATCCTGCCTGCAGGCGGCTTCATCGTGTTTGGCCTGCTGCTGTGGGTGGTGAACCTCATCACCGCCAAGGCGCAGAGAAAGAAGGAGGAGAACTGACATGCCGCTTACGATCCTTAAAGTTCTGCTGTTCATGGCGTCCTGCGTGCTGTCGCACAACTTCATCTTCTCGCGCTTCTTGGGCTGCTGCCCCTTCTTGGGCGTTTCAAGCAAGGTGGAGACGGCGGTGGGCATGGGCCTTGCCGTGACCTTTGTGATGGCGCTGGCGTCGCTGTTCACCTACGCGGTGGATAAGTGGATCCTTATGCCGCTGGGACTGACGCAGCTGGAGACCATTGCGTTTATCATCATCATTGCGGCGCTGGTGCAGATCGTGGAGATGTTCCTCAAAAAGAGCGCTCCCGCGCTGTACGCGGCGCTGGGCATCTATTTGCCGCTGATCACCACCAACTGCGCGGTGCTGGGCGTGTGTATCCTCAACGTGGAGTACACGGCTTACAGCAACGGCATCATCTGGGCGGTGCTCAACGGCGTGTTCGGCGCGCTGGGCTTTCTGCTGGCGATCACGCTCATGGCGGGTGTGCGCGAGCGCATGGAGGACGTGCCGATCCCCGAGTCCCTGAAGGGCTTTCCGCTTTCGCTGGTCACAGCGGGGCTGATGAGCGTCGCCTTCATGGGCTTTTCCACTCTGTTTTCCAATCTGTCCTAAGGAGGCGGCACTATGGACTGGACATTGATCCTTTGGGCCGTCGCGATCTTGGGCGGTATCGGCGCGATCTTCGGCCTGCTGCTTGGCGTGGTCGGCAAAAAGTTCGCGGTCAAGACGGATGAACGCACCGAAAAGGTGCGTGCCTGCTTGGGCGGCGCCAACTGCGGCGCCTGCGGCTTTGCGGGCTGCGACGCCTTTGCGGCCGCCGTTGTCGAGGGCAAGGCGCCTGTCAACGGCTGCAGCGCAGGCGGCAAAAAGTGTGCCGAGGCCATCGCCGCCGTCATGGGCGTGGAGGCCTCCGTGGGCGAACGGCTGGTCGGCCGCGTCCGCTGCAACGGCACCTGCCAAAACGTCAGCGAGCGCTACAGCTACGAAGGCCCCCAAAGCTGTCGGGCGGCGGCGTCGCTTGCAGGCGGCCCCAAGGCGTGCAGCTTTGGCTGCTTGGGCTTTGGCGATTGCCTTGCGCAGTGCAAGTTCAACAGCATCAAGCTCATCGACGGCGTAGCCGTCATCGACGATGATTTCTGCACGGGCTGCGGCGCCTGCGCGGCGGTCTGTCCCCGCAGCATCATCGCCATGATCCCCAAGAACCGCACCGTCGTGGTGCGCTGCCGCAACCCGGAAACGGGCAAGGTCGCGCTTTCCCAGTGCAAGGCGGCGTGCATCGGCTGCCGCCGCTGCGAAAAGTCCTGCCCCTCCGAGGCGATCAAGGTGGTGGACGGCGTTGCCATCATCGATCCCGACAAATGCACCCGCTGCGGCGCCTGCGTGGCAAACTGCCCCACCAAGTGCATCTACAACTACTTTGAGGGACTGCAGGAGTCCTACGACTGGGAGAAATAGTCTATAAAAGCTACAAAAAGGCTGCCCCGCTTTCTTGGCGGAGCAGCCTTTTGCAGTCGAAGGGGTCTCGATCAGTCCTGCTTCTTTTTCTTTCCGAACAGGACGACAAGCAGCACGACGGTCACAAGGACGACGGCCGCAACCACGGCGATGACGGCCCACGGCACGGAGCTTTTCGCGGCGGGCGCTGCGGGGGTGTCACCCTGCGCAGGCGCGTTGCTTGCGGTGGGCGAAGCGGTTGCGTCGGGGAACAGGGTGGGGAAGTAGCTTTGGTAGGCGGCAGGCACCTGCTCCGCCGTCGGCAGACCCGACAGGCTCTCGCTGAGCGGCTCTGCGGGGCAGATCCAAGCCTCCATGCCCATGTAGTAGGGGGTGTACGCCCAGACCTTGCCCTCCGCATCGGTGTAGAGCTTGGTGAAGCTCACGCGATACTCTGCGTCAATGTCCATCAGATAGGGCTGCGCCGCGCCGGGATAGCTCCAAAAGTAGGCCTTTGTGGCATCCCACTCGTCAAAGCGGCCGTCGTAGTCCGTGATAACGCCCTCAAAGATGCTGAGGAACAGGCCGCAGTCCAGTTCGCGGTGCAGCTTGCTCTCCTCGACCCAAGCGGTGGTGTTGCTTGCGTTGTCGTCGATGAGCACCCAGCAGACGCCCTTGCCGTCGGTGTAGAGGTAGTTGACGTAGTAGGCCGTATCGGGCTGCAGCGTCAGCACGACCTTGCTGTCCTCGGGGCTTTTGCAGGCCTCCGTCGCGGCGGACACGCTGTATTGGCGCTCCACATACTCGCAGGCGTCCCGATGCTGAAAGAAAAAGTCGTCGTCGGGTTCCCAGATCACATCCGCCATACCCATGACGGGCAGCAGCAGCGCCGCAACAAGCAGCAGCGCCAAAAAGATCCTTCCGTGTTTCATGTTCAGTACCTCCCAATGTTAAAATAGCAGGCCTATCACAAGGCCCAGTCCGTAGGAAACAAGGTTGATGCACAGCGCAAAGAGGAGCGGCCGCCGTATCGTGCGGGACAGCCGCAGGTACAGCAGCGCCTCTAAAACGAACACCATCAGCTCGATGGGGAGCTGTATCCACAGCAGCGGCCAAGGCAGCACGTTCCGAAGGAGCGCATAGCCAAGCACCGCAAGAGGATTCGTCAGCAGGTTCACAAGCACCACAAGCCAAAGCTCCCGTCCCCGCACGCCCCATACAAGGGCAAATACAAGCTCGATCACTTCCGTCAGGAGCAGCGAGACGATTAGGCTCAGCCACAGCTTATCCACGACGTTGCACCGTACGCAGCGCAGGCCACAGCAGACCAAGCGACACAAGGGTCAGCAGCGCATAGCCCCAAGGCTTTTGCAGCGGCGCAGGCAGCTCAAGCAGGATGGGCACAAGGCCAAGGAACAGGGCAAAGGTCGTAAGCCCAAAGGCAAAGCCCTTCGCCTTTGGCAGGAGCCGCGCCGCAGCGGTGAGCGTCAGCGGCATGGTCATGTTGAACAGCAGCACAGCCAACAGACCGCACAGGGGCGTCTCGCCAAACAGGAACAGCAGGCAGGCCGGCAAAAGGGACGCCGCGCACACGCGCCCTGCGCCAAAGGCGTCCGCCAAGTATCCGCCCGAGGCCTTGCCCAGCAGCGTGGCGAGGATCAGCAGCAGGGCATAAGCGCCTTCGCCCTTCCAAGAGAAGCGCAGCGTCATGCCCAAGTAGGAGCGCAGCAGGATCACAAGGAGCAGGGCGACAAGAGCGGTCAGGCAAAGGGCGTTCGGCCGTTGCTGCTCCGTAAGCACGGGGCCAAGGGAGCGAAAGCCTTGCCTTGGGGAGCGTCCCACCAAGAAGCACAGCAGCAGCGCGTCCACGGCGAGAAGCGCAAGGACGATCCACAGGGGAAAGCCGCCGCGCCCCGCCTTGCCGCCAAGCCACAGCCCCAAGGCTCCCGTTGAAACGAACAGCCCCACAGGGCCGCTGCGTTCGCCGCTGTCCATCAGCACATCGCGACCGCCTCCCAGATGGAACAGGGCGTTTCCAAGCCCCGCAGCGAGGGCAAGCGCAACAGGCTCTTGCAGCAGAAGCGCCGACAGTGCGATCAAGGCAACGCCCGTGCCCGCAACAAGACCGTTGCGATCCATCAGATCCGTCAACAGTCCCAAGGGCGCTTGCAGCGCAAAGGCGCAGGCGTTGTACGACAGCAGGATCAGGATGCGCTGCTCGGCGGGAAAGCCCGCACGGTACAGCAGGAAGGCGCAGGAAAAATCCACCAAAAAATGCGACAGCGTATGCGCCGTCGTGCGCAGGAGCGCCTGCCCGTGAAGCCTTTCGATCCGCATTTTCCCGCCTCCCTTTCATCAAATATACCATAGAAAACGCGTTAGGGTTGCAGGAAAATGCGTACTGCGCAATTTTGTTCACGAAAAAGCAAGACCTGATACATATGTAACAACTCTTGCACCAATTTTCAGCAAGGCGGCATTGCATTTTGGCGCAGGGCTTGGTAGAATAGAGGCGTATGAAGCAAGTTTTACTGTACGGGAGGCTGTTCTATGGAGTTGGATAAGGATCTGCGTTCGATACAGGAGGTGCGCGACCTGATCGCGGCAAGCAAGGCGGCGCAGAAGATCTATGCGGGCTTCGAGCAAGCGCGCATGGACGCCATCTGCGAGGCGGTGGTGCGCGCCTGTGAAGGCGGTGCGGAGCGCTTGGCAAAGATGGCAAACGAGGAGACGGGCTTTGGCCGTTGGGAGGACAAGGTACTAAAGAACCTCTTGGGCTCGCGCATCTGCTGGGAGACCATCAAAAATGAGCGCTGCGTAGGTATCCTTCGGGAGCTGCCCGAGCAAGGCATCATCGAGATCGGCGTGCCCATGGGCGTGGTCGCGGCCATCATCCCCTCCACGAACCCCACCTCCACGGTGATGTACAAGACCCTGATCGCCCTCAAGAGCGGCAACGGCATCGTCATCAGCCCGCATCCGGGCGCAAAGAACTGCATCCTTGCGACCTTCGAGCTGGTGCGTTCCGCGGCGGAGGCCGCAGGTGCGCCCAAGGGTCTGATCGGCTGCATCAGTGAACCGACCATCGAGGCCAGCGGTGCGCTGATGAAGCATCGCGACGTGGGCGTCATCTTGGCTACAGGCGGCGAGGGCATGGTGCGCGCAGCGTACTCCTCCGGCAATCCCGCCATCGGCGTAGGCCCGGGCAACGGCTCCGCCTACATCGAGCGCAGCGCGGACATCCCGCTGGCCGTCAAGCATGTGATGGATTCCAAGACCTTTGACAACGGCACCATCTGCGCCTCGGAGCAGAGCATCGTCACCGAAAGCTGCATCCGCGGCGAGGTCGAGGCGGAGCTGCGGCGACAGGGCGCCTACTTCCTCAACGACGAGGAAAGCGCCAAGGTCGGTCGCTTCCTGCTGCGCGAGAACGGTACCATGAACCCCAAGATCGTCGGCAAGCCCGCGACCTACATCGCCAAGATGGCAGGCGTGACCGTCCCCGCCGACACGCGGGTGCTCGTTTCGCTGCAGACCGAGGTGTCGCGCAAGAACCCCTACTCCCGCGAGAAGCTCTGCCCCGTGCTGGGCTACTATGTGGAGGAGGACTGGGAGCGCGCCTGTGAGCGCTGCATTGCCATTTTGCAGAACGAGGGCGTGGGACACACCATGACCATCCATACGCGCAACAGCGCGGTGGTGCGCGAGTTCGCCCTTAAAAAGCCCGTTGGCCGTCTGCTCGTCAACACCCCCGGCGCATTGGGCGGCGTCGGCGCGACCACCAACCTTGCCCCCGCCATGACCTTGGGCTGCGGTGCGATCGGCAAGAGCGCCACCAGCGACAATATCACGCCCATGAACCTTATCAACATCCGCCGCGTGGCCTACGGGATGCGCGAGCTGGAGGATCTTAAAAACGGCGTTTCGCGCAGCGCGGCCAAGGCGCCCGACATGCACGAGCAGCCCGCAAACAGCGGCTTTACAGGACTTAAGACCACAAGCGCGGCACCCGTTGCGTCAAGCGGCGACCGCGCCGCCATCGAGCAGATCACCCGCAGCGTGATCGAGCAGCTCCTAAAGCGCAATTCCTGATAAAGACAAGAACGCAAAAGAGGAAACGGCAAACGCGCCGCTTCCTCTTTTTTGCACAACCTTGCCCTCATCCGCCCGCCTTGTCCACGCGCCCCTCTTTTCCCCGCATCCCGTAGGGGCGGATATCATCCGCCCGCCGTGTCCATGCAACTCGCTTCCTCAAACGACAAACAATCTCTAAACCTTACAAAACTGTACGATACGGGTAAGCCAAATCGATGGACGCCATCTTTGCTTCGGCCTATACTACTGCTATACAAGAAAAGGAGCCGCGAGAGATGAAAACGTTTTTTAGGAACATGGGAGAATTTATCGGAGCGTGCTGCCGCATCCTGTTTCTGGGCGAAGACGAAACCGACATTCTGTCCGATCGTACCCGCTGACAAGGGACGAAGGGGCGGCAGGGCAAGACGCAGTTCACCCTTCCCTTCGACCGTCGGCAGCTTGCCGACTACCTTTCGGTGGAGCGCAGCGCCATGTCGGCGGAGCTGTCCAAGATGCAGCGGGAGGGTCTGCTGATAAGGGACAGAAGCGTCATCCCCCTGCATAAAAAAATAAGGGAAAGCATTTGACCGACCCATGAAAAAAGCGCCCTTGCGGACGCTTTTTGTTGTGTGCAGTTTACTGTTTGATAACTTAGGACTTGCCTACCATGGCGTAGGTCTCGCTGTGGAACACTGCAACAGCCTTGGCTTCCGTCAGCCACTCGTCCTGAATGTTCGTCCAAGCCGTCTCCTGCGCCTCGCTCAGAGCCGCTTCTTCGCAGGCAGTTTCGACGTCCGCATAGGCGACCGCGCCTGCGGTGACGTCCTCGACGACCGTGACGATGTAGTAGCTGCCGTCGACCTCGATGACGTCGGAGTACTCCCCGACAGCCAGCTTGCAGGCGGTCTCCCAAACAGCGGTCTTGAAGGCACTGTCCTCGGCGACCGTGTACAGCAGCTCGCCGTTGGCCAAGTAGGCATCGGTGGGCGCGGTGCTGTCATAGGCGGCCATCACTTCGGTGAACGCCTTGCCGCCCTGCAGCTCGGCGATAGCGGACTGTGCGGAGGCGCGGGGACCGCTGATGTAGGTCTCGTACATGGCGTCGTTGAGCTCCTTCAGCTCGGTATAGCGGGCAATGATCTCCGCCTCGCGGGTCGCATCGCCGCCGTTGAGCAGGAGCTTGCCGTATTCGGCCTCGAGCGTGGTCATCTCGGTGGCGTTGGTGGTGTAGCTCTCATCCAACGTCTCGGTGGGGTTGATGGTAATCAGCTGCACGCGGCGATAGCCCTCGGGCGCATACAGGTTGGGCGTGGTATCGGTGCCCGCTTCGTAAGCGGTCTGCTGCGTACGATAGGCGGTGGCGTCCTCGGTGTAGGAAGTGGTCTGCTCCTCCAAGGTCGTGTCGTACCAAGTCTTGGCGTCCGCCTTGGTCACGGTGATGGTCGCCTTATAAGCGGCCTCGACCTTTTCGTTGATCTTGTCTTCCTTGAGGCTCTCGCGATAGTTCTCCAGATACTGGTCGAAGCTGATGCCGTTGTAGTAGCTGCCGACGTCCTGCTCGATCAGGTCCATGGCGTAGGATTCCACATCGGTGATGGTCGTGTCGGACGCGGCCTGCTCGGTGGCGTAGGAGACGTAATCGTCAATGATGGACTGGCGCTCGGTCGCGATGGAATCGTCGATCTCCTTGAGATCCTCCTCCGTGAGGCTCACGCCCAGTTCGCTTGCCTTCCAAGTGGGCAGCTTGCCGGAGAGGGAATCCTCAACGACCAGATCCACATAGCCCTTGATATCCTCGTCGGTGGTGGGCGTATCCATGCCGTAGTAGCTCAGGTAGCTGAGGAAGTAGCTGTAGGAATCGGCAATGTCGCCTGCCGTGATGACGATATCGTCCAGCTCGATGGCAACGGCGTCGCGATCCAGCTCACCCACGGCCGCGCTTGTCGCGTTGGGATCGTCGGTGGGAGTGGATGTATCCTCGCCGTCCTTATCGGCCAAGCAGCCGACGGAACAGACGATCAGGGCCAACGCCAGCAGCAATGCGGGCAGTCTAAACTTTTTCATATTCTTATTCCTTTCCGCTCATCGCACACAAAGTCGTATGCCTTGTCATTATACAGCATCTTTAGGCAAGATGCAATGCTCTAACCTGTGGAGAAATTGTGGCAGTATTTTGACGAGATCGGGCACTTTTACGCCTTTCTTAAGGATCTCTATGCCGATCGCCTCCTTGGAGGTCAATCGGGCGCCCGCTTCGTTGCTGAGGATCGCAATGAGCCTTGCGCCGTCGGGACGAGCGCTGTCGGCATAGCGCAGGCGGATCTCCCCCTCGCGGATGGACACGCCCGCAAAGCCCGCGTTTGCTGCCAAGGCCTTGATGAGCGACAGGCGCAGCAGGTTCATCACGGGTTCGGGCAGCTCGCCGTAGCGGTCGATGAACTCGTCGGTCAGATCCTCATAGCCCGCCTGATCGCTTATATCCGCAATGCGCTTGTACATGGCAAGGCGCATCAGCTCGCTTTTTAAAAAGTCCCTTGGCACATAGGCGTCCAGCGGGACGTCCAGCTGGATGTCCACATCGGGCTGCTGCTGTTCGCCCTTGGCCTCGCTCACCGCCTGACGGATGAGCTTGCAGTAGTACTCATAGCCGATGTCCGTGATGTGGCCATGCTGCTCCGCGCCCAGCAGACTGCCTGCGCCGCGGATCTCCAGATCGCGCATCGCCAAGCGATAGCCTGCGCCAAACTGGGTAAATTCGCGTATGGCGGTCAGGCGGCGCTGCGCCGTCTCGCTGATGCTGCGGGAGCGATACACCGTCAGATAGGCATAGGCCATGCGGGCGCTGCGTCCCACGCGGCCGCGCAGCTGATACAGCTGGGCAAGCCCCAAGCGGTCGGCCTCCAAGACGATCAGCGTGTTGACGTTGGGAATGTCCACGCCGCTTTCGATGATGGTGCTGCAAAGAAGGATGTCGTACTCCCGATTAAGGAAGGCCAGCATGGCCTTTTCAAGCTGCAGCTCGGGCATCTGCCCGTGCGCGACGCCGATGCGGGCGTCGGGCAGCAGCTCCTGCATTCGGTGCAGCGTACCCTCCATCCCGTCCACGCGGTTGGACACCATAAAGACCTGCCCGCCCCGCGCCAGCTCACGATCTACGGCGCTCTTGACCAAACTGTCGGAGTATTCCATCACAAAGGTCTGCACGGGATAGCGGTTCTCGGGCGGGGTGTCGATGGTGGAGATGTCGCGTATGCCCGTCAGAGACAGGTTCAGCGTGCGCGGAATGGGCGTCGCGGTGAGGGTCAGCACGTCCACCTCGGACTTGAGCGCCTTGAGCTGCTCCTTGTGGTTGACGCCAAAGCGGTGCTCCTCGTCGATGATGACCAAGCCCAGATCCTTGAAATGCACGGACTTGGATAAAAGGGCGTGGGTGCCGATCAGCACATCGATCTGCCCCGCCGCTAACTTCTTTTTGATCTCCTCGCGTTCCTTTGGCGTTTGAAAGCGCGACAGACAGGCCACGCGCACGGGAAAGTCCGCAAAGCGGGTGGTCAGGGTGTTGTAGTGCTGCTGGGCAAGGATGGTGGTGGGCACAAGGAAGGCGACCTGCTTGGAGTCCTGCACCGCCTTGAAGGCGGCGCGCAGCGTGACCTCGGTCTTGCCGTAGCCCACATCGCCGCAGAGCAGGCGATCCATGGGCTTGGGACTTTCCATGTCGCGCTTGATGTCCTCGATGGCGCTGAGCTGATCGGGCGTCTCCTCGTAGGGGAAGCTCTCCTCCATGCGCTGCTGCCACGCGTTGTCCTTGGAGAAGGCGTGACCCGTCTGGCGGCTGCGCTTTGCATACAGCTCCGCCAGATCCACCGCCAACTTCTTGGCGGCGGCACGCGCCTTGCTGACGCGCTGCCCCCAGTCGTTCCCGCCGAGCTTGGACAGCTGCGGCGGCGCTTCCTCGCCTGCGCCGATGTACTTTTGGATGCGGTCGAGCTGGTCGGTTGGGATGAACAGCTTGTCGTCCCCGCGATAGGCAAACAGCAGGTAATCGCGGGTGCTGCCCTGCACCGTCAGCTGCTGCACGCCCACAAAGCGTCCCACGCCGTGGGTCTCGTGTACCACAAAATCGCCCACGGCAAGGTCGGAGAAGTTCAGGCCGCTTTTTTTCTTGCGCTGTCGGACGGCGACCTGCTTGCCGAACAGCTCCGCACCCGTCAGCACGGTCAGGTGCAGCTCGGGATAGACAAAGCCGTGGGGCAGCGCCTTCCTGAGGAGAAGGATCTCGCCGCGCACGGGCGGACGGGTCAGATCATCCGCGATAGCCGCGTCCACATTCAGCGCGGCAAGCTGCTCGCTGAGGCGCTCCGCCGCCTCGCCTGCGTATAAAAGCAGCGCCTCGCGCTTCTTCCGCTGCACCGTAAGATCGCTTGCCAGCTGATCCATATGGAACAGGTACTGCGGGGCGGGCTGCACGGTAAAGTTGGTCTGCGCATGATGCGTAATAAGCGGACAGCTGCGGAACAGCGCGTAAAAGGCGGCGCTGCACGGGGTGGACAGCAGAGCGGGCAGGGCGGAGGCGGAGAGGAGCAGCTTGCCCTGCGCGGCGTGACCCTCACCCCGCTCCAAGCAGGCGGCTACGGCCTCCATCAGCGTCAGCTCGGCGCCGTGCGCCTCGTCCAACACGCGCTGCGGCTCGTTGATGAGCAGCACGGCGTCCGCTGCATAGTTCAAAAGCGTTGCGTCCGACGGAAAGAACAGCGGCAGCAGCATGTCCGCCGCAAGGGCGGGCAAGCCCTGCTCCCAAGCCTCGCGCTGCGCGTCGAAGCCCGCGGCGTCGCCTAACTTGTACAGGGCGCGGCGGATGGCGGCGGGGCTTTGCGGGGTCTCGAAGGCGGGGGGCAGCAGCGCCTCGCGGCATTGCGAAAGGGAGCGCTGACTCAGCGGGTCAAAGCAGCGCAGCTGATCCACCTCGTCGCCGTAAAACTCGATGCGGTAGGGGGTATCAGCCTGCGGCGGCCAAACGTCCAAAATGTCGCCGCGCAGGGCGCATTGCCCACTGCCCTCGATCAGCTCCACGCGCTCGTAGCCCGTGGCGATCAGTTTTTCGATCAGCGCACGCGGCTCTGTCTTATCCCCCGCGCAGACGGTCAGAATGCTTTTTGCAAAGGCCTCGGGCGGCGCAAGCCGTTCGATCAGGGCGGCGCCGCAGCTGACGATAAGGCTTGGAACGTGCAGCACCAGCCGTGCCAACACCGACAGGCGAGCGCGGCGGCGCTCCTCGGAGATGGCCTGCACATTCGTGAGGGGCAGATCGCGGGGCAGAAACAGCAGCGCATCGGGACGCAGCGCCAAAAGCTCCGCGTGCAGACGCACGGCTTCGGTATCGGTGGAGGCGACAAGCAGCAGCGTGCGCTCCTGCGCAAGCGCCGCCGCGATCACGCCGCGGTGTGAGTCGGGTACGCCGAACACGGCCACCGTTCCCTCCCCCTGCCGAAGCGCGGAGTCCAAGCGGCCAAAGGCCAGATCCTTTGCGATCGCGTCTAAAAGTTGTTTCACCCTTACCTCGTCCTGCCGTGCCGAAGGCTCACGCTTCGTTGGAAGGCGGCTGCGCCTTCCCCTCATGCTTCTTATTATACTTGCTCATCGCCTCGTCCGCGTGACCCGCAACGATGCGCTGCGCGGCGTCGGCGGCGGCGGCAAAGCAGTCGTCAAGAAGGGCAAACTCCGCCTTGTCGGGACGCTTCAGAACATAGTCCCGCAGCTCCAAGCTGCGATCCTGTCCCACGCCGATGCGTATGCGCGCAAAGTCCTCGCTGTTTAGGCAGGCGATGATGTTGCGAAGGCCGTTGTGCGTGCCTGCGCTGCCCTTCAGGCGGATGCGCAGGCTCCCCACAGGCAGCTCCACATCGTCGCAGAGAACGATCAGGTTTTGAGGCGGCAGCTTATAAAAATGCATCAGCTGCTGTACTGCATCGCCGCTGAGGTTCATATAGGTCTGCGGCTTCATCAGCACGACGCGCTCCGCGCCGACCTTGCCCTCGCCGTACAGGGCGGAAAAGCCCTTGGTCTTGAGGCTCACGCCCAGCTCGTCCGCCAGACGATCCAGTGCCATAAAGCCCACGTTATGCCGCGTTTTGCGGTAGGACAGGCCGGGGTTGCCCAAACCTGCGATGACGAACATAGCTGCTCCCTCCATTCGGCAGCATACGGAGACCTGCCGAAAAGGCGACCGCTTTTTGCGCTCACCTGTTTTTTTCAGTATAACACGCCGAAAAGCCCCGCGCAAGCGATCAAAGCACGGTTTTTTCACGGCTTCTGTCACTTTTATCCAAAGCCTCCGAAGGAACGTGCCCGAACTGTAACGCGGCTGTTAAGAAACTTTCAACAATCGTCCGCGCCCGTTCCCCTTTTCATTGGAAATATGGTATAAATACGGTATGAAACGTGGAATTGCCTATTTGATGATCCTGCTGCTGCTCCTTGCCTGCCTGCCCATCGGCGCGCTGGGCGCTTCAACGAACGACGTTGAGGTGCGCGTGCTTTTGTCCACAGGCGGGGCGGGCAGCCTCAGCCTTACGGTGACGGGTACCTACAGCGTCAACGGCGTTTCCTTCACGGGAGGAACGCTCACGGCAAGCTTGGACGGCAGCGCCGTGAGCGTCAAGCATTCGTCCAAGGGGACGCTGCAGTCCGCCGCCTCGGTGCGCATCGTGCGCAGCACCGCCGCCTACGGCGATGCGTACCTGCACTTTTCCAACAGCAAGCACGGTGAACGCGACTATTTGGGCGACATGGTGCTTGTCAACGACGGGGGCACGCTGCGGCTCATCAACTATGTCGGCCTGCGCGAGTACCTGTACGGCGCGGTCAGCGGCGAGCTGAGCGACAGCTCCCACACGGAGCTGTTGAAGACGCAGACCATCATCGCCAAGGGCTTTGCCTACGCGGAGGTGCTGGCGCGCACAAGCAAGCTGTTCGATGTGTACGACACCACCACCTCGCAGATCTATCTGGGCTATGTGCCGCAGGACGTCAACACCATCGCCGCCGTGGACGCGGTGTGGGAGAACACCCTTTTGTACAACGGCTCCGTTGTAAAGACCTACTACTGTACCGCCAACGGCGGACAGGTGCTCACGCCCCGCATGGTCTGGGGCGGCGCTTCAAACGACGGGGCGTACAGCTTCCGTTTCGATCCCTACGACCTGAGGGGCAGCAGCGCAAACGTCTCCGTTGCCATCGACGGCGCGGCGCCGCAGGAGCTGCCTTCTGCGCTGTACAACTACCTTGTCAAGCTTGCGAACGCGCAGGTGTCGGGCACGGTCACGGGGCTTGTGTCGGTGGACGCCATGCAGGGCTATTACAGCGCCGGCGACACGACGGGCAGCGTTCGCTATCCCATCGACCGCGCCCCGCAGGAGAGCATCAGCTGCACCCTCACCGTGTCGGTGTCGGGCAAGGCGGACGCCGCCTGCACGGTCTCCTTTACGCCTGCCGAGCTGATCGGCAGCGGCGCAGTGTCGGCGTCGGGCGGCATACGCTTTGTTGCGGCGACGGCGGCGGGCAAGTGGGTGCTTGTTTACGGCGTGTCGAGCGGACATCGCGCAGGGCTGTCGCATCGCGGCGCGGGACAGCTGGCGAAGCTGGGCTACAGCTATGTTGACATTTTGAAGTTTTATTACAGCGGCGCTTCCTTGACAACGCCCGCAGGAACCGTGCTGACAAGCAGCGCGACCTTCCCCGAAACGGGAGGCGGCGTCACGGCAACGGCCGCGCCCACGGTCACGCCCGATCCCGGCGAGACACCCCTGTTCTACGGTTACATCAACGCGGACGATTCCAACTTCCGCAGCGGTCCAAGCACGGCCTACAGCCTGCTGGGCGTACTCAACAGAGGCGATGCGGTGGCTGTGTACGAAAAGACGGGGAACTGGTACCGCATCGTTCGCTTGGAGGATGGGCAGATGGGCTATGTATATGCGCCCTATGTGACGGCTTCCGACACAAGTCCAAGCCCCACGTCTTCGCCGACTGCGACCCCCACGCCTACAGCCTCGCCCACGTCCCGTCCCGCGCCGACGACCAACGAAGGGATCAAGCCGACCCGCGTGGGCGACGTCAACGGCGATGGACAGGTCAACGCGGCGGACGCGGCATCGCTGCTTCGCTACAGCGTCAAGATCGAGGCGTACAATGCGCGGCAGATCATCGCAGGCAACGTCAACGGCGACCTCAACACCGACACAGCGGACGCGGCCTATGTGCTGCGCAGCCTTGTGAAGCTGGAGCCGACCATCTGACGCCGCACCAAGAAGGAGGGGGACGCCGATGCTCAAGCAGATCCAATACTTTCAAGCCATAGCGCGCTGCGGCAGCTTCAGCGAGGCTGCCGAGGCCTGCTTCATCTCACAGTCCGCCATCTCGCAGCAGCTGCAGGCGCTGGAGAGGGAGCTTGGGGTGCAGCTGGTGGACAGGAGCAAGCGCAGGATCGCCCTGACTCCTGCAGGCAAGTATTTTTATGAACGCAGCCTTGCGTGGACAGCCGAGCTGGAACGGCTCTGCCGCGAGACCGTGCGCATCTATCAAAAGGACGCGGCGCAGCTGCGGATAGGCTGCCTGCGCGGCTACGGCGGGTCGGAGTTTCAGCTGGCGCTTGCCGCCTTTTTGGAGCAGTACCCCGATGTACAGCTGCAGGTGGTCAACGGCAATCACGAGGAGCTGTACGACCTTGTGCGCAGGGGCGGCGTGGATCTGGTGTTCAACGATCAGCGGCGGGCATTTTCGGACGAATATGAAAATTTCGAGCTGGTCGTCACCGCTTGCTTGGTGGAGCTGAGCGCCCGACATCCCCTTGCGGGCAGCGCCTCCATCGAGGTGGCGCAGCTTATGGACAGCCCCTGCATCCTCATCTCCTCCCCCGAGCAGCGCGAAACGGAGCGCAGCTACTATCGGGACATCGTGGGCTTCTGCGGCGATTTCCTGTTTGCAGAAAATTTAGAGGAGGCGCGCATGCTGGTGGTCAGCGGCCGAGGCGTCATGCCCGTTGAGGGCGGCGAGGGCACAGCACAGCTTGGCGGAGCGCTGTGCCGCGTACCCCTCACCCGCGGCGGCAAGCCCATCCGCCGCAAGTACTGCGCGTTTTGGAAAACGAACCACTCGACCCCAAGCGTCCTTGCGTTTGCCGAGCTTCTTAAGGCGCAGTTCATGGCGAAGCAGGACTAAAGGCAAGCAGCCGACAGATAAGTTTTACTAATAGCAGACGGTGTAAAGTCAAATTGCATGCCGCCGCAGGATCCGATACAATGGTTCCGGACAAAGGGATCGTATTCGATCGAAACGGAGGCAGTCTATGAAGGTATTGGCCATCAGCGCCAGCCCACGCAAGGGCGGCAACTCGGATGTGCTGTGCGATCAGTTTTTAACAGGCGCCAAGGAGGCGGGACACGAGGTCAGCAAGCTCCGTTTGGCGGAAAAGCAGATCGCTCCCTGCCTTGCCTGCAACGCCTGCATGCGGGGCGAGCACAGCTGCGTGCAGCATGATGACATGGCGGAGATTCTTGACGCGCTCATCGCGGCGGATGTGATCGTACTGGCCACACCCGTATATTTTTACTCTCCCGCAGCGCAGATCAAGCTGATGATCGACCGCTGCTATCCGCGTTATCGCGAGATCCGCGGCAAGCAGTTCTATCTCATCGTCACCGCTGCGGACGCCCGACACGAGGCGGCGGACGAGACCCTTGCCGCGCTGAGAGGCTTTTTGCGCTGCCTGCCCGATGCAAAGGAGCAGGGCGTCCTTTACGGCACAGGCGCTTGGGACAAGGGCGATATCTATCGGCATCCCGCCTTTTCGAAGGCTTGTCAAATGGGAAGGAGCGTATAAACATGGATGATTTCGGCGGAAAACTGGGCTTTGGCTGCATGCGTCTGCCCATGAACGGCGGGGAGGTGGATCTTCCGCAGACCAAGCAGATGGTGGACGCCTTTTTGGAGGCGGGCTTCAACTACTTTGACACGGCGCACGGCTACCTTGGCGGCAAGAGCGAAACAGCGCTTCGAGACTGCCTGACCTGCCGCTATCCAAGGGACAGCTATGTCCTCACCGACAAGCTGACGAACTTTTACTTTCAAAAGGAGGCGGATATCCGTCCGTTCTTTTTGAGCCAGCTTGCGGCCTGCGGCGTGGACTACTTTGATTATTATCTGATGCACGCCCAAGGCGCGGAGACCTTTGCCTACTTCAAAAAGCATCGCGCCTACGAAACGGCCTTGGAGCTGCTGGCGGAGGGAAAGTTTCGCCACTTTGGGATCTCCTTCCACGATCGGGCTGCGGTCTTGGAGCAGATCCTCACCGAGTACCCGCAGATCGAGGTCGTGCAGATCCAGTTCAACTATGCGGACTACGACGATCCCGCCGTGGAGAGCCGCAAATGCTACGAGGTCTGCGAACGGTTCCACAAGCCCGTGCTGGTGATGGAGCCTGTCAAGGGCGGCAATCTGGTGCGCCTGCCCGACGAGGCAAAGGCGGTCTTGGAGGCGCTGCACGGCGACAGCCCCGCAGGGTATGCGCTGCGCTTTGCAGCAGGCTTCGACGGCGTCAAAAAGGTGCTCTCCGGCATGAGCAGTCTCGAGCAGCTAAGCGAGAACGTTGCCTGCCTAAGCGAGGCTCGGCCGTTGGATAAGGCGGAGCTTGCCGCGATCGATCAAGTGCGCGCCATCCTAAAGAGCAAGGATCTGATCCCCTGCACCGCCTGCCGCTACTGCACGGACGGTTGTCCCAAGCACATCTCCATCCCCGACCTGTTCGCCCTGATGAACGCCAAGCAGCTCTATCATGACTGGAACGCGGACTACTATTACGGCGTGGTCCACACGGGGGAGGGGCGCAAGGCGTCCGACTGCATCGGCTGCGGACGCTGCGAAAAGGCCTGTCCGCAGCACCTGCCGATCCGCAGCCTGCTTCGATCCGTTGCAAAGGAGTTTGAACGCCGAGCCGCGTCCTGCGGGCAGAACACCGTATCGGAACCATAAAAACAGGGGCGCGCAGCTGTCGCCCCCTGCTTATTTTCGTTTGCCAAAGGTTCACTGCTTATAGCGCGTCTGCTGCGTCAGCTGATGCTCCCGCAGCTCCCGCTTGTGCTGCGCTCGGTCGCGGCGATACAGATTCACGGCGGAGATGACGCCGTTTGCAAGGCTGCACAGACAAAACAGCAGCAGCAGCCAAGCGCTTTGATCGCTGCCCAAAAAATCCATGGACGGGTTGAAGCGATCCAAAAGGAACAGGACAAAAAAGACGAGGCTCAATATGACGGAGCCGTGCGCAGCGGCGTTCCAAAGTCTGTATCTGTGCATAGCGCCTCCTTAAAAGTAGATGATGTCGCCGGACTGCCTGCCGCCCTTGTAGGGCTTGTTGACCAGCTGCCCTTGAAAGATCATCTCCGCCGTCCTGCCGCCGTCAAGGTTAAAGGCCGCCTTGCAGCCCAAGCTCTCAAACAGCGCCGACAGCTCCGTAAAGGTCATGCCCACGGAGTAGCCGCTTTGCCTGCCGTCCACGGTCACAAAGCAGTAGTGGCCGGGGGCATAGTAGCCGATGGTGTTGCGGGGGTTTTTCCCTTGGATGCTGCTGTCGAAGGAGCTGAGCGCCTGTCCGTTGTCGTCCAGCAGCACGGGGCCGAAGCTCCATGCCTGCCAAGCGCCGCGGTCGATGGCGCTTTGTACGTCAAAGTCCGCCTCGCGATAGGTCTCCATCACGCCGTCCGCATACAGCACGCACACATCGCTGTTGACGGAATCGCGGTACAGGTCACCGTTGCGAATGACCACGCCCTTGCTGCGCGCCCCGTAGTAATCCCCGGTCACGGCAAAGATGGCGTTGTTGGCCTCCGCCATCTTGAGAGGCTCCTGATAGATGCCCGTTCCGTATTGGTTCTTGGCAAAGGCGGTGCGAAAAACGCTGCTGTTTTTGACATACACATCCGCCACATAGTAGGTCACTTCGTTCTCCTGCACCATATGGATGGCGATGCGCAGGGTGTCGCTTTGATAGCTGTACAGCGCGCTAACGCCCGTGTCCTCGGTGGGAAAGCTTGCGGAAAAGTCCCCCACGGCGGGTTCTGCGGTCGGCTGCAGGGAGGTCGGGGCGTCCGTGCCGTTCGCGCTTATGGTGTCGGCGCTGCTCGTGATGCCTGCGGCTGCGCTTGCATCGATCACCGCCTGCGGATCCGACAGCACCACCTGCACGCCCGAAGTTGGGGTCGCCGTTGCGTCCAAGCTGACGATGTTGCTTATCGCGCTTGCGGGACGCGGGAGCGCATGATGGAACAGCGCGAATGTAACAAGCACAAGACCCACGCACAGCAGGTCTCGAAGAACTATGCGAAGCCCGCGATGCAGGGCAAACCGTTTGGATGTATGTGTGGCCATGGTAGGTTTCCTTTCTGCTCTTTGCAGCTAAAGATACACCCGCACGATGAGAGTGTGCAGCAGGAAAGCATTAGAATTGGATGAGAACTGGTCTTGGGACTGGAAAAGTGCCGCAGGATGGGGTACAATCGGAAATGGGGAGGCGAAACGTATGCGGATACTCATCGTAGAGGATGAAAAGGAGATCGTGCGCTTTGTAAAATTAGAACTGGAGCACGAGGGCTACGAAGCTGCCGCCGCGTTCGACGGACGCAGCGGGCTTGCCGCGGCCTTGGAGCAGCATTTCGACCTGATCCTCTTGGACGTGATGCTGCCCGAGATGAACGGCTTTGCGCTGTTGCGCCGCCTTCGGCAGGAGAAGCAGACGCCCGTCATCCTGCTGACGGCAAGGGACGACGTGGTGGACAAGGTCACGGGGCTGGACATTGGCGCCAATGATTATCTGACCAAGCCCTTCCACATCGAGGAGCTGCTTGCGCGCATCCGTGCCGTGCTGCGGACGGCGACCCCCGCAAGCGGCGAAACGCTCACGGCGGGAGGGCTGACGGTGGACACGGCGCAGCGGCTGGTCTTTTGCGACGGCGCGGCCGTGACGCTCACCAAGACGCAGTATGAACTGATGGAATACCTGCTGCGCAACAAGAACATCGTGCTCACAAGGGAGCAGATCCTAAACGAGGTCTGGGGCTACTCCTATGTGGGCGACAGCAACATCGTGGACGTGTATGTGCGCTACCTAAGGGAGCGCATCCACGACAAAGGGGAGCAGAAGCGCATCGAGACCGTACGGGGGGTAGGCTATGTCATTCGGGATAAATAAAAAAAAGCGCACGCTCTCTTCGCGCCTTACGCTGGCGTACGCCGCCATGTTCGCGTTGGTACTGGCGACGCTCTCGGCGGCGGTGTTTCTCATTGCGTACAGCTTTCTTGTCAACAAGCAGCGCGACAGCCTTGTCACCACCATGGAGCTGACCTGCGACCATATAATCGAGGAGGTCGCGGAAGGCGAGTCCCTTTCGGAGCGGGGCATCTTGGAGGAGCAAAACACCAACACCAATCTGAACCTCTACCTTTATGACAAAACGGGAAAGCTCGTCAACCGCGTGGTAAACTTCCATTTGGATGAAGTCCTTCTGCCCGTCAAGACGGATGCGCCTGTGCTGCGCTTTGCAAAGGGCGGGTAGCTGCTGCTGCTCTACAAGCAGAACATAACGGACGGTGAAAAGCCCGCTTCGTCCCTGTTGATGGCGCTCAACATGCAGGACGAACGGGAGTTTCTCAACCTTTTAGGCATCCTTTTACTGTGCGCGAACGCGGCGGGGGCTGCGGCGGCGCTCCTTGTGGGCAGGCGAACGAGCCGCAAGCTGCTCTCGCCCATCGACAGCATGATCGTGGACGCGGAGAATATCGGGCAGAGGAGCTTGGATGCGCGCTTGGAGGTGCCCGAGGCCGACGATGAGCTAAAAAAGCTTGCGCTCACCGTCAACGGGATGCTTTCCCGCATCGAGGCCGCCTTTACCGCGCAGGGACGCTTCGTTGCGGACGCCTCGCACGAGCTGCGAACGCCCCTTGCGATCCTGCAGGGCAACGCGGAGCTGCTCGACCGCTGGGGACGCACGGATGAAAAGGTCCTAACGGACAGCATCCGCTCCATCGGACGGCAGACCTTGTACATGAACAAGCTCGTGGAGAATCTGCTGTTCCTTGCGCGCAGCGATGGCAAGCAGCAGGCGCTCAACAAGGAGAGCTTCCTGCTGAGCGATCTTATCTGCGAGCTGACCGAGGAGCAGGCGGTCATCGACAAGGAGCATGTCTACGCCATCGACTGCGACCCCGCGCTGACGCTCACTGCCGATCGCAGCATGGTAAAGCAGCTTTTGCGCGCTCTGATCGACAACAGCGTCAAGTACACAAAAGCGGGCGGACGCATCGAGCTTTCCGCCGAGGCAACGCCAAGCGGCGTGTCCCTTTCGGTCAAGGATACGGGCGTGGGCATGGACGCGGCGTCCTTAGAGCATATCTTTGAGCGCTTCTATCGGGTGGACAAGGCGCGGGCAAGAGCCACGGGCGGCATGGGACTGGGGCTGTCCATCGCGGCGGCCATCGTCGAGGCGCACGGCGGCAGCATCAGCGCCGCAAGTGAAGTGGAAAAGGGCACGGTCATCACGGCCGTCTTTCAAAATGAGAAGGAAACGGAGCAGGGAGACGGTACGGGCATACACGCCTGACGCCAAGCCGAACGCGGATCATTCGAGGGGCGGTTCTGCCGAGAAGTAAATGATGTCGCTGGTCGAGCGGCCGCCCTCAAAGGGACTGTTGCGGATGGCGCCGTTCCAATACAGCTGGGTGGTCTGCCCCCCGTCCAGGTTGTAGGCGACGCTGCAGCCCAGCGCCTCCATCAGCCGCGCAAGATCGCTCATGCTCAGTCCCCGCGAATAGGAGCCCTGCCTGCCGTCCGCCACCACAAGGCAGTAATGCCCCGGTTCGTAGTAGCCTATGGCGGTGCGCGGGTTCTGGGTGATAATGTGGATGTAATCCTTGTGGAAGCTCTCCTTGGCGTGACCGTCTTCGTCCAGCAGGGAGGGGCCGAAATCCCAAGCCTGCCAAGGCTCCTTTAGCAGCAGCTCGTCAATGTCGAGCGTATCGGATTCGTAGGTCTTCAGCTCGCCGCTGCGAAAGAGCACGCCAATGTCGTTCATGCCGTTGAGCTTATTGCGGTACAGGACGCCGTTGCGGATCACCAGCCCCTTGTCGTTGTAGGAGCAGTAGTCGCCGTTGACCGCGGCAAGCGCCTGATAGTACTCGCACATCCTAATAAATTTTCCCGTCCCGGGCTTGAAAAAATCGTGGGAGTGGCAGCCCGTGCGCAGCAGCTCAATATCGCGCAGGTAGACGTCAATGACAAAATAGTGGACGTTCTTTTCGTAATTCTCCGTGTCGGAATACTCGCTGAGCAGCAGCACCATGGCGTCGGAGGCATAGCTGTTGTCCGACAGGAGGGCGTGCTGATCGACCGCAAACAGATCGGCAAACTTGCCGCCCAACAGACCAGTGGGCGTTGGGACGGCAGTGGGCGTGGGGGAGGCAGTGGGCGTGGGCGCAGGCGTCTGTGCGGAGGTCGGGGAAGGCGTGGCAAACGCGATCACGTTGGGATCAGGCGTTTCGGTGGGCGCAGGCGCAGTCACAACGGCATTGTCGACCGTCTTGGGCAGACAGCGCCAAATAAGGAGCGCAACAAGCAGCACAAATAGAGCGCTAAGCGACACGATACAGATGAAAAGACCCCGTTTTTTCCCGTTTTCCATGATCCATCCTTTGACGCCGCTTCGATCGGCTGCCGTTCGGCAAGTAGGTAAACAGCAAAAGTTTGCCCCGAACGCGAAAAAAAGTATACCATGCAGACCCAAAAAAGACAAGGTAAAATACGGAAAAGGGAAAAAGAGCGGCACGCAATGTCTTCCCTCGTGCGATGCTCCCTCGGCGCATCGCCAAGGCAGCGCGGCGGCGCGCATGCAGCTTTCGAGCATTTTTGAGCAAAATCGACATTTCCCTTGCGTTTGCGGACGTTTTCGATATATACTGGATAGCAGAAACTGCGATCCCGTACTGCGGAGGAAAGGAGCAAGCGTGAAAGCGTTGTTCAGATCTCTATGCGGCGTTCTGGCCTTACTGCTGCTTTTCCTTACCTTCCCCATCTCCGATGCCGCCACAAAGACAGCCGAGAACGATCTGAGTGCGCGCTGCAGCTATACCGCCTCCGCAAAGCTTGGCAGGAATTACAAGAACCGTCTGCATGACGGCGATGTAACGACCCATGTGCGCCTCAAGGCGGAGGACGGCGTCATCCCCTTTTTGACCATCAGCTGGGACGCGGACGTCCCCGTAACGACCATCTTTTACGAGCTGTACGCCCTTCCCGACAGCTTTACCCTCACCCTGACGGATGCAGACGGGAACATCTTGGAGGAGCGTGCAGGCGATCCAACCTACTATAATGATATTGTTGAGCTTCCGAGCGGCGCCCGCTCCCTGCGCCTGTCCTCATCCGCCGAGCTGGACATTGCCACGCTTGCGGCCCTTGGCGAGGGCGAGCTGCCGCACGACTATCATGCTTGGGAGCCTACGCCCGATAAGCTGGACTATCTGGTCATCTCCATGCATCCGGACGATGACGTCCTCTTCTTTGGAGGCGTGGTTCCCACCTATACGGCGGAGCGCGGCCTTACGGGGGATATCGTCTATCTTGCCACGCGGGAACGGCTCCGCTGCAGCGAGGCGCTCAACGGCGCATGGACGCTGGGGCTGCGCTGCTATCCCATCTTTGCAGGTTTTCCCGACATTCCCAACACGCAGCCCGAGGACGTGAAGGCGACCTACAACAAGGACGAGCTTTGCCTCTATCTGGTGCGCCTGTTTCGCCGTCTCAAGCCCGAGGTCGTCGTCACCCACGATCTAAACGGCGAGTACGGACATTGGCAGCACAAGCTCACTGCGGCGACCGTTCTGGAGGCGATGCCCTTGGCCGCCGATGCAAGCTACGACGCCGAGTCCACCAAGCAGTGGGGCGTCTATGAAGTGAAAAAGCTGTACCTGCATCTCTATGCGGAAAACCCCTTTGTGCTGAACGTGACCACTCCGCTGGAAGCCTTTGACGGGGCAACGGCTGTGGATGTGGCGAGGGCTGCCTACTTGGAGCATGCCTCGCAGTACGTCGTCGGCCACCGCTATGTCACCAATGAGGGCGTGGACAGCTTGGAGAACTATGGTCTGGCCTATACCACGGTGGGCTTGGACAGCGGCAGCGGCGACATGTTCGAAAACGTACCCATACAGCTGCTGTCCACCTACGTTGCCCCCACACCCTCACCAACGCCCGAACAAACGCCGCCGTCCACGCCTGCGCCTACAAAGGAGCCTGTTGCAGAGGTGTTTGCCGCTGCGACCCAAGCGCCCACAGCCACAGCCACTGCCGTGGCGGACGCCGAGGGGACAAAAACCGTGCAGCCGTGGCTCTTCGTGGGAGCGGCGCTTTTGGCCGCGCTCATTGCGGGAAGCCTTTTGATTCTGTTTGGGAGAAAAAGACATGCAAAGTAAGTACCTTCTGTCAGCAACGCTTGCGCTGCTGCTGCCCGCTCTTGCCTGCGGACAGACCGCCCCCGCGTTCAACGAGACCGCCGCGTCCCCGCAGGAAACGGCACAGGTACTGGCGGTGGAGACGACCGCGCCGACGCTTGCGCCCACCATCGAGGTCACGAGCACGCCTGCCCCCACGCCCACACCCGTTCCCGTATACGAGCTGTACGGCGTGCGCGTGATGGGCGATGCGGCACAGATCGACCTAAGCGGCGTTCCCCTGCAGGACGCGACCGAGCTGGACAAGCTTCTTGGACAGCTTCCCGCCGTGCAGCGGGTGGACATGGTGGGCTGTGGCTTGAGCGACGAAAGCATGGCGGCGCTTTGCGACGCGCACCCGACGGTAAAATTTGTGTGGGAGATCTCGTTAGGCTACTGGGGCAAGCTGCGTACGGACGCCACCGCCTTTACAACGCGCTCAAGCAAGAGCGCCGATGAGATGAAATACAGGCTGCATACGGAGGATATTCAAATGCTCCGCTACTGTACGGAGCTGGTGGCGCTGGATCTTGGGCATCAACAGATCGAGGACATCTCCGCGCTTGCGCCGCTGACGAAGCTGCAGGTGCTGATCCTTGCGGACAACAAGATCAGCGACCTAACGCCGTTGGAGGGGATGCAGGAGCTGGTCTATTTAGAACTGTTCATGAACCGCATCGTGGACGTCAGTCCGCTGGCAAAGCTGCAAAACCTAAAGGATCTGAACCTTTGCACCAATCGCATCGAGGATCCAAGCCCGCTTGCGGCGCTTGGAAAGCTGGAGCGCTTGTGGTATTCCAACAACAAATACAGCTATCAGGCGCATCTTGCGCTTGCCGAGCAGCTGCCCAACTGCATCTGTAACCGCACGGTCTGGGACGAAACGGCGGACGGCTGGCGCGAGCATGAGCGGTACTTTTGGATGCGTTCCTTCTTCGAGGGAGCGCCGCGCTACAAGTAAACAACACGGTATGTCAGGCGATCAGACCCCACAAAAAGCGCAGCCCCCGTTCGTCCGCGCTCTTTAACAGCGCCTCCGTGAGCAGCGCGGGGAAGGCGCTGCTTGGAATAAAATAGGTATCGGGCCAGATGCGCGAATCCTTGCGCGCCACGCCCGTGTTTTGAAACACCGAGCGCATGTCGTACAGGGTGCAGAGGCGAATGCTGTACGGCGTGTGGATATGGAAGGTCATGTTGGGAGAGGTCATCTCCAGTGTAAGGTAGGAATCAAAGCGGCCGTTCCCGTCCGTGTCCATGCGGTCGAGGATCATCATGGAGTGCCCCGTTTTGGTGGTGATGATGTCGCCTGCCTTGCCCTCGTCCTTTGGGATCTCGTTGTCGCCCAAGCGCGTCACCGAGCCCGTCAGCCCCATCCTTGTTCGGGACAGCTCGTTGGTCACGTTGATGCCCGCCTGCTTGTACGCCCACATCAAGGCGCCCACGCAATGCACGCCCCCTCGGCGGTAGGTCACGCCGTCATAGCCAACGATGGGACTGTTTAAAAGCCCGCCCCACGCGGGATCCGCGCCCCAATCCTCCTCCGCCTGATAGGTCCCGTTTGCATAGTACGGCACGGTCACGCCGTTGTCCGCCAGCTTGGACACCAGATAGACCGCCGCCACCGCCACGCCCTGCGGCGTGTACAGACCCGCGTTGGCAACGCGATAGAACAGCTCGCTGTTGAACGCGTCGATGGAGCTGCCCTGCTCCGTAAGAAGCTCCGCAAGCGACTGCGTCAGCGGCGCAAGACCCTCTGCGTTGCTGATATACACATAGTCCGTGTCCACACAAACAAGCCGCGACTTGCGGCTGCCGTCGGCATAGCTAAGATGCAGCCAGTAGGCTCCGTCCATTTTAAAGTCGCAAAGCGTCCCGTCCTGCGCATCCAGCCAGTCGGGGGCGTCCTCATCGGGCGGGAACTTGTTGCCCGTGAAGCAATAGTGCGTCAGCCCTTCCTCATAAGCCGTTACAACGCCGCCGTCAATGCTGACAAGCAGGCTCTCAGGCTGCGCTGCAAGCTCCGTTCGGCTGTGCGGCAGCAGGGAGGAGGCGATGCGCTCCAGTACAAGCGTCGTACCGTTGGCAAACTCCAGCTGCAAAGCATCGTCCTGCAGGCGGAAGGCAACGGAAAACGCGTGCCCCGAGGCGGGCAAAAGGCTGAGGGTGCTCCCCTGCGCGACAAAGGTCCCGCTCCTTTGCTCACCATCCCACTCCAGCGTGAAGCTGCCGTCCGCCTCCAAGCGCAGCAGGGAAGAGCCTGCCGCGTACAGCCCCAAGACGGCGTCCGCAACGGGGACGGGGGAGGCCGTGGGCGTGGGCGCAGGCGCAGACGTGACGGCGACCTCCGCCGTGGGCGCTGCTGCCGAGGCGGTCGAAGAAGCGTCGTTTGTTGCGCCGCTGCAGGCAAGCAGCAGCGAGGCGATCAAAAGCAAGCACAGCAAGCGTTTCATGGCTGTATCTTAGCAGATATGACCCTCCGTTGCAAGGACGAGCTTGCTAAAACGGCGCACATAAAGGGATTGAAGCGCGGCGCTTGCTGTGCTATACTGTAAACCGTATAAGGGAAAAATGCGTTGTATGACGAAAGCGGGCGATCCATCCCGATCGCGCCCCAAACGGAGCCGCTTGACTACACCAAAAAAGCAAGCTACGAAAGGTAGGATCGAGGGGGCTTTTGCTTCCTTCCTCTTTGAATGACCGCATGAAACGACTCAAAATTGCGGCGCTTATCCTGTGCGCCATGCTTCTGATCGGCTCCTTTGCTTACCCAACGGCGGGGGATACGGACACTGCCGCCCCCGACCAAGCCGACGCCGCGGACGTCACCGACACGGCGGTGCTGACCCTGCCCGAACGCGCAAGCGCCTACGCCGCCAACCTGACCGACGGTGCGGTCGCCAGCTATGTGCTGTTCAAAAAGGACGAGCAGCTGCTCATCACCCTCTCGCAGATGGCGGCAGCATTGGTTTTGGAGTGGAACAGCCTGCCCAAAAGCTACGAGTTGAGCATTTTTGACGCCAACGGCGCCGTCCTGACCGACGAGACCGTAACGCCTGCTTTTCTCAACATGTTTCATGAGCTGCCCGCGAACGCGGCTACGCTGTGCATCACCGCCTCGGAGGCCTGCGAGCTGTCCACGGTGCAGCTGTTCGGGCTTGGGACGCTGCCTTCCTCCGTGCAGCGCTGGACACAGCCGCAGGCGGAGCCCGATCTGCTGCTGATCGCCGCCTACCCCGGCAATGTGCTGGAGTGCTTTGGCGGTCTGTATCCCTCCCTCTTGGCAAACGGCGTGAACGTCAACATCCTGTATCTGTCTTGGCGGACGCGCCGTCGTACGCAGGAGGCGCTGGACACCCTGTGGGCGCTGGGGCAGACGGTCTATCCGTACTGTCTGGGCTTGACCGACCGCGGCGCAAACGACGACGGCAGCGTTTGGGTGGACTGGGGCAAGTCCGAGTCCACGTCGCAGCTGACACGCCTGCTGCAGCAGATCCGTCCCGCCGTCATCGTCACGCATGGCGCGGCAGGGGACGAAAGCTACGATCTTGCAGCGGCCACACGCGCCTCGCAGATCGTCTTGGACGCGGTGAAGCGAGCCTCCTCCGCCGCCAAGGATGCGTTCACCCCGCAGAAGGTGTACCTGCACGAAGCCTCCGACATGGCGACCATGCAGAATGTGGACACGCCGCTGTGGCGCTTTGACGGCGCAACGGCCGCCGAGACGGCGGAGAGCTATTTTTCAGCCTTTCAACTGACACGACAGTTTTTACGCACCCTGACCACGGTCAACAGCTACACCCTTGTTGCGACCGCCGTGGGGGAGGACGAGCTGCACAACGACCTGATGGAGCACGTTTCCTATACGCCGCTGTTCACGCCCCTGCCCTCGCCCACGCCTGCGCCTACGCCCGAACCGACAGATACGCCAAGTCCCGCGCCGACCGTCGAGCCGACGCCAAGTCCCACCGCGACAGCCGACATAACGGCGAACGAGACAAGCATGGATGGTGCGCAAAGCGGTTCGGGTACGAACGACCTAAGCAATAGGCTCATGACCGTCCTTACGGAGGCGCGGCTGCTTTTGTGCATCGTTCTGTGCGTTGGCCTGCTGCTCAGCCTGCTTCTGCTCTGCCTTATTGGGCGTCTCCAAAAAAAGAAGCGTGGCAGGGTGCTCACGGCGATGCTGCCCCTGCTGATCGCCTTGCTCTTTTGCTGTGTTTGGATCGGTGTTGCCCTAAGCAAGCAAAGCGGCGTCCCCGCCGCGGCGGAGCAGACCGCGCTGCCGACCCAAACGCCGACGCTTGCGCCCACGGCAACGCCAAGTCCCACGCCGAGCGCGGAGCCGACCGCCTCGCCCACACCCGAAGCAACGCAGACGCCGCAGTCGTCCGATCCTTGGGCGGACAAGTTTCTGCCTGCGGACAGCGAACAGACCGAGCTTGTCTATGCCGATGATGCAAACGGCGTGTGGTACTATCGCTCCGACGTCCTTGCCATCGAGATCGAGCGGCATTCGACCGATGAGCCGCTGGTGTGGTTCACGGCGCACATCTACATGCGGGAGGTGGATTCCTTCCGCAGCGTCATCGCCGCGCCAAACTATTCCGGCCGCTTCACCACCATCCCTTGGCAGCTGGCGCGTCAAAGCAAGGCGGTCCTGCTGATCACGGGGGACAACCTTATCAACATGGACACGGAGCTGAAGGGCATCCTCATCCGCTGCGGCAAGGTGTTCCAGCGGCAGGAGAATCGCGAGAGCTGCGCGGCCTTTTTGCAGGACACGCTGACGCTGCAGACCTACGAAAAGGGCAGCGTCACCGTCAACGAGCTGCTGCAGCTGGGCGTGGGGGACGTCTTCTCCTTTGGCCCCGTTCTGCTGCACAACGGGGAGCGCGGCACGCATATCGAGCAGAGCCGCGTCTACGGCGACAACCCGCGCACGGGCATAGGCATGGTCGAGGCGGGACATTATGTGGCGATCGTTGTTGACGGCCGCCGTCCCGAGTATAGCTGCGGCAACACGATGGACGAGTTCACGGACATGTTTTTGGCGGAGGGCTGCGTGGAGGCCTACAATTTGGACGGCGGCGTGTCGGCAGCCATGGTCTTCATGGGGGAGCAGCTGAACCACCACGGCAACGAAAAGGACTGGAGCAAGCAGCGCGGCCTGCCGGACGCCTTGGTCTTTGGCTATTCCAACGCCGTTCCCTCGGTGGACGATCCCGTTGTGAACACAGGCTCCGACACGGAGTAAGCGCCGCACACCAAGCGGAGAGCACATAGACTTAAAAGTAAGCGCAGCCGATCCCCCGATCGCTGCGCTCTTGATTTGCCAAAAACGGATTCTTAACGGGTCAGCTTTCTGATCTGCACCCCGCGCTTGTGCGCGGACGCGAGCTGTGCTATACTATTTTACAAATCGGTGGGCGCGGCGTGCTGCCTGCCGAGCGCTTTGTATCGGAAAGGACGCGCCCATGTGGCGCGACGGCGACCGAATGTTTGAGGGCGAAAGCTATGACTGCATCGTCATTGGGGCGGGACACGCGGGGGTAGAGGCCGCGCTGGCCTGCGCCCGCATGGGGCAAAGAACGCTTATCGTGACCCTGTCTCTGGACAGTATCGGCCTGATGCCCTGCAACCCCGCCATAGGCGGCACGGGCAAGGGGCATTTGGTGCGCGAGCTGGACGCCATGGGCGGTGAGATGGGTCTTGCCGCTGACGACACCCTCATCCAAATGCGCATGCTGAACACGGGCAAGGGTCCCGCCGTCCACTCCCTTCGCGCCCAAATGGACAAGCGCCGCTATCACGAACGCATCAAGCGCAGCTTGGAGGCGCAGCCGAACCTCACCCTGCTGCAGGACGAGGTCGTTGGCATCCTTGCCGCGCACGGCCGCGTTTCGGGCGTCGAGACGGCGCAGGGCTTTCACTTTCCTGCCCGAGCCGTCGTCCTTGCCTCGGGTGTATACCTGCAAAGCCGCATCCTCATCGGGGACTATTCCCGCCTGAGCGGCCCCTGCGGTCTTGGCCGTGCCGAAAGCCTGTCCGACAGTCTGCGCGCACTGGGTCTGCCCCTGCAGCGCTTCAAGACGGGAACGCCCGCTCGTGTCAAGCGCGAGAGCTTGGACTTGGAGCGGATGGAGCCGCAGTACGGCGACGAGCCTTCCCCCGTCTTTTCCTTCCTTCATGAGAAGCGCTCCATCAAGCAGGACTGCTGCTATCTGACCTATACCAACGCGGACACCCACAGGCTGATCTTGGACAACCTCAGCCGTTCGCCCATGTACAGCGGTAAGATCCACGCCACAGGCACCCGCTACTGTCCCTCCATCGAGGACAAGCTGGTGCGCTTTCCCGACAAGGAGCGGCATCAGCTCTTTATCGAGCCGGAGGGACGCAGCACCTCGGAGATGTATGTGCAGGGCATGAGCACCAGTCTGCCCGCCGACGTACAGCTTGCCATGCTGCGCACCATCGAGGGGCTTCGGCACTGCGAGGTGCTGCGCTTGGGCTACGCCATCGAATACGACTGCTTGGAGCCGACCGCCTTGGACAATGCCCTGATGGTCAAGACGCTGCCGGGGCTGTTCACCGCAGGGCAGGTCAACGGCACCAGCGGCTACGAGGAGGCCGCCGCCCAAGGCCTGTACGCAGGCGTCAACGCGGCGCTGTATCTAAAGGGCGAACCGCCGCTGCTCCTTTCGCGGCAGGACGCCTATTTGGGCGTGCTGGTGGACGATCTGACCGTCAAGGGCACCAACGAACCCTACCGCATGATGACCTCCCGCTGCGAGTATCGCTTGCTCCTTCGGCAGGACAACGCGGATGAACGCCTGACCCGTCTGTGCCTGCGCACGGGGCTGATCGGCGAGGAGCGGCTCCGCCGTCTTACGGAGAAGGAGCAGGCGGTGTCCAAGGCGCTTTCCAAGCTGGACGCCCATGTTCCGCCCACCGAGGCGCTGCGCGCCTTCCTGTCTGCACGCGGCGAGGCGCTGCCCCCGCAGGGGACGACGCTGTACGACCTGCTCAAGCGACCCTTCGTCCGCTACGACGAGCTGAACGCCCTGTTCGAGGGCTTGGACGCCCTTTCGGACGAGGCGAAGGAGCAGGTGGAGCTGAAGGCGCATTACGACGGCTATATTCAAAAGCAAGGCGAGCGGATCGCCCGCGAACGGGCGTTGGAGGATGCGCTGCTGCCCGCCGATGCCGACTATGCAAAGCTGGACGGCCTGCGTCTGGAGGCGCGGCAAAAGCTCAACGCCCTGCGACCGCGCAGCATCGGGCAGGCGGGACGCATCAGCGGGGTCACGCCCGCCGACGTGAGCGTACTGATGATCTATCTGAAGCGGGGCTTTCCCGCAGGGGAGGAGCAAGCATGACAGAGCTGCTGCATCGACTTTTGCCCACCGCGGACGAGGGGACGCTCAAAAAGTTTGAACTGTACTACCGCCTGCTCATCGAGTGGAACAGCCGCATGAACCTGACCGCCATCACCGCACCCGAGGAGGTGGCGACCAAGCACTTTTTGGACTCGCTGGCGGCGCTGCCCTACCTGCCCAAGGGGGCGCGGGTGATCGACGTGGGCACGGGAGCGGGCTTCCCCGGCGTACCGCTGGCGCTCGTTCGCCCCGACATTAAGCTGACGCTCACGGACGCGCTGCAAAAGCGCATCAGCTTTTTGGACGAGCTGTGTGAAAGATTAGAGCTGCCCGCAGCGCGTATCCACGCCCGTGCGGAGGAGCTGGGGCGCGACGAGAAGCATCGCGGACAGTACGACATTGCGTTAAGCCGCGCCGTTGCGCCGCTCCCCGTGCTGCTGGAGCTGACCATTCCTTTTGTCAAGGTCGGCGGAACGAGCATCGCCTATAAGGGCGAGGCGGAGGCGGAGCTGCAGTCCGCCCGCGCCGCGATGCACCTTTTGCACGTCACCCCCACCATTGTACCCGTTGCGGCAAGCTACGGCGCACGCTGCCTTCTCCTTTGCCGCAAGGACGAAAAGACCCCCGCTGCCTATCCCCGCAAGGCGGGAACGCCCTCCAAGCAGCCGCTGTAAGGCTTAAAAAAGTTGGCAAAAGGCATCATATACTACAAGCAGGCACGAACCCGTGCGGAAGGGAGCAACCCATGAAACAGGACAAGGCGTACGCAAGGCATGTACGAGCCTATCGCTTCTTTCGCCCGCTTTGCAGGCTTGTGATGAAGCTGCTTCTAAATTACGACGCTGCGCCCGCACCCATAACGCAGGGACCCGCGCTGATCCTGTCCAACCATGTGACCGATCTGGATCCCATCTTGGTGGGCTGCAGCTTCAAGACCCACCTATACTTTGTCGCGGGGGAGAACGTCTACCGCATGGGCATTCTGTCCAAGTTCCTTGCCCGCTACTTCGCGCCCATCCAGCGCGTCAAGGGCAGCACCGACAGCCAGTCCGCCCTGACCATCCTAAGGACGCTGCGCAAGGGGCAGAACGTGGGCATGTTTGCGGAGGGCGACCGCAGCTTCACGGGCACGACCCTGCCCATCAGCCCCGCCACCGCCAAGCTGGTCAAGCTCAGCCACGCGACCCTTGTGACCTATACGCTTTCGGGTGGCTACCTTTGCTCCCCGCGTTGGAGCTCGCATCTAAGGCGCGGCGGGATACGCGGTGCGGTCAAGGGGGTGTACAGCCCAAGCTTTTTGGCAAAGCTGTCCACAGAGGAGCTTTTGCACTTGATCAGCGCCGACCTCAGCGTGGACGCCTATGCCCTGCAGAAAAGTAAGCCTGTCGCCTTTCGGGGCAAGGCGCTTGCGGAGCGCTTGGAGACCGCGCTGTATCTTTGCCCGCACTGCGGCGGCATCGACACCCTGCACAGCGAGGGCGATCTGTTCCGCTGCTCCTGCGGTCTCACGCTGACGCTGGACGAATACGGCTGCTTCCATGGAAAGGAGCTGCCGTTTGCCAACCCCAAGGATTGGGACGCGTGGCAGCAGCTTAGGATGCGCCTACTTGGTTCGCACTTGGGCAGCGAGCCCGCCTTCTCGGACGAACGGCAGACGCTTTGGCGCAGGGAGGCGGATCACAGTCTCACGCCCCTTACCACGGGACGCATGAGCCTGTATCGCGACAAGCTGGTCATCGGCTGCCGCACCTTCCCGCTGCGCCTGCTGCAGGGGCTGGCCGTGATCCAACGGGATGGCTTGGTCTTTTCCACGGCGCAGGCGGACTATACCGTCACCTCGCCTGTTGTGCGCTGCGCGCGCAAATACAGCACGCTGTTTGGCGTCCTGTCCGAAAAGCAATAGGGCCTGCCGCGCTCGGTGCGGGTAACAGCATATGAAAAAAAGAGGCTCTGACCCTTGCGCGGGGCAAGCCTCTTTTGATTTCGGCAGCGATGCGGCACAAGACAGGGGAACGGGAACGCCGCTCCGTCACAGGGACATTCGACAACGTAACTGCATCTTGGATAGATCCTTCCGATCTACCACAGCTGCCCCGGCAATTTCAGCTTTTCCTTTTTGGGGAAGGTTCGATCAAAGGCCTCCGCCTCCGCGTCATCCACAAAATAGCCTTGCGGCGTGTGGTAGATCCCGCTGACGCCGTCAAGATAGCCCTTTGTCAGCTCCCTGCAAAGGAAGTAGGGGACGACGGCGTCTCGGGGCTCCGCATAATAGTGAATGCCCATCGCGGAGGCTGTCACAAAGCCCGATCTCCCATAGAAGGCAATGTTGCCCTCAAGACAAAGCGCGCCTGCCCCCATGGCTGCCGCCTTCTCCATCGAGCGATTTAGCAGCAGCTTTCCGTACCCCTGCCGCTGATAGGCGGGATGGATGCCGATGGGTCCAAGCGTCATGATGGGCAGCTCGCCGCCGCCGTCCTTTTTGATGACGGCGCGCACATACATCACCTGCCCAATGAGCCTGCCGTCCTTCTCCAGCACAAGGTCAAGCTCCCGCACAAATTCGGGTCGTTCACGGAAGGTATGCAGCACATACGGCTCGGTGCAGCCGGGACGATAGACGTTCCAAAATGCCTCTCGAACAAGGTTCTCCGTGTTTCTGTAATCTTCCTCTGTTTCCGAACGAATACTGTATTGCTCTTGGTTCATACGTTTTTCTCCTGTTTCCTGCGAGCTGCTTTATTGGTCTTTGAGATCTTTTGAAACTTCTTTTCCTTTGCGGCGAGCTGCTTTTTTGCGTCCTTTGCGTATGCGCTCTCGCCGACGAGCTTTTGGTAGGAGCGGAGGCGCTCCCCGCTGAGCGTTCCGTCCTCCAACGCTGCCCGCACGGCACAGCCCGGCTCGGTCGTATGGGTGCAATTATGAAAGCGGCAGGAAGCCGCCAACAGCTCCACCTCCGAAAAGGCTATCTCCACGCCGTCGGCAGGATCCCATATGCCAAGCTCCCGCATCCCCGGGGTGTCAATGACCATGGCGCCGCAGGGCAAGAGCAAAAGCTCCCTGTGGGTCGTGGTGTGACGGCCCTTGTCATCGCCGCGCAGGCCGTTGGTCTCCAAGCGCTCCTCCCTTAGCAGGCGATTGATCAGCGTGGACTTTCCCACGCCGGAGGAGCCGACAAACGCGACCGTTTGGCCGCTTTTTAGATAGGGCAGGAGCTGCCTGTATCCGTCCTGCTCCATGGCGGAGGTCACGATCACCTCCGCGCCCAGCAGGATCGTTTCCACCGCTGCTGTCTTGTCAGCGAGGTCGTGACTTAGATCCGCCTTGGTCAACACCACCACAGGGGTCGCGCCGCTGTCCCAAGCAAGGATCAAATAGCGCTCCAGCCGCCGCAGGTTGAAATCCTTGTTGAGAGCCATGCAAAGAAACACCGTGTCAATATTTGCCGCCACAAGCTGCTCGCTTTTTTGCCTGCCCGCGGCCTTGCGCACAAAGACGCTCTTTCGGGGCAAGACCCGATGGATCACCGCGTCTCCGACGGCGTTCCAGTCTGCCATCACCTGATCGCCAACCGTGGGAAAGTCGGCGGGCGAGCCTGCCGCGTGTTTGAATTTACCCGACACGACCGCCTGCTTTTCGCTAAAGTCGCTTACGATCCGATATTGCCCCTTCTGCTGCGATACCACGCGGCAGAGCGTCCACTGCGGATAAGCCGCGGCCAAAGCTTTCCATTCCAAAGAAAACAGCTGCTCCATCAGGCCGTCCCTCCCATCAAATGCTGCCTTGTCTTTTGCAGCTGTTCCTCCAGCTGCGCGATAACGGCCGCCTTGTCGCTGCTGCCGTCATACACGCTGCAGAGCAAAAACAGGGGCGCATAAAAGGCGACCGCCTCCCGCTGCGGCTGTGCGATCTTCCAACTGCTGAATAGGTCGCTGACATATCCGACAGGCCCGGCGGCAAGGTACTGCTGATAAAGCGCGTTCATCTCGGCGCTTCGGTACTGCTCAAGCGTCAGCAGCTTACGAAAATCAGCCGAAAAGGCATCCTCTGTCCAGTACAGAAACTGCGCTTTGCTGTATTCGATCAGCTGCTCCACGGAGGCGCCCGAATACTTATCCGTCATGTCGGCAAGCGTTCCCTCCGGCAGCGCAAAGGCCGCGGCACGCTGGGCATCCCGCTCCTCCATGCTTAGCACGATCTTGTCAAAGATGTCGCGCTTGCTTGCATAATGCTTATAGAGCGCTCCCTTGGTCATTCCCAACGCTCCCGCGATGCTGCTGACCGAGACCGCCTCGTAGCCGTCTCGGGCGAACAGCTGCAAGGCCGTCCTAAGGATCCTTTCCTTCGTTGTGGGCATGTCCCCTCCTCCTTGACCTATGGTAAACTATCGTTCACCAATAGTATAGGGAGCGATGCTTCATCTGTCAAGAGGAAAAAATCCGCAGCCTTCCGTGCTGCGGCAGGCCGTAAAAAACAGCCCGCCGATCTCTCGGTGGGCTGCACGGTGCAAGTATCTTTGTAAGCTTAGCGCAGACTCGCGGCACAGCTCTGCAAAGCCCGTGACCGCTTATTTTGCCAATAGCTTTTCAGTCGACAGGCTTCATCGTAGGGAAGAGCAGCACGTCGCGGATGGACGCGGCGTTGGTCAGCAGCATGACCATGCGGTCGATGCCGATGCCCACGCCTCCCGTGGGCGGCATACCGTACTCCAGCGCGGTGCAGAAGTCCTCGTCGATCATCATGGCCTCGTCGTCGCCGCCCGCCCGTTCCTGCGCCTGCTGCACAAAGCGTGCGCGCTGGTCGATGGGGTCGTTCAGCTCGGAGTAAGCGTTGGCGTATTCATGTCCGCCGATGAACAGCTCAAAGCGCTCGGTGATGTCCTTGAAGCCTGCCTTGCGCTTGGTCAGCGGGGAGTTTTCGATGGGATAGTCGGTGATGAAGGTGGGCGCGATGAGCGTGCCTTCGACGAACGCGTCAAAGGCGCTCACCAGCAGCTTGCCCTTGCTTAAGAGCTTGCCGCTCACATCCAGACCCAGCTGCTTTGCCATGGCCACGGCTTCGTCGGTATCCTTGCACGCCATAAAGTCCACACCCGTGCGCTCCTTGACGGCGTCGTTCATGCTCAGACGGCGGAAGGGCGGGGTCAGGTCGATGGCCATGCCCTGGTACTCGATCTTTGTCGTGCCGTTGACCAGCTCGCAGCAGCGGGAGAACAGATCCTCGGTCAAACGCATCATGCCCGCAAGGTCGGTATAGGCCTGATAGGCTTCGATGGTGGTGAACTCGGGGTTGTGCATGGGGTCCATGCCCTCGTTGCGGAACAGGCGGCCGATCTCGTACACGCGCTCCAAGCCGCCCACGATGCACATTTTCAGGTGCAGCTCGGTGGCGATGCGCAGGTACATGTCGATGTCCAGCGTGTTGTGATGGGTGACAAAGGGTCGGGCGGAAGCGCCGCTGGCGGTGGTGTTCAGCACGGGGGTCTCGACCTCCATGAAGCCCTGCTCGTCCAAGCGCTTGCGGATGGCGGCAATGATGGCGCTGCGCTTTTTGAAGGTGTCGCGCACGTCGGCGTTCATGAACAGATCGACATAGCGCATCCGATAGCGCAGCTCGGGGTCACGCAGACCGTGGAACTTTTCGGGCAGCGGCCTTAAGGACTTGGTCAAAAGGGTGAGCTTCGTCACATGGACGGAGACCTCCTCGGTACGCGTCTTGAACAGCGTGCCCTCCGCGCCCAAAATGTCGCCTATGTCGTAGGTCTTGAACAGGTCGTAGGCCTCCTCGCCCACCGCGTCGCGCTTGACGTAGATCTGGATCTCGCCTTCGCTGTCCAGCAGGTGCGCAAAGGCGGCCTTGCCCATGATGCGCTTGGACATCATGCGCCCTGCCACGCGGACGGTCTGTCCCTCCAAGGCGTCGTAGTTTGCGATCAGCTCCACGCCGTGATGGGTCACGGGATAGGTCGTAATGGCAAAGGGATCCCTGTTGGCGGCCTGCAAGGCAGCCAGCTTATCGCGGCGGATGGTCAGCAGCTCGGAAAGCTGCTCACGGCTCTGCTCCTGCGGATAGATCGGGGTCTGTTCCATACAGGCTCACTTTCCGATCTTTTCCACGAGGAAGTGGAGGAAGCCGCCCGGCGTGTCGGCCACGGCGGTCTCGCCGATGGCCTTGCCCAACAGAGCCGCGCCGATGGGGGACTCGTTGGAGATCATCTTGTTGGCGGGATCGGCTGCGGAGCTGCCCACGATCTGGTAGGTCATCGACTCGCCGCCCTTGATGTTGCGGAAGGTCACAACGGAGCCTACGCTCACAACGTCGGAGCGCTGCGTGTCCTCCTCAAAGATATGGACGGAGCGCAGGTCGTCCTCCAACTTGGCAATATCGTACTCGTTCTTGGCCTGCTCGTTCTTGGCCGCGTCATACTCGGCGTTCTCGCTCAGATCGCCAAAGCCTCGAGCGATCTTGAGCTGCTCGGCGATCTCCAGGCGGCGGGTCGTCTTCAGGTAGTTGAGGTATTCCTCACGCTTGCTTAATTCTTCTTTGGTCAGCCAAATCTCTGCCATACTGTTTCTGCTCCTTCATTGTTGTCCAAAAGGGTTCCTATTATTATATGGGCGAGTTGCCCCGCTGTCAAGCAATATCGCTTGCAGATCCGCCAAACTGCGGGCATGATTGATCTTGGTGCGCAGCTTTGCCGCATCGCGCATCCCGCTCAGGTAGAAGCCGATGTGCTTGCGCAGCGCCACAATGCCGTGCTCGCCCTCCGCCTCCTCCGCAAGCGACGCGTGCCGCAGGGCAAGCAGCAGGCGCTCCTCCTCGCTTGGCGGCGTGTACGGCGTACCGTGCAGCGCGGCCTTGATCTCGGCAAAGATAAAGGGATGCCCCAGCGCGGCGCGACCGACCATCACGCCGTCGCAGCCCGTTTCGGCAAGGAGCTGCTTGGCGCTTGCGCCGTCGCATACGTCGCCGTTTGCAATGACGGGAATGGAGACTGCACGCTTGACGGCGCGCTGGATCATTGGATCGCTGCGCCCCGCATACTGCTGCTCGCGGGTGCGGCCGTGTATGCACAGGGCGGCGGCGCCGTTGTCGGCAAGCACGCGGGCAAATGTCACCGCATCGCCGTGCTCCGCGTCAAAGCCCTTGCGAAATTTCACCGTGACGGGGACGGTCGCGGCAAGGGACACGGCGCGCACGATGCGTCCCGCCAACGCAGGCTCAAGCAGTAAGGCGGAGCCTTCGCCGTTCATGACGATCTTGCGGGCGGGACAGCCCATGTTCAGGTCGATGGAGGCAAGGTGTGGCTTGAGCCACTCGCAGAGCGCGGCGGCGGCCTCCGCCAGGATCGCAGGCTCACGTCCAAACAGCTGCACCGCCATGCGCTCCTCCGCAGGGCTCCTGCGAAGCAGAGCCTGCGTGTTCTCGTTTTGGTGCAGCAGACCCTTTGCGCTGATCATCTCGGTGCAGCAAAGATCGCAGCCGTATGCAAGGCACAGGCCGCGGTAGATCGCGTCCGTAAAGCCCGCCATGGGCGCAAGCAGGACGGCGGTATCGGGATAGGGGGAGGTCATGGCGTTGGGGAAAGGACAGGGGACGCGGTGGGCGTCGGCGTTGGAGTGGCCATGGGCAGGGGACTAAGGTCGGGGTCGTAGGTGGCGACAGGCTCGACGTCTGGATCGACCTCCAGCACGGTCAGTCCGCTGATGCTCCAGCGGCCTCCGCGCTGCACGAGGTTCACGCGGTAGCGCAGCGTCGTCCAAGCGGGAAGGGTCGCGTTTGCATCGTCCGTCTTGGGCGAACCCTTGAGGGACTGCATCGTCTCGGTGATCTCTACATAGCTGTTCTGCTGCCACGGCCAAACGTGAAAACGGGTCACCTGTACGGAATAGTTGTAGCTTGTGATGGTATAGTCCAAGTAGCTGCCGTCGTAGAGGCGGGCGTCGGAGGCGATACAGCCGTCCGTGAAGTAGGCAGACAGCTCCTCCGTGCTGCTTTCGCCAAGGATGCAGCTTGCTCGCAGGTTCATCCCTTCCATTACAAGGATGTAGCTGTTGGAGATGCGCGCAGCGCTCAAAAAGGCGACAAGGCAGACGCAGGAGATGACAAGGATGAGCGCAAGGGTGCGCACCAAATAGGTGAGCGAACGGCGAGAGAAGCGCATTCCCTCGACGCGGCGCGCCAGCTTGTCCGTATTCTCCTTGTCCGAGCGTATTGCCACCTGCCGCCTCCAAGCTTGATCTTTGCAGTATCATAGCATATTCGCGGGGTTTAGGCAATCGAAAATTCCGTGAACAGAGCCGCATCCGATACGGGTCGGATCGGTACGATTTTCCGCGTATCCTGCAAAACAAATACTAATATGAAGAAAGTAGGATAAAATAGAGGGGAGCAAATTTTTTTTCAGATTTTTGAAAAAAAGTTGGAAAAAGGTGTTGACAGGGAGAAGGAAGGGTGGTAAGATACAAAAGCTGTCGCGAG
>CAZBBX010000017.1:0-44946 GCA_964490325.1 uncultured Oscillospiraceae bacterium
TTCTTGACGTACTTAAGCTCCTTGACCTCGCCCACCAGCGGGATCATGATCTCGGGCAGGATGTTGAGCCCCGTCTCCTGGCGCACCTCGATGGCGGCCTCCATGACGGCGCGGGTCTGCATCTCCGCGATCTCGGGGAAGGTGACGGACAGGCGGCAGCCGCGGTGTCCCATCATCGGGTTGGACTCCTTGAGCCCCTCGACCGTGGCCTTCAGCTCCTCAAAGTCCAGTCCCATCGTCTTGGCCAGCTCGGCGATCTCCTCGTCCTTGTGAGGCAGGAACTCGTGCAGCGGGGGATCCAGGAAGCGGATGGTGACGGGGCGGCCCTGCATGGCCTTGTAGATGCCCTTAAAGTCGTCCTTCTGCATGGGCAGGATCTTCGCAAGCGCCTTCTTGCGCTCCTCGACGTTCTTGGCAACGATCATCTCGCGCACGGCGGGAATGCGGTCCTCGTCAAAGAACATATGCTCGGTGCGGCACAGGCCAATGCCCTCCGCGCCGAAACGCACGGCCTGCTCGGCCTGCGCGGGAGAGTCGGCGTTGGTGCGGACGCCCAGTGTGCGGATGCTGTCCGCCCAGCTCATGATGGTGCCAAAGTTGCCGCTCAGCTCGGCGGGGACGGTCTTGATCGCGCCCTCGTAGACCTTGCCGGTGGAACCGTTGAGGCTCATCCAATCGCCTTCGCGCATGACGGAGCCGTCGGTGAAGGTGATGGTCTTTTTCTCCTCGTTGATGTCGATCTCCTTGCAGCCTGCGATGCAGCAGGTGCCCAGCTGACGCGCAACGACCGCCGCGTGGGAGGTCATGCCGCCAAACGCGGTGAGGATGCCCTTGGCGACCGTCATGCCCTCGATGTCCTCCGGGGAGGTCTCCTTGCGGGCAAGGATGACGGCTTCGCCGCGTGCGCCCGCTTCCATGGCTTCGGCTGCGTTGAAGTAGATGCGGCCTGCCGCTGCGCCGGGAGAGGCGGGCAAACCCGTGGCAACGACCTTGCCTGCCTTGAGGGCGGCAAGATCAAAGGTGGGATGCAGCAGCGCGTCCAAGCTCTTGGGATCGATCATGGCGACGGCCTCCTCCTTGGAGATCATGCCCTCATTGACCAGATCCACCGCGATCTGCAGTGCGGCGGCAGCGGTGCGCTTGCCGTTGCGGGTCTGCAGCATGAACAGCTTGCCGCGCTCGATGGTGAACTCCATGTCCTGCATGTCGCGATAGTGCTGCTCTAAAATGTCGGCCGTGCGGACGAACTCGTCGTAGACCGCGGGGTTGGTGTCCTTCAGCTCGTCGATGGAGGACGGCGTACGGATGCCCGCCACCACGTCCTCGCCCTGCGCGTTCATCAGGAACTCGCCGTAGAGCTTCTTTTCGCCTGTGGAGGGGTTGCGGGTGAACGCAACGCCTGTGCCGCTGTCGTTGCCCATGTTACCGAACACCATGCTCTGCACGTTGACCGCCGTTCCCCAGCTGTAGGGGATGTCGTTCATGCGGCGATACACGATGGCGCGGGGGTTGTCCCAGCTGCGGAACACAGCCTTGATGGCCTCCATCAGCTGCGTCCAAGGATCCTGCGGGAAGTCAACGCCCATTTCGGCCTTGTACATGGCCTTGTACTCCTTGACGACCTGCTTGAGATCGGCGGCGGTCATGTCGGTGTCGGCCTTGTAGCCGTGCGCCTTCTTTGCGCCGTCAAAAATTTTGTCGAACTTGGCCTTCTCAACGCCCATCACGACGTCGGAAAACATCTGCATGAATCTGCGGTAGCTGTCGAACGCAAAACGCTCGTTGCCCGTCAATGCTGCCATGCCGACCACGGTGTCGTCGTTGAGGCCGAGGTTAAGGATGGTGTCCATCATGCCGGGCATGGACGCGCGCGCGCCGCTGCGCACCGACACGAGGAAGGGATTGTCCTTGCTGCCAAACTGCTTGCCGGCCTTCTTTTCGGTGACGGCAAAGGCGGCCTTGATCTGCTCAATGATCTCGTCGTTGATGGTCTTGCCGTCGTCATAGTAACGCGTGCAGGCCTCGGTGGAGACGGTGAAGCCGTAGGGAACGGGCAGGCCCAGTCCGGTCATCTCGGCCAGATTGGCCCCCTTGCCGCCCAGCAGCGCACGCATGCCGGCGTTTCCTTCGTTGAACAGGTAGACATACTTGTGAGACAATGTTTGTTCCTCCTTGTCAATCTCATACATTTCATAGGTAACAATTTATTATAAACGGATGAACAGGACTTTGCAAGCGAAAATCGCCAAAAACACAAAAACACAGCAAAAACTTACCCAATACCTTTATACTGTTCCCGCAAGTTCCGTCCTGCTTCATCGGGAATCGGGTCTTCTACTTCAGTACGATCCACATTCCCGTTTTGTCTGCACCCTCACGCCTGATATATCCTTTTTCCTTCAATTGTTTGATGCAGCGTTCGACCGTTGATCTTGAGACCCCTATATCGACTGCGAGCCTCTCTGCGGTCAGTGTCGGGTTGCCCCGAATACCGAGCAGAACAGCAGCGGTGTTCTTGTTCAACGGATTGCGTTCACCTTCATTTAGACCTTCATTTAGGCCTTCATTTAGACCTTCATTTACACCCTCGACCCCATCATTTACACCGTCATTTGACGCTGCACTTATACGCAAGGTGAGAACTACGCGATCGGGATCTACACTTTCAACGATCTTTGGCCGCGTATATCCGTTCTCGCTCCATACATTGAACAGGTCACAAAGTCCACTTCCGGAGCGTTCCCCCACATTTATCAGTGAGAACATGTTGAAGATCCTGCTGTTGCGAGCATCACTGATTCCGCCTGATATTGCTTCGTCGATCCTGATGCGAAACAGTCCGGGGTTCGCTATCTGAATTTCCCGAAACCCCTTATCAATAACGATGCCGCACCGACCATAATAATCTGCGTGTATCAAGGCATTTGCCAAAGCTTCGCGCAACGCGCCGTGAACAGGGGTCTCATCGACCCGCATTAGGTTTTCATCCAGTTTAAACGGTCTCTTTACATCTGCCGTCAATCTGTCAATTACCCTGAAGTAAAAGTCAAAGACATTGCCGCTCCAATCGCCATCACCGGAGCAAACCCGATCTGACCAGCGTGTATTGCCAGACTGCCGCTCTCAATAATCCAGAAAAAAGTTCGGCAGCTCATTGATTATATCTATAAAATCGCCAAAGAAGATCAGCCCACCAAGCGTAAGGTGGAGGTTTCCGTCTGCCTGACTCAATCAGGCAGCACCGATCTTGGCAAGAAACTCCGGTGTGCTCAACTTCGACCATATATGTCCCGGCTTGTATCCGTTGAAGATATTGCGATAACCCTTGATAGACTCTTGGTTCAAGGCGCTCAAATCCACCTTGTCCAGCACCAGGGCGTCCGCGCTCGAATCCGCCTGGTCACGCAGCAGAGCTTTCACTTCTTCACGGTCACAATGGTAATCACCCTCATAATTTCGTCGGAAGGTTCCGTGGAACATATCCCGACCGACATAGATGGGTTTATCATGTCTGTCGGCTCTCGGAACCTCTATTACAAGGATCGTCATCCCTTCATATGCGATCGAGTAGACCTGTTGCTCCAAAAGAATATTGCTGCTAATCTTTTGCTTGTTGTTCAGCGCATTCCAAATCTCCAAGAGCATCTTCTCGGCATTACTGACGCCGTGGGGTATTAACTCCTTGTGGTTCTGTTTTCCTCAACCCCCAATAAGATAATACCGCCGAATGTATTTGCAAAAGAGGAATACGTCTCCCAAATGCTGTTCGACAATCCACCTGCCGCCAGTTTTGCTTCTATATCGACTCGTTCTTTCAACGATACTATTTATGCAAAATCAATCATCTGCTTTCTCCTCCGTTTTTTTCTTTATATATTTGCCGCTCTTAATTCGAGCATCTGTCGGCTTTTGAGCATCTTGGGGAATTATCCAGGTGTTGCCTGTCTTTTCGGCGCCTTCAATGCGGTCGTCCTTGCAAAAAACAGCAACACGTCTTGCTGAGATCCCCCATCTGGCAGCTGCTTCACTTGTCGATATATGTTTAGCGCGCATGCTGTAACGGTTCCTTCCTTTAGTATGCTTTTATTATATTCATTTTGCTGAATAATATCAAGCCATTTACAACCAATTCCGTATTCGTTGTAAAAGCCGACCTTGCTCCGTGGAATTTGATGAATCCCCAGCCGATGAAATTGCCAAAAGTACTGCAAAAACTTACCCAAAATCGCGCTGTTCACGGAGAACAACGCGATGCACGCAATCCTTTTTTCGATGGGCCGCCTGCCGCAAAAGCCCCGCCTGCGTTTTTGGCGAGGCGGGATCTGTCAGAACAGGAAGCGCAGGACGATGAACAAAATGGACTTGCCCGTCAAGGCCTGTCAGGATGGAGCTGCTCTTCATGAAGCAGGCTTATCTGTCGGGCTTCGTTTTACGCTTGCCTTCCTTATCAAATTCGCGCTTGAGCGCCGCTTCCACAGCAAAGATGCTTCCGAACAGCAGCACAAGTTGGGCGTCGATCACCCCCATGCAGAGCCACGCAACAAAGGCCATATCCCGTTGATAACCAAAAAGCATGGTCAAGATGCTGAGCGGAACAAGAGACATACCGCAAAAAAGCCACAACCTGCCACAATAGCTTTGCGCAAAGCGCCAACTCTCCCCGCTGCGCATCGAGCGCTTGGTGCGATAGCCATAAATTGGGTTAATCCTTTGGGGCGCATGCTTTCGGAACAGCAGGCCGATGGCAATCATCAGCAGCGGCAAAAGCAGCGCCGCAAGCAGGAACCACAGCCACGGGGCTGCGGCGGGATCCGACTGCTGCGGTGCGGGGGAGGTGACAAGGCTCTGCTGCGGCGTGGGTGCAAGCGTGGGCGTGGGGCTTGGCTGTACCGCCTCTATATCGCTTAAAGCGATCAGCTGCGCCGTGAACAGGGTCTCGCCTTGATAGGTATAGCTGACCAATCCGATGCACTGCCCCGCCGTGATGGGCGCGGTATCGCTTGTAAGCTGCAGCGTCGGCAGCGTGTCCAGTTCGCCTAACAGGGCGTTATAGGTATCGCGGTTACACGCATAGGCCGCGTCCTCCTCGAACTGCGCCTCCGCCTGCAGCAGCGCAAGCCGCGTGGCGTCCCCCGGGCAGGTTTGAATCTCCACGGCAAAACGCGTGGGCAGTCCCGCCGCCGCCAGCTCCTGCGGGTCAAAGTTTGCAAAGAGCTTGGCGTATGCGTAGCGGAACAGATCCCCCGCTTCTTGAAAGCGCACGGAGATGGCTGCGTCCGCCTCCTCCGCCTTCATGCCCGCCGTGGATGCATAGTCGCCCAGCAGCACCACGATGAACACCGCGCCGTTGTACTCCGCCGCCGCGATGAGGCAGCGTCCCGCAGCCCTTGTGCTGCCTGTCTTGCCGCCGATGCAGTATTCATACAGGTAGCTGAGCGGCGTGTAGTTCTCGCGCACGCCGTCCACGATAAGGCGGTCGGTCGTCTTGACGACATAGGGCGTCGAGCCGGAATTGAGCGCGCAGACCTCATAGCTGACCGTCCCGAAGATGGTGCGAAAGACCGCGTTTTGCAGCGCCGCCGCCGTGAGGATGGCCATGTCCCTTGCCGTGGTGTAATGCTCCGTATCGTGCAGGCCGTTGGGCGTGACAAAGTGGCTGTGCGTCATGCCCAGCTCCTGCGCCCTTGCGTTCATGATCTTTGCGAAGCCCTCCACGCTGCCGCCAAAATGCTCGGCAATGGCAATGGCGGCGTCGTTGCCGCTTGGCAGCATCAGGCCGTACAGCAGATCGTTGAGGGTGTAGCGCTCCCCCGCCTTGCAGCCCATCTTGGAGTTGACACGCGACAGCTTCACCGCGTTCTCGCTGATGGTGATCACATCGTCCAAGGCGCCGTTCTCCAACGCGATCAGGCAGGTAAGGATCTTAGTGGTGCTGGCGGGATAGCAGCGCTCGTCCGCGTTCTTCTCCACGCCGTAGGCGGTGACGGAGGGCTCTGCGGCGTTGACCATGACAGCGTACTTTTCGATCAGCGTGGAGACGTCAAATGAAGACGGCTCCGCGTCCGCCCCGACCGCTGCGGCGGGGAGGAAACACAGAGCCGTAAAAAGGCATATGCAGCGTAGGAGACCTGCGCGCTTCATTCGCGGTGACGGTAGGCGTCGAACGAACGCTCCGTCTCTCTGCGGCGAGCCTCCGCTTCCCTGCGGCGGCGCAGGGCTGCCGCTCTGCGGCGTTCCTGTTCGCGGCGGCGCTTGGCGCGCAGGATCAAGCAGATCATGAAGAAGAAGATGACCAGCAGCACCACGATGAGCAGGACGACCAAGAGCCAGCTCGTGCCGCCCTTGCTCTGCGTGTCGTCAGCGCTGCTGTCGCTGCCGCTGCCGTTCAGCCCCGTGGGGGAGCCAATGCTCAACCCGCCGCCGTCCGTGACGGCTGCCGTCTCGGTGCTGATGAGCCCCTCAGTAACGGCGCGGTCGGCGATGAGGTCGGCGGTGAACAGGACCATTCCGTTATAGGCATATTCGACCGAGCCAACCGTGTCGCCCTGCTTGACGGGAGCGCTCGACACCGTAAAACGCGTGGTGGCAAGCTCGCCCACCGCCGCCTTGAGCTGCGTCATGTACGGCGACATCAGCCGCAGGCTCTGCGTGGTATCCAAATTGGCGGTGGCGGTCAAAAGCCCCGCCTGCGCATCGTCCGCAGCGTAGTTGGCAAGCTGCACCGTAAACTGCAGCGGCATACCCAGCTGTACTAAGTCGGCCACAGTGATCTGCTCGAGCATCTGCCCAAAGGCGTAGTCGAACAGATTGATGGCGTCTTGGAAGCGCCGCGCATTGTATGGATCCTTTTCGGACGCCTTTTGATCGATGGTGGTACCCGTGCCGCCCAGCAGGACCGCGATGAGCGTGACGCCGCCCTGCTGCGCCGCCGCGATCAGGCACTTGCCCGCCTGATCGGTATCGCCTGTCTTGACGCCGATGGCATATTCATACAGGCAGGAGATGGGCGTAAAGCCGTCCCCCGTCGCGTCGACCAGCAGGCGGTTGGCGTTCGTGAGCGGAATGGTCTTGCCGCTGCCAAGCTCGGAAGCTGTATAGCTCTTGGCACCCACGATGTCGCAAAAATCGCTGTTCTTGAGGGCATACGCCGTCAAGACCGCCATGTCGCGGGCTGTCGTATAATGCTCGTCGTTGTGCTTGCCGTGGGGACTGACAAAGTGGGAGCTGCTCATGCCCAGCTCCTGCGCCTTGGTGTTCATCAGGGACACGAAGCCGTCGACGCTGCCGCCGATCGCCTCCGCAACGGCGATGGCCGCATCGTTGCCCGAGACCAGCATCAGGCCGTACAGGAGGTCGCGCAGGGTGTAGCTCTCGCCCTCCGCAAGACCCATCAGGGAATTGTATTTGCTAAAATCGCAGGCCGCCGCGCTGATGCTTACGGCGTCGTCCAAGCTGCCGTTCTCCAACGCCACGATGCAGGTGAGGATCTTGGTGGTGCTTGCGGGATAGCAGCGCGTGTCCGCCGCCTTTTCGACCCCGTACAGCGCCGTAGTCGGGTCGTCGGCGTTGACCAACAGAACGTACTTTTCGTCAAGTGCGCTCACATCGATCCCGTCGGACAAACTCTCTTTGGGACTTAGGGTCAGCAGAAACACAGCGGACAGCAGTACCGCAAAAACTCGCTTTATCATAAACACCTCGTGTCAGTTTCGCTCGGATACGTGTATAGTTTACTTTCCCCCGCCCCTGCTGTCAATGTGCTTTTTCACGGAAAGTGTTACGAAATTGCGGAATGTTTTGAAGAAATCCTTGTTTATTAGCTTTCCCCCGTGTCCAAGCTCTCGTTCAAACGAGCCGCCATCGCCTGCACCGTGGACGGGGAAAGCGGGTCGGCAAGCCTTAAGCTGCCCAAAAGCTGCCGAAATTCCGTTCCGCTTTTGCGCTCCAGCACCGTCATGTAGGCGGCGGAGGCCTTGGCGGGATCCTGCGCGTCCAGATCCCAAAGCTCCAGTGCCGCCAGCATGGAGACGGCATAGCTGATGTAGTAAAAGGGTGCGCTGAAGCTGTGCTGCACCAGCGCCCACTCCGAACCCGTGTAGCCGTAGCTTGGCGCAAAGCCGTAGCTCTGCGCAGTTTCCAGATACAGCTGCGAGAGCGTATCCGCGCTGAGCGTTCCCGCATAGGCGTAGGCCTTGCGCTGAAAGGCGTCCTCCATGCAGCCTGCCAGCACCGCATAGACGGCGTTTTGCAGCGTTTCGACCCGTGCCGCCGCGCTGAATCTGCCGTAGATCCCTTCGTACTGCGAAAGGAGCAGCAGCTCCATCCCCTGCGAGTCCAGCTCGCACAGATCCAAGCCGCTCTCCCGTGTGCCGCCCAGATAGTAACTTGCGCAGTGTCCCAGCTCGTGCGTGAACGCGGCTGCAGCGGTGAAGCTGCCGTCCCACTGCGTGAACAGAAAGGGAGCGCCATACGTGGAAAAATAGGTGGTAAAGCTGCCTGCCGCCTTTGCACTAAGCACGGTGCTGTCGATCAGGGAATGGGCGCGCAGATAGGCATAGACCTCGTCAAGCGCAGGGAAGCGCTCCTTGATGGCCTCGCCCACCGCCTCCGTGGTCTTACCCTCGTCAAAGCTTGCCAAGGACAGGTACCAGCCCTCCGCACCGTAGCGCTCGATAAGGCTCTTGTACAGCGGCACAAAGCTCTCCTGCACGCTTGCCGCCATTATGTTCGCCTCGGCGGGGGTGTAGTCCCGTCCGTAAGCGGCGTAGCGCAGGGAGATGTAGTCGGAAAAGCCCAACGCCTCCGCCATCTCGTTGCGCAAGCTCACCAGCTCGATATAGATCTGTGCCGCTGCCGCCCCGTAAGCCGTCAAATACCGTTCCCGCAGGGCATACCATTCGGCGGGAGGCAGGCTCTCGTCCGCCATAAGCTCGCTGTAGCTCCAGTCGCGCCCGCCGTCCGAAACGTGCAGGCTGCTCCACAGCGCCTCGTACTCGCCTATCAGCGTACGCTCCCGCGCCTTGAGCGGCAGGACGCTCTCGCTGCTCATTTTTTGTGCAAGGGCAAGCGCTTCCCGCTCCGCTAAGCTGAAGTGATCGGCTAAGGCGGGCAGGGCCGCAAGCGCCGCTGTCGCCTTGGTGAGGGAAAGCTCCAACGCCGAAAGCTGCTCCGCCAAGGCTTCGTAGCGGGCTGCCGCCTGTTTGTCCCCCGTGTCCATGCAGTGCCACAGATACGCTAAGGAGACGTCGCTTGACAGCGTTTCCCTTGCGCTGCTGAGAGCTGCGCAGCGGGCATACAGCGCCTCCAAATGAGCGGTGTCTAAGCGCTCCGCCGCGGAGAGGGTCATCAGCTCCCTGTTGAGCGCCTCGCCCTCGCGCAAAAGGGCGTTCGCGTCCGTGTCGGACAGGGTGAAGTCCGCATAGTTCGTCTCGCTGTGATAGACCGACCGTGCGGCGCCGCGCCCCAGATAGGCAAGATACACGTCCCTTGGAAGGCAGCTTGCAAAAAGGAGCAGCAGGCAAAGAAGCAGGGCAGCAGCCGTTTGTTTAACAGTTTTCATGGGAAAGCGTATGCAAAAAACGGCTCCTTTACGCTGCCTTCCCCGACATTTTTCGCGGGAGGAAATATCCGTTGCCTCGAAACATAAAATATGATATACTCCTAAAAGCATTCTTAGGCGAAGCGGTATTTGCTGCGCCATCTTGGAGCGGGGAACGGATAAAAAAGTTGCTTTCCTGCGCTCCGATCACGGAAAGGTGTATCCATGAACATAGTGGTATTGGCGGGCGGTCTGTCGCCCGAACGGGACGTGTCGCTGTCCAGCGGCTCCATCATCTGCAACACGCTGCTAAAAAACGGGCACAAGGCCATCTTGGTCGATCCCTTTTTGGGCTTGCCCGAGCTGAACTGCTCCTTTGGGGAGCTTTTTGATAATGCCGCCCCCGTGGCGCCCTACATCATCTCTAAGTCCGCGCCCTCCCTTGCCGAGATCCGTGCGGGGAGAAAGGGCGGCTACAACGAGTATCTGGGTGAGAACGTGCCTGCGCTGTGCAAGTACGCGGATCTGGTCTTTATGGGACTGCACGGGGACGTGGGTGAAAACGGGACCATGCAGACCTTCTTTGAGGCGCACGGCATACGCTTTACGGGCAGCGACGGCAAGGCCTGCCGCCTTGCCATGAACAAGTGGATCGCCAAGCAGGCCTTCCTTGCAAACGGCGTGCCGACCCCCGATTACATTCTGCTGCAAAAGGGCGACCCAGACGCACGCGAGACCGCGATGGATCTGGGCTTCCCCTGCGTCATCAAGCCCTGCAGCAACGGCTCCTCGATCGGCGTGACCATCGTGCGGAACGAGGCCGCGCTGGACGCGGCGCTGCAGCTGGCCTTCTCCATGGAGGACGACGTGCTGGTGGAGCGCTGCATCGTGGGACGCGAGCTGTCCTGCGGCGTCTTGGACGGCAAGGCGCTGCCCCTGATCGAGCTGATCCCCTCGGACGAGTTTTACGATTACGCCTGCAAGTATCAGGCGGGCATGACGCGGGAGATCACCCCTGCCCCCTTGGATGAAACGACCACCGCCGCCATGCAGCGCTGCGCCGAAAAGGCCTTTGCCGTGTTGGGACTAAGCGTGTACGGCCGTGCCGATTTCATGCTGGACGCGGAGAATAAGCTGTACTGTCTGGAGCTGAACACCCTGCCGGGCATGACCCCCCTGTCGCTGCTGCCGCAGGAGGCCGCCGCCGACGGCATTCCCTTTGCCGAGCTGTGCGAACGCATCATCCGTCTGTCCATGGAGAAATACCAATGATCCCCCTTTCCATCGATGAAGTGGCCGCCGTCACAGGCGGACAGCCCTGCCATATGGACGCCTGCAAGGCGCAGGCCGTCACGAACGTGGTCATCGACAGCCGCCTTGTGACCGAGGGCGCGCTCTATGTCCCCGTGCACGGGGATCGCTTTGACGGACACCAATTCATTCCCGACGCCTTTAGCCGCGGCGCTGTGCTGACTCTGAGTGAACGGGAGACGGACTATCCCTCCCTCCTTGTGGACGACTGCGTAAGGGCGCTGCAGGCGCTTGCCCATGCCTATCGCAATAAGTTTGACATTCCCGTGGTGGGGCTGACGGGCAGCGTGGGCAAGACCACCACCAAGGAGCTGGTGCGCGCCGTCCTTGCGCAGCGCTATACGGTACTTGCCACAAAGGGCAATCTCAACAACCAAACGGGCGTGCCGCAGGTGCTGTTCGAGCTGGATCCAAAGCAGCAGGCCGCCGTGATCGAGATGGGCACCAACCACTTTGGCGAGATCGACCGCCTCTCTGCGATGGTGGAGCCGACCGTCTGCCTCATCACCTGCATCGGCACAGCGCACATTGAATTTTTTGGCGACCGCAGGGGCATCCTGCGCGGCAAGACCGAGCTGCTGGCACACCGCCGCAAGGGCGCTCCCGTCCTTGTGAACGGCGACGACGATCTATTAGCGACCCTGCCCGACACCTTTACCTTTGGCCTTGCCCCCACCAACGATCTCTATGCCGACGAGCTGCGGCAGGAGGGCATCTATGGGGTCTCCTTCACCGCGCACTATGGGACTCGCAGCTTTCGGGTGCGCGTTCCCGCCGCAGGCGAGTACATGGTCTATAACGCGCTTGCCGCCATTGCCGTGGGGCTTACGCTTGGCCTGACCGACGAGGAGCTGATACGGGGCGTGGCCGCCTTTGTGCCGCCTGCAGGCCGCATGACGGTGCATTCCACCAAGCGCTTTACCTTGATCGACGGCGCCTACAACGCCAACCCCACCTCCATGGAGGCCGCGCTTCGGCTTTTGAGCCGCGCCGAGGGACGGCGGGTCTGCATCTTTGGCGATATGCTGGAGCTGGGCGCCGAGGCGCCGCGCTTTCACCGTCAGGTGGGCGAGCTTGCAAAGCAGCTGGGCATTGAACGGCTGCTCTGCGTGGGAGCGCTTGCCGCGAGCGCCTTGGTCTACGAGGGCGCGGAGGGCTTTTGTGACAGGGACGCGCTCCACAGGGCGCTGCCCGCCCTGCTAAGGGACGGGGACGTCATCTTGGTGAAGGCCTCCCAAGGGATGCACCTTGATAAGACCGTTCGCTATTTGGAAACGCTGTAAATTTTGGAGGGCGCCATGCAGGTTCGGGACTATGAAAAAAACGACTTGCTCCGCTTTGGACGGGTCGAGCTGATCGATCTACCGATGCACAGCTATCCCGACGAGCGCCGCCGCACCATACGCGTGTGGCTGCCGCCAAGCTATGACGGGCAGCGCCGCTTTCCCGTGCTGTACCTGCACGACGGGCAAAACCTCTTTGACGGGATCGACGGGCTGTACGGCTGCTGGTACATGGATCGCTCCATGCAGGCCTTGGACGCGGAGGGCCTTAGCGCCATCCTTGTGGGCGTGGACAACTCCTTGGAGCGCATGGGTGAGCTTTGTCCCCCGGGTCAGCGGCTGAAAAGCTGCGAACGGCTGTTGGATGAGGCGGGAAATGAGATCGAAGCCACGGGCGAGCTGTATGCGCGCTTTGTTACGGAGCAGCTCAAGCCCCTGATCGACAGCAGGTACGCTGCCCTTTCCGACAAGGCGCACACGGGCATTGGCGGTTCCTCCATGGGAGGGCTCCTCTCCGCCTACATGGCGCTCAGCCGTCCCGACGTGTACGGCCGCTGCCTGAGCTTTTCCCCCGCCTTCGGGCTGTTTGGAAAACGAGCGCTTACAAAGGCGCTGTCAAGCTGTGCTGTGGAGAAACTGACGGATTCCCGCTTTTTCTTCTATGCGGGAGGCGCGGGCTTTGAAGCCGGTTTTACCGAGTATGCCCTTGCCGCGGATCTGCTGCTTCGTAAAAAAGGCGTTTGCTCCGCCGCGCTCATCGACACCCGCCTGCCGCATCACGAGTCCGCTTGGGCTAAGTACTTTCCCGAGGCGTTCCGCTTTCTGTTTTCCTAGATCGGGAGCGCCGCCGCAGAGGTGCGGGTGGGATATATCGGATGTAGATCGGAGGAGTCGGCTTCTAAGCGCTCCTCCGTTTTGTATGTAGGGGGCAGGCGGACTAAAGCAGCTCCGACAGGGTCGAAATGGCGGGATAGAGCGGCGAGCTTTCGCTGTTTGGCTTGCCGCAAACGAGGATGGGCGTGATGCCGAGGCGCGCCGCGCCGTCCAAATTCTGTACGCTGTCGTCAAGAAAGACCGCCTCCTCGGCGGCTGTGTGCAGGCGCTCCAGTGCCGTTTGATACAGGATGGGGTCGGGCTTGAAGCGTCCCGATTCGTAGCTGTACACGAAGCCGTCGAACAGGTCGATAAGCCCCACCGCCGTCAGCTGCCTTGTGATGGACGGCCAAGTGTCCGAGATGACGCCAAGGCGAAACTTTTGCCGCAGCGCCGTAAGGACGCGCTTGGCGTCGGGGAACACGCGGTAGTTGTCCATATTATAGGTACGATCCCACGCCAGCTCATTAACGGCGGTCTCGTCCAAGCGCAGCCTTAGTCCCTCCGTCAGCAGCCGATAATAGACGCAAAACTGCGCATACTCCTCCGCCTCCGTGGCGATCCGGTGCCTTGCGCCCAAGTAGTCCATGGCCTGCGCCTGCGCCGCCATAAGGCGCTGCGGGTCGAGCGCCCGACTGTCCGTAAGCCCCGTCAGCTTGAAAAAGCGCTCGGTGAGCATCCAATCCCCCGAAGCGGGTCGAAGCAGTGTCCAACCCACATCGAAGAGAAGCAGCTTCTTTCCTTCCAACGCCTTGAGCATTTCACGCGCTCCCTTCCTTTTTTATTGAGTATAGCAGAACGTCGTTCAACACGCAAAATAAAACTCGTTTGAAAGCGGAGCGACCCCTTGCTTTCTATAGAAAAACACAAGGCGGAACGGCATAAAAATATACTTTTCGCAGCTAATGACTTTTTACGGCGATATGCTATAATGCTCTTGGATTACCTGACTTTGGAAAGGAGTTTCAAATGGAACGGATCGCACACGGTGTATATCTTGTCAACGGCAAACCCGTTGAAGTGGGAGAAGGTCTGCCCGCGCCCAAGCAGGCGCGTGAGGGGACGCTGACCTACAAGATCCTGCGCGCACACGACGTGAAGCCCGAGGAAGGGCGCTTTCATCTGCGTTTTGACGCGCTGATCTCCCACGATATCACCTACGTAGGGATCGTCCAGACTGCCCGCGCCAGCGGCATGACGGAGTTCCCGCTTCCCTATGCCATGACCAACTGCCACAACAGCCTCTGCGCCGTAGGCGGCACCATCAACGAGGACGACCATGTGTTCGGCCTTTCCGCCGCGCACAAGTACGGCGGCGTGTATGTGCCCGCCAACCTGTCCGTTATCCACATGTATGCCCGCGAAGCACTGGCGACCTGCGGCGGCATGATCCTTGGCAGCGACAGCCACACCCGTTACGGCGCCCTTGGCACCATGGGCATCGGCGAAGGCGGCGGCGAGCTGGTCAAGCAGCTTCTGAAAAACACCTACGATGTGGACGAACCCGAGGTGGTGCTCTGCTATTTGGAGGGCAAGCCCCGTCACGGCGTGGGCCCGCACGATGTAGCGCTGGCTCTGGTCAAGGAACTCTTCCCCGACGGTTTCGTCAAGAACAAAGTTTTAGAGTTTGTCGGCCCCGGCGTCAAGGCGCTGCCTGTGGACTACCGCTGCGGCATCGACGTGATGACCACCGAGACCGCCTGCCTGTCTTCCATCTGGGAGACGGACGAGGAGATCGAAGCCTACTACAAGCGGCATAAGCGGCCGCTGGCCTACGAGAAGCTCGCTCCCGAGCCCGTGGCCTACTACGATTCGATGGTGCGCATCGACCTTGACAAGATCGAGTGTATGATCGCGCTGCCCTTCCATCCCTCCAACGCCTGCACCATCCACGAGTTCCAACAGAACGCCGCCGAGCTGCTTCGCAAGGTCGAGGAGGACGCCAAGAAGCGTTACCCGCAGTGTGAGCCCAAGCTTTGCGACAAGCTGACGGACAAGGGCGTCTTGGCCGATCAGGGCGTGATCGCGGGCTGCTCCGGCGGTCTGTATGACAACCTGCGCGAGGCTGCGGCCATCCTTGGCGGCGGCTCCACAGGCGATGGCTACTTCTCCCTTTCGGTCTACCCCGGCAGTCAGCCCGTTGGCTTGGCGCTTGCCAAGAACGGCACCTCCGCGACCCTCATGGACGCAGGCGCCATCGTAAAGCCCGCCTTCTGCGGCCCCTGCTTCGGTGCAGGCGACGTGCCCGCCAACAACGCGCTGTCACTGCGTCACACCACCAGGAACTTCCCCAACCGTGAAGGCAGCAAGCCCAAGGATCATCAGGTCTCCTTTGTGGCGCTGATGGACGCTCGCTCCATTGCCGCCACCGCGTTGAACGGCGGCATCATCACCGCTGCAAGCGACATCGACTACAGCGTGGAGCCTTCTCCTTACGCCTACGATGCAAGCTGCTATGAGCGCCGCGTGTACAACGGCTTTGGCCATCCCGAAAAGGACACGGCGCTGCGCTTTGGCCCCAACATCACCGACTGGCCGCAGATGGACGCCTTGAGCGACAACATGCTGCTGCGCCTCAGCGCCGTCATTCGCGACGAAGTGACCACCACCGATGAGCTGATCCCCTCCGGCGAGACCTCCAGCTACCGCTCCAACCCGCTGCGGCTGGCGGAGTTCACGCTTTCCCGCCGCGTCCCAAGCTATGTGCAGGACAGCAAGGCGGTGCAAAAGGAGGAGCAGCTGCGCAAGGATGGCAAGATGGATCCGCAGACCGTCGCCTTCCTCAGTAAGCACGGCGCAAGCGCCGCAAACACGCAGATCGTCTCCTGCATCTTTGCAAAGCGTCCCGGCGACGGCTCCGCCCGTGAGCAGGCTGCTTCCTGCCAAAAGGTGCTGGGCGGCGGCGCCAACATCTGCTATGAGTACTGCACCAAGCGCTATCGCAGCAACTGCATCAACTGGGGCGTCATCCCCTTCACCATCGCGCAGGGCACGGACTTCCCCTACGAAACAGGCGACCGCATCCTGGTCAAGGGTCTCCGCAAGGCCATGGCCGACGGCGCCGAGAGCGTGGAGGCCGTTGCGCTTGCCGCCGACGGCAGTGAACAAAAGCTCACGCTCGAACTGAAGAATCTCGCGCCCGAGGAGCGGCAGATCCTGCTCGACGGCTGCCTCATCAACTATTACGCAAGGGAGATGCAAAACTAATGAAGAAGATCGCCATGACTACGCCGTTGGTCGAGATTGACGGCGACGAAATGACCCGCATCCTTTGGAAGATGATCAAGGATGAGCTGATCCTGCCCTTTGTCGATCTGAAGACCGAGTACTACGATCTGGGGCTTCCCGTTCGTGACGCGACCGACGATCAGATTACCGTGGACGCCGCAAACGCCATCAAGCGTCTGGGCGTGGGCGTCAAGTGCGCCACCATCACCCCCAACGCCAAGCGCATGACGGAGTACAACCTCAAGCGCATGTACAAGAGCCCCAACGGCACCCTGCGCGCCATCTTGGACGGCACCGTGTTCCGCGCTCCCATCCTAATCGACGGCGTAAGCCCCGTCGTGAAGAACTGGAAGAAGCCCATCACCATTGCACGTCACGCCTACGGCGATGTGTACCGCGATGTGGAGATGCTGGTGCCCGGCAAGGGCGTGGCGACCCTCAGCTTCACGGGTGAGGACGGCACAAAGATGCAGGAGCAGGTCTATTCCTTCGAGTGCGGCGGCGTTCTGCAGGCCATGCACAACAAGGATACCTCCATTCGCTCCTTTGCGCACTCCTGCTTCAAGTATGCGCTTGCCACCAAGCAGGATCTGTGGTTTGCAACCAAGGACACCATCAGCAAGATCTATGACCGCCGCTTCCACGACATCTTTGAGGAGGTCTTTGAGGCCGACTATAAGGTCGCCTTCGAAAAGGAAGGTCTGACCTACTTCTACACCCTCATCGACGACGCCGTAGCTCGCGTCATCCGCAGCGAGGGCGGGTACATCTGGGCGTGCAAGAACTATGACGGCGATGTGATGAGCGACATGGTCTCCACCGCCTTTGGTTCCCTGGCGATGATGACCAGCGTCTTGGTGTCGCCCGACGGCAACTACGAGTACGAAGCCGCCCACGGCACGGTCACGCGCCACTACTACAAGTACTTAAAGGGCGAGGAGACCTCCACAAACCCCGTTGCGACCATCTTTGCATGGAGCGGCGCCCTCAAAAAGCGCGGCGAAAAGGACGGCCTGCCGGAGCTTGTGGCCTACGGCGAGAAGCTGGAGAAGGCGACCATCGACACGCTGGAGAGCGGCGTGATGACCAAGGATCTGACGGGTCTTTGGGAGAAGGGCAAGGTCGAGGCCGTCAACTCCCTGACCTTCCTTCAGGCCATCCGCACCCGCCTTGCCGAGCTGCTGTAAGGCATAGGGCAAGTCAAGCATATCCAACTAAAAGGAGCCGTTCCCTTCGGGGCGCGGCTCCTTTTGCTGCTAAATAAAACCTCGGGATCCAATGGATCCCGAGGCAGGAATGCTGTGTTGTTGTTGAGCGATTAACGCTTGCTGAACTGGGGCGCTCTGCGGGCTGCGTGCAGACCGTACTTCTTGCGCTCCTTCATGCGCGGATCGCGGGTCAGATAGCCCGCCTTCTTGAGCGTGGAACGCAGTTCGGGGTCGACGGTCAGCAGTGCGCGCGCGATGCCGTGACGGATGGCGCCTGCCTGACCCGTGGTGCCGCCGCCGTATACGTTGACGGACACGTCGAACTTGGACTCGGTGTTGGTCAGCACCAAGGGAGAGCGAACCAGCATCTTGAGGGTCTCAAGGCCGAAATAGTCGTCCAGCTCACGCTTGTTGACGGTGATCTTGCCGCTGCCCTGGAGCAAACGGACGCGGGCAACAGACGACTTGCGTCTGCCGGTACCCAAATAAGCGGTTTTTGTTGCCATGTTCGTTCCTCCTTCCTTACTTCAGCACGAGGGGCTTGGGCTGCTGCGCCTGCTGCTCATGCTCGGGACCTGCATAGATGCGGAGCTTGGTGAGCATTTTGTCGCCCAGCGGTCCCTTCGGCATCATGCGGCGGATGGACTCGTACACCGCGAACTCCGGCTTCTGCGCCAGCAGCGTGCGATAGTTGACCTCGCGGATGCCGCCGGGAAAACCGGTGTGATGGATGTACTTCTTGTCTTCGAGCTTCTTGCCCGTAAGACGAACCTTAGCGGCGTTGACGATGATGACATGATCACCGCAATCCACATGGGGGGTGAAGATCGGCTTATGCTTACCACGGAGTATAGCGGCTACTTGGCTGGACAGACGGCCCAGCACCATGTCGGTCGCGTCCACGACATACCAGCTACGCTCGACGGTTTCGCCCTTTGCCATATAGGTTTTCATGGCGATTCCTCCAAAAATTATTAGAATACTCTTGAGACATATCGGCGGGGGCAACCGGGGCTGTGGCGCACTTCGCCTGATGACACAGCGATTATAATACCAAACCGCGGCCGTCTTGTCAAGCAATTTTCAAGAAAAAAAGTCCTAAATTGCTTGTAATTTTCCTTTTGGGGACATACTAAGCGCGCAATCACACAAGGAGGCGAGCTTATGCGCACGACCTATGGTTTTTTGATCTTTGGTTTGGTACTGCTGACGCTTGCACTGGCCTTGCTCGTCCCGCTCATACTAAGCGGCAACGAACCCAAAAGCGAAAGTGTTACGTTTGTGAAAGGAGACACCATGCCCCAACGAATGAAGCTGTATCCGCAGGCGCTGCACGGCTGCGGCGGCCTCGACCTGCCTGCGGATCGCGAGATCCGTCAACGGCCGCCCACGCCAAAGGGGGTGCGCGCATGAGCGCCGCCAAGGACGCCCCCCTGTTGACCCACCCCAACGACAAGAGCGAGCTTGCAAAAAAGCTGCTGACCGACAGCCGCATCGATGAGCTGTACGCGCAGAGCCATCCGCGTACAGACTTTGCCGCCGCGCCCCCGCCCCCGGGACAGGAGGGACGCCTATGAGTGCCTTTGACGCCGAACGATACCAACGCATCGTCAACGAACGCGCACCGCGCTCCAAGGTGCTGCTCAGCTGCTTTCGCGCCTTCTGGGTGGGCGGACTCATCTGCGCACTGGGACAGGGCGTCAGCGAGTTTGGCGTCCTCGTGCTCAAGCTGGATGCAAAGGGCGCGGGGAGCTTCACCTCTGTCGTGCTGGTCTTTTTGACCGCGCTGCTGACCGCCATCGGGGTGTTTGACCGCATCGCCTCCTATGCGGGCGCGGGCACCGTTGTACCCATCACGGGCTTTGCAAACTCCATTGCCGCCCCCGCCATCGAGTATCGCTCGGAGGGGCTGGTACTGGGTGTGGGTGCTAAGCTGTTCACCATAGCGGGTCCCGTGCTGGTCTACGGCGTGGGCGCAAGCGTGGTGGTCGGCCTCCTCTATGCGCTAATCGGCGCACTCGGCTGACAAACAAGGCAGCCAACAAAAACGCAGCTTACCTTTTTGGCGAACTGAAACGGCGGGGTCTCCCCCGCCGCTTTTTTCAAGCTTTCGAGGATAAGGACTTTGCCGAAAAGTATCTCATAGGCACCTTAACAAGCACTGCCGTTGCTCTGCTTGCTGCGCTTCTCCTTAAGCAATACCTAATTTAGCAATCTATTTTTATTGCTATTCCAATTAGCAAAGTATTTACTATGCTATTTTCACGAGCCGATCGTGTATGCAAAACGGCGGGGTCTCCCCCGCCGCTTTCTTTTTATTTGTGTGACGCTGTGGTCGTTGGGCGTTCGCGTTACTTTGTCTCTTCGGCGGCGTCTGCCCTGTCCTTGCGATGAAAGATCTGCTTGCGGAACAGCAGCAGGAGCATCAGCCCGAGCATCAGCACCATCAGCAGCAGGGTCAGCCAAGTCCAGCTCATGCTTGTGGCGACCACGCCCATCAAAAGCAGCATCGGGAAGCCGAACACGATCGCCCAAAGCGCTTGAAAGATAACGTTGTTGGACGCAGGCGTGCGGTACAGCGGATCGGCCTCGCGCAGCAGGATCAAGCCCGTGCTGGTCGTGCCCGTCAGCATGCCGTACATGGCCAAAAATTCCTCGTCCGCATAGTCGGGGAACAGCTTGCGGCTGACGAAACGGACGAAGAAGTAGGTCACAAATGCACCCGCCGCGCAGATGAGGATAAGCGGCAGGATGAACTCGATGTGCTCGAAGGCCGCCAGACTGATCGCCGCAATGGACGCGACCACCATCAGGTCGAACATCACGCCGCTGATGCGGTTGAGCAGGAAGTTGTTGGTATACTCGCGATGCACGATGCCGCGCTTTTTAAGGCCGCGCATGGAAGCCTTGATGATATAGGCGACCATCATGCCCGTCAGGAAGTTGAAGCCCCACAGCAGCGGCTTGACCGTGCCCGCAAAGAAGCCGCCCAGCGCGTCCAAGCCCAGCGAGATCGCCCACATCAGCGCAAACGCGATGCCGTAGGAGACGAACACCAGCCCGAACTGCACGGTCAGCTTATCCAAGGATTCCGCCAAGGGGATCTCGCCCTTCTTGGTGACCATCTCGGCGCTCAGATCCTCGCTCTCGTCGGCGTTCTCCATGTACTTGAGCCGCCCCTTGCGCCTTGCGGCGTTCAGGTAGATGACGCCGCCGATGCTCGAAGCCACAAAGCCCAGCGCCGCCACCGCCAAGCCGAAGCTGGCGCCGTTTGCAAACGCGGGATAGTCCGTGGCGCTTTGGTAGATGTTGCCCCAGTTGAACGCCTGCCCCGGCCCTTGGCCAAAGCCCATCGGCAGCAGCATGCCTGCGGACGCCCAGCTGCCGATCAGGTAGAACAGCGCTATCGAGATGGCAAGACCCACTATGCCCTGCGTCAGATAGCCCGACACCGTGATAAGCCCCGAATTGAACACGTCGCGCCGCCGCTCCCGTCCCTTTTCCTTGTCCGCCGAGCGGAAGGACATCGCCACGATGCCAAGCCCCAAGCCGTGGTAGGTCAGCGCCTCCAGCACGCTCTCCTCGAACATGGAATGCCCCACGATCGCGGTGAAGATCCCGTCTGCCGCAAGCACCAAAAAGCCTGCGATGACTGCGGCGGGGATGAGAGAGCGCCGCAGCGGCTTGATGAGCCTGCGCAGCATGTTGGCCAGCATCAGCGCCCCGAACAGCACGCTCAAGGCGATCACGAACGACCAAACGCTAAAGTCCCAGAAATTGAATGCACCTGTCATATAACCCGTTCCTCCGTTGTTTCTCCCCCCGAAACTTGGATAAGCCGAACCCGTAAATGTACGCTACGGCTGCTCCTCCCTGCCCATCTCCTGCGCCAAGCCTTCCCGCGACGCCGCGTTGAGCCGCCGCAGCTCCTTGAGAAGAGCGGGGTTGTCTGTGTCCGTAAGCATGGCCGCCACAAGATGCACCGCCTCTCGTGTGCCCTGCTCGTACAGATCATTATACGCGTAAAACTTGGGCGTAAGCTCTAAGCAGAACTCGCGCCTGTCCTCCTCGTTCGCCTGCCGCTCCAGGTAGCCCTTCTTCATGAGGGACTGCACCTTGTAGCTGGCATTGGAGCGGGAAATACCCGTAAAGCGGGCGAATCCGCTGATGGTCGGCTTGCCCAAGGCGCGGATGACCTCTAAGGAAAACACCTCCATGGCGCTGAGACTGCCCTCGCGCTCACGCACCGCCGTGAAGATCTTGCGGCAGAAGCTCAGGCGCAGCGATTCGATCAGTTCCAGCAGTTCCTTTTCCACGGCTCTCACCATCCCATTCAAATATTTGAAGCAACTATAGTATATAGTAGTTTGGTCAAAGCGTCAAGGGCGCTTCGGGGAAAATGAGAGCGCCTAAAAAAGGCTCTAAGGATCGCTCTTGCCAAAAGAAAACCGCCCCGAAGGGCGGCAAAGCAGGGATAGAGCCTGTCAGTTGCGGGCGTGGAGCGCCTTTTTGAGCAGGGGAACGATGGCAAGCGCCACCGCACCGCCCAGCAGCGCCGTAAACAGCTGCGGCCAAGTGAACATTGCGCTCATTGCGCTGACCTTGGCGTCGGGCAGACCCAGCAGGGGCAGCATCAGCACCACGATCAACAGCCACAGCGTGCCCATCTTGGCAAACGCCGCTACGATCAGGCCGACGATGGAGCGGAGCAGGGACTTGTACTCGCCTGCGGACTTGCCCGCGATGAAGTGCAGGATCAGCGTGTACACCACGTTGCCCACCGCAATGAAGGGCACCAGTACGAACAGCGCGGGACCTACGCCCACTAAGAAGGCGAAGAAGGGCGAGAGTACCGCCACGGTCACGCCGCACCATACGCCGCCGACCAGTACGGCCACCGCCAACACCAGATTCACGCAGGAGCCCGTTACGAGCTGCCCCGCGGAAGCCGTCACCGTCTGCAGCACCACCAGCAGCGCGATCAGCACCGCCGTCTCGGTGATCCACAGGATCTTTTGTTTTGTAGTCATCTTCATAAACTGTATCTTCCTCCTTGTGTTTTCGTGAACAGTATAGTATGCTGAGAGAAGAAATACCGTTGCCATGGCAACAAGAAGGTGGATATGGAAGAATATATTTCGTTGCTGTGCGGAACCAAGCTGTTCTGCGGCATAGAGGAGGAGGAGCTAAAGCAGCTTCTGCGCTGCTTTGGCTGCGGGGCAAGACGCTATGAAGCGGGGGCGGTGCTGCTGCGGCAGGGGGATCCCGTGCGGGCAGCGGGGATCCTGCTTGCGGGCGAGGCCGAAGCCAAGCGCGTATGGTACGACGGACGCGAGACGCAGGAGGCGATCTTTACGGCGGGGGAGCTGTTCGGCGATGTGCTGATGGCGTCGGACGGGGAGAACAGTCCCGTGCGCATCACGGCGCGCCGCGAGACAACGGTGCTGTACCTGCCCTTTGACAAGGTGATGGGCGCCTGCGGCAACGCCTGCGCCTGCCATACGCGCCTTAGGATGAACCTGCTTGGCGAGATTGCGGAGAAGTTTTGGTCGCAGAGCCGTCGAATCGGCTACCTGCGCCTCAAGGGGCTTAGGGAGCGGATCGCGCTGTATCTATTGGATGAAAGCAGGCGAACGGGGAAGACCTGCCTGACTCTGCCCTACACGCGGGAGGAGCTTGCGGCGCTGCTGTGCGTCAATCGAAGCGCGCTGTCCCGTGAGCTGATGCGCATGCAGCAGGAGGGACTGCTGCGTGTCGAACGGCGCAGCATACAGCTCTTGGAGCGGGAGCGCCTGAGCGGGCTGATCGATCAGGGGTAGACCGTATGACAGCGCTTGCTTTTTAGGCGCATCAAAACGGCGGGGTCGCCCCCGCCGCTTTTTTCTATGCTTTTATTCCGCCTTGGCCTTGCGCTTCTTTGGCGCGGGTGCGGGCGTGGGGGCTTCGCCCTCGGGCAGCACCAGCGTTGCCGTGTCGCCCTCGCGCACCAGCTTGGGCGGGACGAGCTTTTTGATGGTGTCCGCCGTGATGCGGCAGCTCTTGACGTCCTTTTGCGAGGGGATGTCGAACATGATGTTGAGCATCACATCCTCCATGATGGCTCTCAGGCCGCGTGCCCCTGTCTTGCGTTCGATGGCCTTCTTGGCGACCTCCCTAAGCGCGTCCTCGTCGAAGCTGAGCTGTACGCCGTCCATCTCGAACAGGTACTGATACTGCCTCGCCAACGCGTTCTTGGGCTTTGTTAGGATGCTGACCAGCGCGTCCTCGTCCAGATTCTCCAGCGTGACGATGACGGGCACACGTCCCACAAACTCGGGGATGAGGCCGTACTTCAAAAGATCCTCCGGCAGGATCTCCTTGAGGATGGCGCCGATGTCCTTTTCCTCGCGGGTCTTGACCTCCGCGCCAAAGCCCATCTGCTTCTTGCCGGTGCGCTGCTCGATGATCTTTTCGATGCCTGTGAACGCGCCGCCCACGATGAACAGGATGTTCGTCGTGTCGATCTGGATGCACTCCTGCTGTGGATGCTTGCGCCCGCCCTGCGGCGGAACGTTGGCGACCGTGCCCTCTAAGATCTTCAGCAGCGCCTGCTGCACGCCCTCGCCCGACACATCGCGGGTGATGGACATGTTCTCGCTCTTTCTGGCGATCTTGTCGATCTCGTCGATGTACACGATGCCCGTCTGCGCACGCGTGACGTCAAAGTCGGCGGCTTGGATGAGCTTTAGGAGGATGTTTTCCACATCATCGCCCACATAGCCCGCCTCGGTCAGCGTGGTGGCGTCCGCAACGGCAAAGGGCACGTCGAGGATCTTCGCCAGCGTCTGCGCCAGCATGGTCTTGCCGCAGCCCGTAGGCCCCAGCATGACGATGTTGCTCTTTTGCAGCTCCACATCGTCGTCAGGCTTCACGCCTGCGCGAATGCGCTTGTAGTGGTTGTAGACGGACACGGCCAGTGCGCGCTTGGCGCTGTCCTGCCCGATGACATACTGATCCAGCGCGTCCACGATCTCCTGCGGCTTGGGGATGTCGCCTGTCGGCTCCTCCACCGCTGCGGGATTGCGCAAACGATCTAATTTCTGATCCTCCATGACGATCTCGTGGCAAAGCTCTACGCACTCGTTGCAGATGAATACGTTCGGCCCTGCTATGAGCTTCTTGACTTCACTGCGCTGCTTGCCGCAAAAGCTGCATCGCATCTTGTCGTAAGGATCCTTGGTTCCGCGATACTCACTCATGCCTTATCTCCTTGGCGTAATGATCTCATCGATCAGGCCGTACGCCAACGCCTGCTCGGCATCCATATAGTTGTCGCGCTCGGTGTCCTCCGCTACCTTGTCGTAGGGCTGCCCCGTGCGCTTGGACAGGATCTCGTTCATGCGGCGCTTGGTCTTGATGATGGCCTCCGCTTGGATGCGGATGTCCGTCGCCTGCCCCTTTGCGCCGCCGCTGGGCTGATGGATCATCACCTCGGCATTCTCCAGCGCCTTGCGCTTGCCCTTTGCACCCGCCGCCAAAAGCAGCGCGCCCATGGACGCCGCCATGCCCACACAGATGGTGGAAACATCGCACTTGAGGTACTGGATGGTGTCGTAGATCGCCATGCCCGCAGTCACCGACCCGCCGGGGCTGTTGATATAGAGGTAGACGTCCTTGTCGGGATCCTCCGCTTCCAAAAACAGCAGCTGCGCCACGATCAGGTTCGCGCTGTCATCATCGACCTCGCCGCCCAAAAAGACGATGCGATCCTTCAGCAGGCGGGAATAGATGTCGTAAGAGCGTTCGCCGCGGCTGGATTGCTCCACGACCATGGGGACCAAATTCATAGCTGCCTCCTTTGCTCGCATGCGGGAGTCTGCCCCGCAGGATACGCCGACCCGAAGCGCTCTTATATTGCGCGGTCGGCGCTGCGGCCGCTGTCAAAACGGCGCAGTTTTTTTATGGAAAGGTCAGAGCCGTCCTGTTATTCCGCCTGTGCCTCCTCGGCCTTCGGCGGCAGTGCAACGGCGCTGTCCAAGATCGCCTTAAGGGTCTTGTCGGCGGTGGCGCGGTCAAACAGATACTCGCGGTCGTCGGCGCTCAGCTGTGCGGCAAAGTCCTCGGCCGACAGCTCGTTCTTCTCGGCATAGGCCTTGATCTGCTCGTCGATCTCCTCATCGGTGGCTTCGATCTTCTCCTTGGCGGTGATCGCCTCGATGACAAGCTGCATCTTCACCCGCGCTTCCGCCTCGGGACGATAGCTCTCCATGAGCTTTTCCTTATCGGTGCCCATGTATGCGCAGTAGGTCTCCAGATCCAAGCCGCTCTGTGAGAGACGATAGCCAAGGTCGCGCTGTATGTAGTCCACCTGCCTGTCGATCATGCAGGCGGGGATCTCGACGGTCGCGTTGTCGCAGACCGCCTTTAAGACGCTGTTCTCAAAGGTATTCTTGGCGTTCTCTTCATGTTCCTTGGTCAGCTCCGCACGCTTGTTTTCTTTCCATGCGTCCATGGTGTCGAACTCGGAAATGTCGGCGATCAGCTCGTCGTCCACTTTGGGCAGCTCCTTGACCTGCACGGCGTGGAGCTTGCAGTGGAACACTGCTTCCTTGCCTGCCAGATTCTCGGCGTGATACTCGGCGGGGAAGGTCACGGTGACGTCCTTTTCCTCGTCCTGCCGCATCCCCACAAGCTGCTCTTCAAAGCCCGGGATGAAGGTGTTGCTGCCGATGTACAGCGTCTGCTGCTCGGCGGTGCCGCCGTCAAACTGCACGCCGTCGATGCTGCCGCTGTAGTCGAAAAGGATCTTGTCGCCCTGCTCGACGGGACGATCTACATCCAGCCAGCGAGCCTGCTTTTCGCGCTCGGCGTCCAATGCGGCGTCAAGCTCGGCGTCCGTGACAGTATACGTCGGGCGGACGGCCTCTATACGAAGGTATTGACCCAGAGTGACCTCGGGCTTGAGCTGTACCTCGGCGGTGAACGTGACGCCCTCCGCCTCGCTGATCTTCACGATGTCCAGCTCGGGCTTGTCAACGGCGGTAAGACCCTCCGTCTCCAATGCTTGGTCGTACGCGTCGCCCCAGCAAAGATCGAACGCATCCTCGTAGAACACATACTCGCCGTAGGCGTTCTCGATCACGCGGCGGGGCACCTTGCCCTTGCGGAAGCCGGGAACGTTATAGCGGGACGCGGTCTTGTGGAACGCGTCGTTCAAAGCCTTAGCAAACAGCGGCGCCTCGATCTCGATGGTCAGCTTAGCCTTGTTGCCCTCCAGTTTTTCTACCTGTACCATGTCTAACTCCTTCTATGTATGGCATACTACGCCATTATCGAAACATTACAATACCACAATTTCAAGGGTATTGCAAGCCCTTACGACCACATCATAGCGATATATTGTAGCATAATTATGTCGACAGGGCAAAAAAGGCATGAACTTAAGGAAAGGCGAAGCCGCTTTCGGCTCCGCCTGCTGCCTATCCGGGATCGTTCAGTCGTTGCTCTTTGGCGCTGCGTTCGCTTTGAACCTGCCGTCACGAAGCAGCTCGTCGATGAGGCGGGCAGCGCACGCCACATAGTCGGCGCAGCCGCGATCATGATAGTAGCTTTCCGTGCGCTCGGCGGGGACGGGCTCGTCCCGCCTTTGGCGGAGCTTGAGCAGCTCGCGGCAGACGATGGCGCCGTTTTCCGCCTCGAACGCCTTGGCCAGCTGCTGCACGCGAGCATACTCCATGGCCTTGCCGTCCTTGTCCTTGGGATCGTCGTAGCCCGTCAAAAGCCCCAGTACCAAGCAAAGGCCGCTCATTGCGCCGCAGACCTCGCGGAGCCTGCTCATGCCGCCGCCGAACGCGGACGCCATGCGCATCGCCTCGCTGCGGCTTAAGCCCAGCTCGTCCTTGTAGGCGACGACGACCGCCTGCGCGCAGTTGCAGCCCTCCAAGAAAAGGGCGCGGGCGCGCTGCTCGTGGCTATCCGTCCGCGCTTCCATATTACAGCTTCTCCAGTTGGTCGGCTATGCCGTCCAGCCAGTTCCCCTCGAACAGCTCGATCAGCCCCGCGTCGCAGGCGGCAGCAAGCTTTGGATCGATGGGGATGCTTGCCACGGTGGGAACGTCAAAGCGCTTTGCCAGCTCCTCCGCCTTGCTGTCGCCAAAGATGCGATGGCTCTTGCCGCAGTCGGGGCAGACATAGTACGCCATGTTCTCCACCAGCGCAAGCACGGGCAGGTGCATCATGTGCGCCATGTTGACCGCCTTCTCCACGATCATGGACACCAGCTCCTGCGGGGAGCCGACCACGATCAGGCCGCACAGCGGCAGGGATTGGAACACGGTCAGGGGCACGTCCCCCGTTCCCGGCGGCATGTCCACAAACATGAAGTCCACGTCGCGCCAGATCACGTCCGACCAAAACTGCTTGACCGTACCCGCAAGGATGGGGCCGCGCCACACCACGGGATCCGTGTCATGCTCCAAAAGAAGGTTGATGGACATCAGCTCCACACCCGTCTTGCTGCGCACGGGCAGGATGCCGCTCTCATCGCCATAGGCCTTTTCGTGTATGCCAAAGGCGCGGGGAATGGACGGTCCCGTCACATCCGCGTCCAAGATGGCGGTCTGATAGCCGCGCCGCTGCAGCGTGACCGCCATGAGGGAGGTCACCAGCGACTTGCCCACGCCGCCCTTGCCGCTGACGACGCCTATGACCTTTTTAACGGAGGAAAGGGGATGCGGCGCCTCCATGAAATCCGTTTGCTTCTGCTCGCTGCTGCAGGCTGCCCCGCAGGTTTCGCAGTCGTGCGTACATTCGCTCATCGTTCGTCCTTTCTTGATCCTGTCGTATTGGTATTATGCCTGCGGCTTTTGCGCCGTATGCTTGCTCTTTGCCTTGCGGATCATCTCCACCAAGGGGATCCCGCGGCCGGAGCCGCGATCGATCTCCCCCGCCTTCTCCAGCGAGATCTTGGTCAGCACGGGGCCTACAAGCTCGTAGACCAAGGTTGCGGCCAGCGTCACCGCTACCACCTGCGGCGCGACATTGGCAAGCTCGGGGCTTGCCGAGACCAGCTGCGCCATGCCGATGGCAACGCCTGCCTGCGGCAGCAGCGTGATGCCCAGATACTTGCGCACATGCGTGTCCGCATGCACAAGCGTGGCGCCGAGCCTTGCGCCGAAGTACTTGCCCATCGAACGGCACAGCAGGTACAATAGACCCACCAAGCCCACCGTGGGCAGGACGCTGATGTTCAGATCCGCGCCCGAAAGCACGAAGAAAAGCATGAACAGGGGCGGCGTCCACCGCTCGCTGCCTTCCAAAATGTTCAGCGAATCCTTGCGCAGATTGGCAAAGAGCGCGCCAAGCATCATGCACACCAGCAGGCTGGAAAGGTCGAGCAGCTCCGAGAGCGCCACACCCAGCACCACCGCCGCGATCATCAGGCACAGGCGGTTGTCGCGGGAGTGGAAGAAGCGGCACATGAGCGCCAGCAATCCGCCCAACGCGGCGCCTATCACAAGGGACAGGCCGATCTCGCGCAGGGGGCTCCACACAGTGGCGGCAAAGGTCAGCTCCGCGCCGCTTTCAAAGGTCTTGGCCAGTGCAAAGCAGACCGAGAAGATCATTAGGCCTATCGCATCGTCCAGAGCCACAACGGGCAGCAGGGTGTCCGTCACGGGACCCTTGGCGCGGAATTGGCGCACCACCATCAGCGTGGCGGCAGGCGCCGTGGCTGCGGCGATCGCTCCCAAAAGCAAAGCAAGCGACACGCGATGCTCCCCCGGGATCAGCAGCAGTGCGCCGATGACCAGCACCACCGCCATCACCGCTTGCAGCACCGTGATGACAAGGATCTTGCCGCCTAACTTTTTGAGGTACTCAAACTTAAATTCGCCGCCGATGGAGAAGGCGATGAAGCCCAGCGCCACCGTGGTGACGGCGCTTGTGGCCTGTACGTTCGCCTCGGTGACAAGTCCCAACACATACGGCCCGATCAAAAGTCCCGCGATCAGATAGCCCGTTACGTTGGGCAGGTTGAACAGTTTCATGACGCGCGAAAGCGCGAGCCCGCCGGCCATGGCCAGACCCAAAGCAAGAAGCGTTGTCACTGTCTTAGCCCTCTATTCCCTCAAAGTAATTGACGGGGAGCGTGAACATGACGCCCTTCTTACCTAAACCATGCGTATTGCGCCGCACCACGCGCTTGGCGTGCTCGATCTGATCGTCGTTGAGCAGAAGGAAGGCCGTGTGGCTCGACTCAAAATCGTGCGTGACGATCTTGCTGACCGAGCCGAAGATCGGCCCCGCGTCGATGGTGCTGTTGAGCAGGGCGTGCTTGAGGCTGGTGGACTCGAACACGATACCATTCATGCCGTGCGCCTTCAGCCCCGCCAGCGCGTCCAAAAACTCATCACAGCTATCTATGGTGATGACCAACAGTTGCATACTCTAATTAACCTGACTTTCTGTCGAAGCCCCGCTCCGACGTGGCACAGTATAAACGCGTCCGTCGGATTTGTCAAGGGAACGGGGCGTTTTTGCGGAGCTGCGCCTATGCCCGCCGCTCACTCGTCCAACTGCAGCGCCTCGCCCAGCTTCTCGTGCAGGCAGAGCGTCGCCTCCCGATCGCGGGAGGTCTTAGTAAGGTTGATGAGCACCAGCTCCCTGCCGCGATAGTAGTCGATCAGCCCCGCCGCGGGATACACCACCAGCGAGGTGCCGCCCACGATCAGCAGATCCGCCGCACGCAGCGCCTTCACGGACGCCAAAAGCACGTCCTCGTCCAAGCCCTCGCCGTACAGCACCACATCGGGCTTGATGACACCCCCGCAGTCGCAGCGCGGGATCCCTTCGCCATTTTGAACATAAGAGAGCGGATACGCCTTGCCGCAGCGCCCGCAGTGGTTTCGATGCACGCTGCCGTGCAGCTCCAGCACCCGCTTGCTGCCCGCCATCTGGTGCAGGCCGTCGATGTTCTGCGTGATGATGGCCGTGAGCTTGCCCGCCGCCTCCAAGCTTGCAAGCGCACGGTGCGCCGCGTTGGGCTTGGCGTTTGGATACAGCAGGTACTTGCGATAGTACTTAAAGAAGGTCTCGGTGTGCTCCATGAAGAAATCATGCGACAAAAGTGTCTCAGGCGGAGCGCCAAACTCCTGTATCGCCTTGAAGATCCCGTTCTCGCTGCGAAAATCGGGGATGCCGCTCTCCGTGGAGACGCCTGCACCGCCCAAAAAGACGATGCGCTGCGCCGCCTCGACACGCTTTTTCAGTTCCGCGTTCATACTCTCACCTCGTATTTCAGTATACGTCTCTTCCCCGCTTTTCGCAAGCGCGGCGGGCAAAAATCTCGGAATTCCCGCACAGGCCGTCATGCTACGCTGTACCCGTCACCGAGTAACCACAGAAAGGAGCCACTATGACAAAAACCTATACGCTGACGGTGGACTTGTACCAAAATAGTCTCACAGAGCCGCCCCTGCTCCTGCAGGCGGACACGGGAAACGTCCTGTTTCTCACTGTCAAGGCGCGGGGCGCGGCGGTGGATCTGACGGATCTTGTGCCGATCGTGACCTTCGCCTCCCGCAGGGGTCTGTTCGTACAGGACACAAGCTGCGGCCTAAGCGTTCAAAGCGCTGCGGACGGCGTGCTGAAGGTCGAGCTGAACCCCAACGCCCTTGCGGCGGGTACGGTGCTGGCGGAGCTGGCGCTGTACGGCGCTTCGGACGCCGACCCGCTGTGCAGCGCCCCGCCCTTCCGCCTGCATGTACTGGATAATCTGCTCAGCGACAGCGCCGTGCAGGCAGATGCGGGCATGGCGCCGCTGAACGCCGCCACCGCCGCCGCGCTTGCCGCCGTGGAGGCCCTGTCCCATTTTGAAAACGGCGCTTGGACGGAGGGCGGTACGGTCGAGGACGCGCAAAGCTACGCCGCGCAATGTACGGCCGTTGGGCGCTATACCGCCGTGGATGCGGACAGCCGCGTCCTTGTGACCGTCTGCATGGATGGGGCGGGTACCCTGTACCAATATCGTCTCACCTTTGGCGACAGTGCTGTGATCTTGACCGTGTACGTTCGGCAGAACGACGACTGGAGCGCCCTCCTCCTTCAAGACGGCAAGGAGCGCCTTGCCCCGCGCCTTACGAACCATGCCGTTGCGCTGACGGACTGGACGCTGCTGCGAAGCGGCACGTTCTATGACGCCGGCTTCCTCTATCAGTGCGCCATCGCCTTTGCGGATCTGGAGGCGGGCATGAGCGCGGAGCTGACCTTCAGCGCCGCAGACGCGTTGAGCGGCTATTTTTGCCCCCTGTGCAGCGTGACAGCGGGGGTCGTGACGATCTATGCAAGGACGGAGCGGGCGCTTACCATTCCGCTCATTCGGGGGGTGTATGCTTAAATGATCGGAAAAACGAATGCCGTCAGCGGCAGAGCCTCCCTTTCGCCGGTCACCGTGTATAACACGGAAGCGGAGGAGGATGAATGGATGGGCACCGAGCTGCTGTTGTACGGCAACACGGACTACGCCATGTTTCGCGGCTGGGACACGCTGTATCGCGTTAAGCTGTATGGCACGCAGTTCATTTTGAGCAACAGCTTTCAAAACTGCAGCGCCCTTGCGGAGCTTTCCCTGCCCGAGGGTCTGGAGATGCTGAGCGCGTATGCCTTTTCGTACTGCACCGCTCTGACCGCCGTGCATCTGCCCGCATCGCTTGCATCCATCAGCAGCAGCTGCTTTACGGGCTGCACCCCGTTGACCACCGTTACGGTGGGCGAGGACTTCCACGCGAATTTGACGCTGGCCTACACCGGTATTACGGATCGAACGCTGCTGAGAGCCATCATCGACGCCTACAGGGATCGCTCCGCCTACGCCACGGGTCTGAAACTGACGCTGAGCCAAACCGCCTATGCCGCGCTGAGTGAGGCGGACAAGGCTGCCGCCGTGGCGAAAAACCTGACCCTGCTCTATCTGTAAAGGAGGCAATATGCAGATCGAAGGAAGACTGTTGACGCCCGACGCAGGCTATCGCCTGACCGACGGCGAGTGCTTCTGCCGTGCCGTCCTGCTGGGCTGCAACGACAGCGCCGAAAATTACACCCAGATCGCGGAGGCCGACGTCCCCGTCGAAGAGGAGGAGCTGCCTGCAGCAGACGCGCTTGCCGAGCTGCGGGAGCTGTTGGATCTGTGAAGCGCCGGGAACTGGACGCCTTGAAGGCGCGGCTTCGCCTGCTCCGGGAGGGACGCGAGCTGCTTTTAAGCCTGTATGCCGTGCTGCGCGGCTCCTCCGTCCTATGGGCGCTGCTGCCCGCTGCCCTGCGTGAGCGCCTTATCGCCCTCCTTGGCGATGCGTAACGCATCTGTTCGCTGCGGCATAGTATGGATCGGAGACGAATTCAGCAAGACGCTCCACTACAAAAGCAGGCAGAAAGGAAGTACCTCATATGAACACTTTGGACACGTTTCTTGGCGTCCTCACAGCGCAGCTCGAAAAGGGAATCTACGTTTGGGGCGGGGACGGCGAACGACTGGACACTTTGACGGACCCCGAGGCGTGGATCCGCAAGCACGAGACCTCAACGACAAACGGCGACCGCGCCGTGACCCTGTACCGTAAACGTCTCACGCAAAAGGTCGGAGAGATCCGCGCCTTCGACTGCTCGGGCTTGGTGTACTATTGTCTCAAGCAGGCAGGCGCACAGCAGAGCGACATCAGCAGCCGCGGACTCTATGCCCGCTGTACGGCGCTGTCCAAGGAGGCGCTGCAGGCAGGCGATCTGGTGTTCCACCACAGCGCCGAGAGCAAGCGCGTCACGCATGTGGGCGTGTATGTGGGCAACGGCAAGACGATCGAATGCAAGGGACGCGATGTGGGCGTGGTGCAAAGCTCCGTCAACGCAAGCTACTGGAACCGCTTTGGACGCTTCCCTGCGCTCAAGGTGAGTGAAACGCAGCCGCAGGAAAGCTATGACGAGATCAACGAAGCGGTCATAGGCAGCGTGCTGGTGGACGGCGTGAAGGTGCGCGGCAACGTGCGCAGCGGACCCTCCACCGCCGAAAAGCGCATCGGCTACGCCTATGTGGGCGAACGCTTTGACCTGTACGGCGTGGAGAACAACTTCTGCCGCATCAACTTCCACGGAACGGCGGCATACCTGCACGCCTCGCTGTGCCGCATCGAGGACGCGGGAGCGAGCGACGCCGCAGGCGACAGCCCGACAAGTGCGCGCACGCTGTGCGTCAGCTCGCCTCTTCTGCAGGGCAACGACGTCATGGCGCTGCAGACGCGGCTCAACGCGCTGGGCTACGACTTGGGCAAGGGCGGCGTGGACGGCAAGTACGGCGCAGACACGGCGGCTGCGGTGCAAAAGCTCACCGCAAACGCGGCGGCCTGCACAAAGGGTGCCTGCGCGGACGCGGCGGTCTTTGCCCTGCTGGGGCTGTCGTAAGATCTAAAACCATTGGCGGGTGCGGCTTTGATCGCCGCTGAAGGCTCGTGCCGCATCCGCCGCACAAAAGAAAGGAAACCATATGACTTTTGCTTTTATCTTGGATGTCGGCGTCGCCTTTTTTTGCGGCATACTGGCCTACCTGTGGGGGCCGTTCGACGCCCTGCTGCTCTCCCTTGTCGTGATGGTCGTGCTGGACTACCTCAGCGGCGTCATCAAGGCCATCGTCAACAAACAGCTCTCCAGCGAGGTCGGCTGGAAGGGGCTTCTCAAAAAGCTGATGCTCTTTTTGCTGATCGGGCTGGGCTGCGTCATCGATCGTCTGTTGGACTGCAACGGCGTCATCCGCGCCGCGCTCTGCTCCTTTTACATCGCCAACGAGGCGCTGTCCGTACTGGAAAACTTTGGCGCGATGGGACTGCCTCTGCCCGATTTTTTGAAAAAGATCCTTGTCAAACTGCGGGAGACCGCCATTGGCGCAAACGTTATGGACGAAACGAAGGACACGAGCGGTTCGGACGCTGAATAAGCGGATGGCAAATTTGTATATTCATTTATATGCGAGGGCGTTTGCAACCCTCGCATGTACCATTTATGGGACTATTCCTGCGTATTTTTGACAAATTCTTTGCTCTGACTAATAATATGTATGGACATTTTCAGCAATTATCGCGTTAAATGGTAAACAATTGTGCGGAAACGTTTTTGCACATTGAAAATTATGGAAGAAAGCCCTATAATGAATATACATGATCAATGTGCATAGTTGCAGGCGCATCCCGAAGTCGCTTGGGGGGAGTATGGAATACAAAAAGTGTCATTGCCGCGACAAGAAAGTGGAATACTGGAAGATCGTTTGGCAACTGCAGCGCGAGTCGGTGGTTTACTGTACCCGCTGCGGCGCTATGTGGAAAACCAAGGCTTCCTACTTAAGTGAGCTTAGGCAATATCCGCTGGACGCCGCTTCTTGGCACGCCTTCCGCCGCCGTCTTTCTGCGCGCAAGCTGCTTGACAGCCTTTCCTCCAATCCGCCCCTGCCCCTGCCGCCGTCAAGCGACGAGGAGGCAAAGTCTTAGTGTCTTGCTCCTGCCGCGTCGGTGAGCGTACCTCCGCTCAAAGGGTCCGACGCGGCGTTCCTCAAATAAACCGTCCTGCTTTTTAGTGGGACGGTTTTTTGACGGGCAGAAGTGATAACGGACGCGGAGCTTGGCAGCAAACGTGCAGCAAGCTTTGGACTATCTCTCACTTGCCCAATGACGCGGCGTTTGCTATAATGCGGCTATGAGTACTGTTGAAACTGCCTGCGGCGTGGTGCTCCCGCTGCTCCTCCTGATGGGTCTTGGCGTGTTGATCCGTCGCGTCGGCCTTGTGGACGAGCAGGGCTTTGTCACGATCAACCGCGTGGTCTTCTATGTCGGCATCCCCTGCGTGGTGTTCCAAAGCATCGTGGGCGCGGATTACGCCCACTATTTTGACCTGCGGCTGGCGCTGTGGATCGGCATTGGTCTCCCGGTGGCTGCGGGGGTCGCCTGCCTTGTCGCCGTGCTGATCGATCGGGATCCAAAGCGCCGCGGGGTGCTGGCGCAGGGTATGTTTCGCGGCAACGACGCGGTGTTTGCGCTGGCTGTCGCGGCTGCCGTGATGGACGAGAACGCGCTTGGCGTGATGAGCTTTGGCGTGGCGATCTCCATTCCCGTGATGAACGTCATCAGCGTGCTGCTGCTGACCCTGTTCTGCGGCGGCCGTCTGCGCATTGGGAAGCTCCTGCTGTCCCTTGTCAAAAACCCCATCATCCTTGCGGTGGCGGCGGCCTTTTTGTGGCGGGCAACGGGTTGGACGCTGCCTGCGCTCCTTGCGGGTCCCGTATCCAAGCTGGCAGCGATGACCTCGCCGTTGGCCTTCCTTGTGCTTGGCGGAACCCTGACGCTGCGCTCCGCGATCAAGGATCGGGGCGTGCTCTCCCTTGCCGTTGCGTTCAAGCTCATCCTGCTTCCCATGATCATGTGCCTTGCCGCCTACTACTTGGGCGGGTTTCGGAGCAGCGCGCTATTGACCATCTTTTTGCTGTTCGCCGCGCCCACCGCCATGAGCAGCTACCCCTTGGCAAGCGCCTTGGGCGGCGACGCCTCGTTGGCGGCGGAGATCGTGGCGTTCACCACGGCGCTGTCCCTTGCGACGCTTTTTCTGTTTCTCAGCATCTTTGGCGGCGTCCTGCTCGCCTAACTTTAGGGGGAAATTGCTATGACAACGGAACGCCTGTATCTATGCGACAGCTTTCTATTTGACTTTGACGCCACGGTGCTCGCCTGCACCGAAGCGCCGCAGCACGACGGTTCCGCCCGCTGGCGCGTGGAGCTGGATCGCAGCGCCTTCTTTCCCAACAAAGGCGGACAACCCTGCGATGTGGGTACGCTCAACGACGCAAACGTGCTCGGCTGCGACGAGGACGGGGACGCGCTTGTGCATCTGACCGACCGTCCCCTGCCTGTGGGCGCAAAGCTGAGGGGACTTGTTGACGGCGTAAGACGCTTTGACATCATGCAGCAGCACACGGGTGAGCATCTGTTGTCCTACTGCGCGTTCAAGCTGTACGGTGCGGCGAACGTGGGCTTTCACTGCGCCTTGGATCACGCCACATTGGATCTGGACAAGCCCCTTGACGCCGCCGAGCTAAAGCGCATGGAGCAGTATGCCAACCGTCTGGCGGCCGAGGACGCGGCCGTGACCGCCACCATCTACGAACGCGAGGAGGACTTAGTGGGTCTGCCGCTGCGCAAGCACGCGGAGGGCATCAGTGCGCCCATCCGCATCGTGCGCATCGAGGGCAGCGACTGCTGCACCTGCTGCGCGCCGCATGTGCGCTCGACGGGTCAGATCGGGCAGCTCTTTTTGACCGACGCGACAAGCTGGAAAGGCGGGCTGCGCGTGTCCTTCGTCTGCGGGGAGCGGGCGCTCAAACAGGCTCGCGCCGAGCATGACGCGCTGGACGGCTTGGCAAGGCGCTTTTCCGTGTCGCGCTTGGACGCGGAGGCCGCCGTGCAGAAGCAGACGGATACGCTTGCGGACGTTAAGCGCAGGCTGAACCGCTGCAGTGAGCGCGTTGAGGGCTATCTTGCAAAGGAATTGATCGAAGACGCGGTCGATGTGCGGGGCAGACGGCTGATCGCGGCGGAGCTTAGCGAGGTCGAGCCGTCCCGCCTGCGGGCGCTGGCCTTGGCGACCGTCGGGAAGCGGGGCATGAGCCTGCTGTTTGTCGCTTCGGACGCGGGAACGCAGTATGCGCTGGCGGTGAACGGGCTGAAAAGCGATGCGGGTGAGCTGCTTGCTCCCGTCAACGCCGCGCTGAACGGCAAGGGCGGCGGACGCGGCGGCTTGGCGCAGGGCAGCAGTCGGTCGGCCGTTGGGCTTGCCGATGCGGTGGAGCAGCTTCGCGGATACTATGAAAAGCGCCTCGCGGAGGAATGAGTTTGGATGCGCGGGGCTTATTGGCAAGGGCGCTGCGTTGGGCAGATCGGCGGCAGCCAAGCCAAATGGTTCCCCTGCGGAAGCTGTGAAGTGCCAGCCGTCATGGGGATCTATTTTATTTCACTTGATGCGCCGGCATCAAATTTCACAATAGCCTAAGGCTATTATTTCACATCCGAAGGATATTTCATTTCCGTCCGCAAGGCGGGCGGATCTTGCCGCCATACATTTGTAAAATAGGTATTGCATTTGAAAAAAAAGAGGTATTATCGAATTAGCTTATAGCCGTTCTTGTTTCTTTTGTCGTGCGGGCTCGTCCCGCTGCACACATACCGAGAAGCCTTGGAGGTACGCATGAAAAGAGTTCTGTCCGTTTTTCTGACCCTGCTGCTGCTTTTCAGCCTGACGCCTGCCGTGCTTGCCGACGGGGCCGAGGCCTCCGGAAGCTGCGGGGACGACCTCAGCTATACCATCGCCCCCATAGGCGACGGCAGCGGCAACTACCGTCTCACCATCTGTGGCAGCGGCGCCATGTACGATTACCGCGGTTTTTCCGATGACGGCCACAGCTACGGCAACAGCAGCTATTCGTTGGCGCCGTGGTACAAGGCGCTGCGCGGCGCTGTCAGCGAGGTGATCGTGGAGGAGGGCGTCAGCTATCTTGGCGCTTACGCGTTCCAAAGGGCGCTGTATCTTAAGTCGATCACGCTGCCCGCTTCCCTGACAAAGATCGGCAGCGGCTGCTTCTATGACATACAGATCGACGAACTGACCCTCCCTGCGGGGCTGACGACGCTGGACGAGTGCGCACTGAACGGAAATATCGGCTCGCTGCGCCTTGCCGAGGGCAACACGGCGTTCGTTATGACGGACGGCGTGCTGTATTCTGCGGACGGGATGCGCTTGGTGCGCTATCCCTGTGCGGCAGAGGCGGCGTCCTTTACTGTCCCCGATACGGTGACGGAGATCTGCGGCGCGGCCTTCTACGGCTGCAACAAGCTAAGCGAGCTGCTGCTGCCCAACACGGTGACAACGCTTGGGATGCAGTCGTTTTGCGGCTGCGGGCTAAGCAGCATCGAGCTGCCCGACGGCGTTGCCTCGCTGCCAAGGGAGTGCTTCAGGGGCTGTCCGCTGACAAGCTTCACCTGCCCCGCCGCCTTGACCTACATCGGCGTGAACGCCTTTGAAGGCTGCCTGTTGAGCTCCATCGAGCTGAACGAGGGGCTTAAGGAGCTGGACAGGGGCGCCTTTGCACTGTATGACAACAGCGCGCTGACCAAGATCAGCCTGCCCGCAAGCGTTCAAACGATCCACGGCGCCGCCTTCATGCAAAGCGGCGTGGAGACCTTCACCGTGGACGCCGAGAACCCGTATTTTACCGTCAAGGACGGACTGCTTGTCAGCAAGGACGGCAAGACCTTGGTCTGCGTCCCCGACCAATGGAAGCTCGGCAGGCTGCTCCTCCCCGAGGGTGTGACCGCGATCGAGGCATACTGCGGGTACGAAGCCTGCGGGATAGGGGAGATCGTCTTTCCCTCCACCCTCCGCTGCGTGGATGAGTTTGCGTTCGCGAACGCCATGAACGCCGAGGACGCGGGGATCGATCTGATCCTCAACAATGGTCTGGAGCGCATTGAGGCCAATGCCCTGCGCGGGATCGGCCGCGGGAAGCTGTGTTCCGTCCCCGCGACGGTCAGCTATATCGGGGAGCGGGCGCTGTTGGGCTATGACCTGTGTCTGTTTGGCGAGCCGCCCGAGTTGGGCTATGCGGAAACGGGTCTGTATGAGATCTGTGCGCCGGAGGAGAACCGTGCGCTTTGGAACGCACAGGAGGGTGATTGGAAGGACTGCCCGGTGAAATTCTTTACCGTGACGCTCCACGGCGACGCCGACAACGACGGAGAGCTGGAGGCTGCGGATGCGGCGTCCATCCTGCGCACGCTGGTGAAACTGGAGTACCATGACCTATTGTGGCTGTATCGCGCGGACTGCGACGGAAACGGTTTGACCGCCTCCGACGCCGCGATCGTGCTGCGCGCCACCGTAAAGCTGTATTAGAAAGACGAAATAAGGCAGGGGCGGAAGGTTTCCGTCCCTGTTTTTTGTTGGCAAGGCGGGTGGGCACAGCGGGCAAGGCGGGCAGATGCTCCGACACCCCGGTCTCAAGGAGCTGTCATTTGCCTCCTCTTAATGGAAATTGTAGGGGCGGATATCATCCGCCCGCCGAAGTGCGAGCAAAGGGGAACAGTGAACAGTGGACAGGGAACAGGGAACAGTTCAGGTTGCTTTGCTCCGCAAAGCTACATTAACTAAGCGTGTCTTGCGAGCAGGACACGCTTTACATCCTGTTGTGCCATAGGCGCAACGCATCATGGCAGACGGCAGTCTCATGCATCATGCCGCACGGCGGCGGACACGGCGGGCGGAGCTGCTGCAAAATCTTTTGTCAAACGAGCAAAATTCTTTCTAAAATTCTTTTTGCCAAACGCGAAATATTCCTTGCCAAGCGGGGCGAAAAAGGATATAGTCTTTGCGTATGGATACGCATGAACGAATGATGCAAGCGCTGCGGGTGCGGACGGGACGCGATCCCGCGCAGCTTCCCGCGTTGGCGCTGGCCTATATGGGCGACACGGTGTATGACCTCTATGTGCGCAGCTTTTTGCTGGAAGGCGAGGCGGCTACCGCGCATCGTCTGCATTTGAAGGCCATCGGCTATGTGTGCGCCAAGGCGCAGGCCGAGGCCTTTTTCCGCGTGGAGCCTTTGCTAAGCGACGCCGAACGGGCGATCTACCGCCGCGGCCGCAATGCCCACACGGGCAGCGTGCCCAAAAATGCCGAGGTCGCCGAGTATCGCGTGGCGTCGGGCTTTGAAGCCCTGCTCGGCTGGCTGTTTTTATCCGGTGCGGATGCACGGCTGGATGAATTGATGGGGGAGGCGCTGCTAAAGGCGTCTATACAGGAACCGAAGATGCAACAGAAAGATGAGGTCTGAACATGGCATATACCAACAACAGCAACCGCGGCAAGGGCTACGGCGGCAGGAACTACGAGAATACGTCCAACGGCGATAAAAAGTCCTACGGAAACAAGAGCTACGGCGATAAGCCGTATGGTGAGCGCAAGAGCTACGGCGATGGTGAACACAAACAGTATGGGGACAAGCCGTATGAGAAGAAGTCTTACGGTGACAAGCCCTATGGTGAGCGCAAGCAGTATGGCGATAAGCCCTATGAGAAGAAGCAATATGGGGATAAGCCGTACGGCGAGCGCAAGAGCTACGGCGATGGCGAACGCAAGCAATACGGCGACAAGCCCTATGAGAAGAAGTCTTATGGGGATAAGCCGTACGGCGAGCGCAAGAGCTACGGTGATAAGCCCTATGAGAAGAAGTCTTATGGGGATAAACCGTACGGCGAGCGCAAGAGCTATGGCGACAAGCCGTATGAGAAGAAGTCCTACGGGGATAAGCCGTACGGCGAGCGCAAGAGCTACGGCGATGGCGAACGCAAGCAATACGGTGACAAGCCCTATGGCGAGCGCAAGAGCTACGGCGATGGCGAACGCAAGCAATACGGTGACAAGCCCTATGAGAAGAAGTCCTACGGGGATAAACCGTATGAGAAGAAGTCCTACGGGGATAAACCGTACGGCGAGCGCAAGAGCTATGGCGACAAGCCCTATGGCGAGCGCAAGAGCTACGGCGATGGAGAACACAAGCAGTATGGCGACAAGCCCTACGGTGAGCGCAAGCAATATGGCGACAAGCCCTACGGTGAGCGCAAGAGCTATGGCGACAAGCCCTATGGCGAGCGCAAGAGCTACGGCGATAAGCCCTATGAGAAGAAGCCTTACGGTGAGCGCCGCCCCTACGGTGAGCGGCAGGACGGGGAAAAGACCTTCGAGCGCCGCCCCTATGACGAGCGCAAGCCTGTCGCTCCCGCCGAGCCTGCTGCCGTTTTGAACGATGACGACGCCACGCCTTACCTGATCATCGGGCGCAACGCGGTGCGCGAGGCGATCAAGGCGGGTCGCAGCATCGACCGTGTGCTGACCGTGACGGCGGAGGGGGACGGCTCCCTGCGCGAGATCGTCGGACTGGCTCGCGACAGCAAGCTGGTCATCCATGAGGTCGACCGTGCCAAGTTGGACGAGGTTTGCCTGCCCTTCGGGCACGGCGGACGCACCGCCAACCACCAGGGCATCGTGGCCTACGCAGCAGGCGTGAGCTACTGCGAGGTGGAGGACATCCTTTCAGAGGCGCAGACGCGGGGTGATGAGCCCTTCGTCATCGTGCTGGACGGCGTGACGGATCCGCAAAACCTCGGCTCCATCATCCGCAGCGCGGAGGTGGCGGGTGCGCACGGTGTGATCATCGGCAAGCGGCGGAGCGCATCGGTCACGGCGGCTGCCGTCAAGGCAAGCGCAGGCGCCACCGAGCACATGAAGATCGCACGCGTGGTCAACCTCAACACCGCCATTGCGCAGCTCAAAAAGGCCAAGCTGTGGATCGCAGGTGCGGACATGGAAGGGCGCAGCATGTACGAGCAGGGGCTGAACGGCCCTCTGGCGTTGGTCATCGGCGGCGAGGGCGAGGGCCTTTCCGCGCTGGTGAAGGAGCATTGCGACTTCATGGTCGGCATCCCCATGCAGGGCAAGATCGGTTCCCTCAACGCAGGCGTTGCAGCGGCTGTGTTGATGTTTGAAAAGCGTCGGCAGGACGCGGCGGCTAAGGTATAGGAGATATGGAAGGCCGCGAACCCGAAACGCAGAACGCCTATGCGTTGCTGACGGATGAAAGGCTGATCGAGCTGCTGCGCACGGGGGACGACGAGGCCGAACGCGTGCTGTATGAGCGCTACAAGCCCATCGTCCGTTCGCGCACCCGTGCCTACTTCCTCATCGGTGCAGATCACGAGGACTTAGTGCAGGAGGGCATGTTCGGCCTGTTTCGTGCCGTGCAGGACTATGACAGCAGCCGCGGCGCCGCCTTTCGCAGCTTTGCGGAGGTATGCGTCACGCGGCAGATTCTTACCGCCATCAAGCTGGCTACCCGCAAGAAGCACAGCCCGCTCAACAGCTATGTTTCGCTCTCCGGCCCCGCCTACGACGGTGAGGACGAAAGGCAGCTTGTGGATGTGATCGAGGCGCTCTCCTCCGTCGATCCCGAGGAGACGCTGCTCAGCCGTGAGCTGCTCGATGCGTTGAGCAGCCGTATACGCGAGGCGCTTTCCCCCTATGAGCGGCGGGTGCTGGAGCTGTATCTGCAGGGCGATTCGTATCGTCAGATCGCAAACACGCTCGGCAAGACGGAAAAATCGGTGGACAATGCGCTCAAGCGTGTGAAGAAAAAGCTGCAGCTGCCCCTGCTTGCATCGGAGTAAGCAAAGGGAGCTGCCGAATACGGTCAACGATCGATTTGATAGGGAAAACGGGCGGAGAGATTCCGCCCGTTTGTTGTTGTGTTGGAAAGACGGGCGGATAGTAACCGCGAGTAGGAGTGAACAGTGAACAGTGGACAGGGAACAGTGGACAGTGAACAGGGAACAGTTCAGGTTGCTTTGCGGAGCAAAGCCACATTCATTAAGCGTGTCTTGTGCGCAGGACGCGCTTTACATCATGCTGCGCCGTAAGCGCAACGCAGCATGGCAGACGATAGTCTGACGCATCATGCCGCCAACGGCGGCACATCATTTCCGTCCGCACGGCGGGCGGACACAGCGGGCGGATGGTATCCGCCCCTACGGGATGTGGGGGAAAGAGGGTCACGTTGGCAAGGCGGGCGGAATAACAAAGACCGCGCCGAGGCGCGGTCTTGAACGGTTTTTGTTGTTTACTTGTCGTCGTGGCAGCCGCAGCCGCAGTCGTCGCCGTGGCAGTCGCACTCGTCGTCGCACTCGTCGCAGTCGCAGGTCTCCATGCGCTCCTCGACGATCTTTATCAGCTCGTCCAGCTTATCCTCGTCGGCGGGCACAAACTCCTCCATGTCGCCGTTGACGATGACCTTCATGATGTACACCTCGGTCTCGACCTCCTCCTCGCCCTCCTCAGGCTCGTCGGCGTCTACCAGTACCGCGTACTCCTGCTCCTCATGATCGAAATAGTCGATGACTTCCAATTCAAATTCGTTGCCCTCGTCGTCCGAGAACACAACGATGTCGCGATCGTCTTCCATATCCGTTCATCCTTTCAAAAGATAGGCTTATCATACCCTACTTTCCTGTTTTGTGCAATCCCTGTTTTTGCCAAATTTTCACCCCTTTTTGCAGGAAAATTTCATCCTCTTGCGGCCTGCAAAAAATAATTTAGAATAACAAACAAAATTTTGCAAAAACCTCTTGTAATTTACCGCCGTTGGCTTTATGATAGCGATAGATGGGAGGTAAAAGCGTGGACATTGATTTTTACAAGCGTTTGGCCAAGGCCATTGCAACGCAATTTGGCGACAGCTGCGAGGTAGTCGTGCACGACCTTCGGGGCGGCGATCCCGACCACACCATCGTAGCCATTGAAAACGGACAGGTCTCCCACCGTCAGACCGGAGACGGCCCCTCCCTTGTGGCTTTGAAGGCCATGCACGAGAGCGAGGACGGACAGCTGAGTGACGAGCTTGGCTACCTGCTCAAGACCCATGACGGACGCATCGTCAAGTCCAGCACGGTCTACATCCGCAACGAGGAAGGCAAGCCCGTGGGCATCTTTGCCATCAACTACGACATCACCGAGCTGCTCATGGCGGAGCGCGCGGTGGATTCCCTGCTCCACCACAAGGAGGAGACGACCGTGCCCGAGCGCATCCCGCAGAACGTCAACGAGCTGCTGGAGGATCTGATCCGCCAGTCCGTGGCGCAGGTGGGCAAGCCCGTGGCCATGATGAACAAGGCGGACAAGATCCGCGCCATACAGTTTCTCAACAAGGCCGGCGCATTCTTGGTAACGCGCAGCGGCGACAAGGTGTCCAAGTACTTTGGCATCAGCAAATACACCCTGTATTCCTACATTGATGCAAAATCGGAAGATGGAAAGGAAGAAGAAAATGGATTTTGAAGCAATCAAAAAGGCTGCGGCGGGATACCTCCCGCAGATGACCCGTTTCCTGCGCGATCTGATCGCCATTCCTTCGGAGAGCTGCAACGAAGAAGGCGTGGTCAAGCGCACGATCCAAGAGATGCAGAATTTGGGCTTTGACAAGGCCGAGATCGATCCCGAAGGCAACGCGCTGGGCTGGATGGGCAAGGGCGAAAAGATCATCGCTTTCGACGGCCACATCGACACCGTTGGCATCGGCAACCTTGCAAACTGGAAGGACGACCCCTATAAGGGCTACGAGACGGACGAGGTCATCTATGGCCGCGGCGGCTCCGATCAGGAGGGCGGCGTGGTCAGCGCGGTCTATGGCGCAAAGATTATGCAGGATCTTGGGCTGATCCCCGAGGGCTACAAAATTTTGGTGGTCGCCTCCGTACAGGAGGAGGACTGCGACGGTCTGTGCTGGCAGTACATCGTCAACGAGGACAAGATCGTGCCTGAGTTCGTGGTCTCCACCGAGCCCACCGACGGCGGCGTCTACCGCGGGCATCGCGGCCGCATGGAGATCCGTGTGGACGTCAAGGGC
>CAZBBX010000018.1:0-43152 GCA_964490325.1 uncultured Oscillospiraceae bacterium
CTCCCCCTACACGCAATCCTCCCTCACTTTTACCCGGAACTATTTTACACCAACGCCTGTCAATTGCATTCTTGACATATGCCCGATATTGCGGTATGCTCACATAAATGGCATATGTCATGATCGATCAAAAAGGAGAGAGACGCAATGCCCAGACCCAAAAAATGTCGTAAGGTGTGTTGTATGCCGACAAGCACCGAGTTTGCGCCTGTAGATGCGGACTTACGATCGGCGGACGCCGTTGTGATGACGGTAGAAGAATACGAGGCGATACGGCTCATCGACCACGAGGGTTTCACGCAGGAGGAATGTGCCGGATACATGCGGATCGCACGGACTACCGTCCAACTGATCTACAATGCAGCACGGAAAAAGCTGTCCGTCTCGTTGGTGGAAGGGAAGCCGCTCAACATCAGCGGCGGAGACTATCGGCTGTGTGACGGAGACGAGCCGTATTGCGGCTGTGGCGGGTGTCGCAGGCACCGCTGCGGACGATCACGTAAAGAAACTGATGAACAAGAAAAGGAGAATGATGATGAGAATTGCGGTTGCTTATGAAAACGGAGAGGTCTATCAGCATTTCGGACACACGGAGCAATTCTGTGTTTACGATGTGGAAAACGGGCAGGTAACGCATAAAACGTTGGTCAGCACCAACGGAAGCGGGCATGGCGCATTAGCGGATATGCTGGAAAAGCTCCATGTAGATGCGCTGATCTGCGGCGGCATCGGCGGCGGTGCGCGGCAGGCGCTCGACAAGGTCGGCATCCGACTGTACGGCGGCGTATCGGGAGCTGCAGACGCCGCAGCAGCTGCCTTGCTGAACGGAACTCTTTCCTTTGATCCCGACATACGCTGCAGCCATCACGAAGAACAGCAGCGCGGCGTCTGCGGGGAACACGGCTGCGGCGAAGCGCATACCTGTCAAAAGTTACGGTAAACCCCGCGTGCGTTTGTCGATGAACACTTCTTCCGAAGGGCTGATACGGCAGGCGCAAAAGGTCAGTGCAATGAAAAGCCGTCCTCACTCTGTCTTCGGCCGCTTGTGTGACAGAGCGTCCCCCGCCTCGGACAAGAAAAAAGAAATGCTGTTTGCTGATGGAGTAGGCTTTCTGTGCGGCGTGCCTAGGGCGGCGAACGAAAACTCTTGTCAAGCTCCCCTTTGATCACGGCTGAAGGGGGTGCCCGCTTCGCACAGGGACGCACGCTGCTGCGATCTCGGGCACAGTTTTAAAAAGCAGTGCAGGGAAAACCGTTGCCGTATTACAGCAACAAGTGAAGCGTTCGCCTTTCGGCGAGCGCTTTTTTGCTGATCTGTCGATCATTGGTGATAAACTCACGGAAGCCGCACAGGCTAAGCGATATACTGGATGCAAAAAGGAGGTTCTGTACCAATGAAACAAGCATTTTTGGTCGGACTAAGAAAATATCTTCCCGTTATCGCGATGACAGTCCTTGGCCTTGTCGGCGGGTATCTGTATTACCGCTTCGTGGGATGTGCAAGCGGGACCTGCGCCATCACATCGAACCCGATCCTGTCGGCAGTATACGGCGGTCTACTGGGCGGACTTGTCGGATCTCTGTTTATTCCAAGAAAGTGCCGTGCCTGCGGGACAAATGAAAATATGGAGGATCATCATGCGTAAAACAGTCATTATCGGCGGTGTGGCCGGAGGGGCAAGCTGTGCAGCGCGCCTGAGAAGATTGGATGAAACTGCCGAGATCGTTCTCCTGGAGCGCGGCGAGTATATCTCGTATGCCAACTGCGGTCTTCCTTATCATGTAGGCGACGTCATCAAGAGCCGCAGTGCACTTCTGCTGCAAACGCCTGAGGCGATGCGGCAGAAATTTAGGGTGGATGTACGCGTCAAAAACGAGGCTGTCTCGATCAACCGAGAAAAGAAGACCGTTTCTGTCAAAAGAACGGACAGCGGAGAGGTGTACGAGGAAAGCTACGACACTCTTGTGCTCTCAACCGGCTCGTCCCCGCTGCGTCCCCCCATCCCCGGCATCGATTCCCCACGCATCAAAACGCTGTGGACGATACCCGATACGGACGATATTCGCGCACTCGTGCAAAAGCAGGGCATAAAGACCGCAGCTGTCATCGGCGGGGGCTTCATCGGGCTTGAAATGGCGGAGAATCTCCGTCATGTGGGTTTGACGGTTTCGATCATCGAAATGCTTGACCAGGTCATGGCTCCTCTCGATTATGAGATGGCGCAGCTGCTGCAGCAGAACATTACCGAAAACGGGGTTGGGCTTTATCTGGGCGATGGCGTGGCTTCCTTTTCGGATAACGGAGGCGAAGTCGTCATCACGCTTAAAAGCGGGAAGACCGTTGCGGCGGAGCTTGTGCTGCTCGCAATTGGCGTGCGTCCCAACAGCGAACTTGCAAAAGCTGCGGGTCTTGCGCTGAACGCACGCAGCGGTATTGTTGTTGACGAATACCTGCGCACCTCCGATCCTTCCATCTACGCGGTAGGCGATGTTATCGAAGTAACGGACCTCCTGTTTAAGGGGCGCACGATGATACCGCTTGCAGGACCAGCGAACAAGCAGGGACGCATCGCGGCAGACAACATTGTCGGCGGTCATGAAATGTATCGCGGCACGCAGGGAACATCGGTTGCTAAGGTGTTTGACCTTACTGCCGCTTCCACCGGTGCAAACGAAAAAACGCTCGTCAAGCGCGGCCTGCAGAAGGGTACGGATTTTCAGAGTATTCTGATCACGCAGAATTCGCATGCGGGCTATTATCCCGGCGCTGTACCGATGGTGCTGAAGCTGCTGTTCTCCATGGACGGCAAAAAACTGTTCGGCGCGCAGATAGTTGGCAGAGACGGCGTGGACAAGCGCATCGATACGATAGCCGTTACCATAAGACTGGGCGGCGGTGTAACAGAGCTTAAGGAGCTGGAGCTTGCATATGCGCCGCCGTACTCCTCGGCAAAGGATCCCGTGAACATGGCGGGCTTTGTGGCGGAAAATGTCCTTAACTCTCTTGTGCGCTTCTCGACATGGGATGTGGTGGAAAGCGATCCTGACGCGGTGCTGCTGGATGTGCGCGAGGATGCGGAACTATTGGCCTTCTCCCTGCCCAACGCAAAGCATATCCCCTTGGGGCAGCTGCGCACAAGGCTGCATGAGCTGGATAAAGATCGCCGCATCGTTGTCTTCTGTGCCATCGGCGTGCGCTCCTATAACGCGGCACGAATACTGATGCAGAACGGCTTTGCCGATGTTCTGCTTTATCCCGGCGGAACGCGATTTTATCAATCGACACATTACGGCGACAATGTCGCTGCGCCAATGGATACAGCGTCTGTTGCGGACAGCGGGATCGTGAGCGATAGCCGAACCGTGACCGCCTCCATGCGGATAGACTGCAGCGGTATGCAGTGCCCCGGCCCCATTATGAAGGTTTTTGAAACGATGAAGGACATGAAGAACGGCGAGGCTATGGAGGTCTCCGCCTCCGATCCCGGCTTTATGCGGGATATCGGAGCTTGGTGCCGCCGCACCGGAAATACGCTTGTTTCAAACGAACGACGCGGAAGCGACTATGTTGCCGTTGTGCAAAAAGTCAGCAACGCTCCCGTGCGCGCAGTGCAGGAGACGGCCGACGGAAAGACCATCATCGTGTTCTCGGGCGACCTGGACAAAGTGCTTGCAAGCTTCATCATTGCAAACGGAGCCGCAGCCATGGGCAGACATGTTACGATGTTCTTCACCTTCTGGGGGCTTACCGCACTGCGCAAAGCGCAAAAGCAGCCTGTGAAAAAGACGTTTACGGAGTCAATGTTCGAAGCAATGCTGCCACGCGGGAGCAAGAAGCTCGGCCTTTCCCGCATGAACATGGGCGGCATGGGAACCGCAATGATGAAGAGGATCATGAATGACAAGAACGTGGATTCTCTGGAAACACTCATCGAGAAGGCAATTCGACAGGGTGTAAAGATCGTTGCCTGCACGATGAGCATGGACGTCATGGGCATTAAGCAGGAGGAGCTGATAGACGGCGTCGAGCTTGGCGGCGTTGGAGCGTATTTGGGTGACGCGGAGGAATCCAATGTGAATCTGTTTATTTAGTACAAGCAAAAGTCTGAGATAAAAGCGAAAAGGAATACTTAGTCTCCCCCGCGCTTCGTCCCCAACGCCTGTACTTGCAGCGGGCGCAAGAGCGATCGGCAGCTACGCTTGCGGCGCACACGATGCGGAGCAGACAAGTCAAGCGCCTTTGCTTCCTCGATCTGTTGTCAAAATTCCGAAAGTGTAAAGTAATTTGACACTTTCGGAGTTTTATTCATTGTTTCGCGTTGCGATAGGCGATATACTTAAATGATCCAAACGGAAGGGAGCGTCTGCATGGCGCGGGCGTTATTATCCGTCAAGCTAAGCAAGCTTGGTAAGCGGCTCCCCGTATGCAGAGAGACGTCGGCAAGGGAGCCAAGGCGCCATCTGCGCTAAATAACGCATAGGTGCGGAGCTGACGGTCTGCGATCCACCGATGCTTTCGACGGAATAGGGGTCGATCTTTCCTCTCCGACGGTCAGAAGAATGCCGTTTAGCTCAAAAGGGCTATACCGGCACCGCTTTTGTATTCAAAAGGAGAGAACAGGTCAAAGGGGCTGCTTTTAGAACACGGCGTCACAAAAATACGAATGGAAAGTTGAGGATTGTTACGATGTATGCAATGAAAGAGATCAGGCGTGCGATCCGCCGCGACAGCGACCTGCGGCATGTATTGGTCAGGTCGGCCGGCAAGGACGTTATCCTGCTGGACATGGCGGGAGACGGCAGCGCCGATATGGCGATCTTAGACACGACCGGCGACGGCAACGCCGATACTATCGCACTTGATACCGACAACAACGGCTTTTTCGACACCATGCTGACGGATACCGACGGAAACGACATTCCCGATACCATCCTGATCGGCGATCTCACACGCGGCGTCATTGACGAGGTGGTTTCCGGCGTGGATGTGGAGGACGCGATCACCGCCCTTGCGGAGGAGATCATGACGGCGGTCGTTGGCGCAGCGATCGCTGCATCTGCGGTGGATGCCTTGACCGAGGCCGCGTATATGCACTTGATCGAGGTCGCTGAGGCGGCGGACAAGGCGGATAAGGCGGCGGCTCGTGAGCTGCGGAAAGCACAGTTTGAGCAGAAGCGCATCGAGAATGCGGACGCCCGCAGGGAACGTGTGGACACGCTGAAGGCAAAGATTTCAAAGACGCTCAATAAGAAGGACGCAAAGTAAAAAGCTCAAATGGGCAAGGCGCGCATTCACACAGTGCGCGCTTTCCCGCATGGCTTTTCCGTTGTTTGGAGGGAGGAAAACGTATGTTCTTTGTTTTGCCTGTTTACGGCATCCTGTTGATCTATATTTTGGCGGCGGTGCTTCCCGCGTTCTTTCTGATGCGATATGTGTACAAGCAGGATCGCATCGAGAAGGAATCGCCTGTGCTGCTGCTGCAGCTGATCGGACTTGGCGCAGTGGCCGCCATTCTTGCAGGCGGGCTTGAATACGTTGGCGAGCTGCTGCTGAACACAGCCGTGGACGGTCAACTCAGTCAAAGCAGTCCGATCTACTTGATCCTACTGTCGTTTTTGGTGGTAGGCGTGATCGAGGAAGGTGCAAAGCTGATTTTGCTCTATCTCCGTTCGTGGCGTGACCCGAACTTTAACTATCGCTTTGATGGTATTGTCTATGCGGTTTTCATCAGTCTTGGATTCGCTGCGCTTGAAAACATCCAATATGTGCTCGGTTACGGATTGACGGTCGCCATGCCGCGTGCACTGCTCGCCATCCCCGGACATATGAGCTTCGCGGTATTCATGGGCATATTCTACAGTCGAGCAAAGCTGTGCGAGAACAGAGGCGACCGACACGGAAAGAGACTGAACCTGCTGGCGGGCTATTTGATCGCCGTGTTTCTGCATGGCTGTTACGATTCCTGCGCGATGATCGGCAATACCTTATCCACAGTGCTCTTTGTGGTGTTCGTAGCTGTGCTGTACTATGTAGTGTTCAGGGTAATAAAGCTGCAGGCGCAGAAGGACGAACCCATCTGACAGCACCACCATCGCACCCGCTGACTCGAACACAAGGGATCAAGGCGTGCTCACTGTCCGTAAGAGACCGCAGCAGGAGGCGTCAAATTCGATGGGCCCGAAAGTGACATTGACCGCACCATATGGATCTCCTCTTTTCTGACCATCGCGGACTATCCTGCGTTCTGTGGGGTGAACATCCGTGCCCAAGAGTACATATACGGCACGAAAACAGCTTGCTATACTGTTCACGCCGACCGTCCCCTGTGTGCCTTTTGCTTCTTTTTACCTTTAAATTGCTTCCCTGTATTTAATTTAGCCCATATTATTATTTTTTATGTATCTGCATGTGTTTTAGGCACACTAAATTTTTCTGATGTTTTATGATTACATAAGCTATATTGTGAAATTTTAGAAAATATCGCGGAATTTGCTTGATTATTTTCTTATTTAAGGTTATATTTAGAATCTATTTCAGGAGGTTTGAGGTTTATGAGCAGGGAATACTCAACTGTATTTAGACGCATCATGGCGTCTTTTTTGACGTTGTGTATGTTGCTTTGCGGAATGCCATTTTTTGTATCGGGGACGGACGCTGTTGCAGGCGATCCCTACACGCAGTCCCCGCCCTTGAACGGCAAGTGGACACAGGATAACTATGACGGGACCTACGATCTGTAGATCGCTGTTGCCGGTGCGCGCAAATTTGACGCGAATATCGTTCTGGTCATGGACGTGTCTACCTCCATGAAGAACAACTACATGACCGACTTGTCCGGAAACTCCAGTTCTACGGCAATGAACGTGCTTTTGACGACTGCGCAGAATTTCATCAACACCATTTATGATGGGGCTGCCAGCTATGGAACCGAGACTCACATCAACATGGCTTTGGTTCGCTATGCAGGAAACGGCGAGATCATGCAGATGTGGACCGACGATGAAAGCACGCTTCTTTCCTCATTGGACAGGCTGTCCGTGACAGGCTTGGCAGGCAACACAAACTGTCAGTCGGGCTTGTATTTGGCTAACGAGCTTTACGAATGCAACACCATTTCCGGCCTGGATACAAACCGTCCCACCAATTTGGATGTTGCGAGCAACTTCATCGTGTTTATGACGGACGGCGCTCCGAATCGCTGCTACATCGAATCCGGGACGCAAACGCTGACCGAGAACAACGAGGACTATACGATTTCGAGCGACAATGAGAGCGGCAAAAACGTTGCCACCGTGGACGCGACCATCGTGCGGCCGACCACGCAGGTTTCGGGCAGCTACGTTCGTAACAACGGACTGTTGAGCAAGGGTGCGACCGGCACCGATTATCGCAACCTGTCCGCCTACGCGACCCTGCAGGAGGCTGCTCGGGCGCATGAAAACCCAACCAACATCAAGATGCTGTCGGTAGGGCTTGGTCGTTGGTTTACCGCCGATGATGAGGACTCTGATTTTCCGACGGCTGTTAACTTTACCCGTCTTGTTACTGCGGTTGGCAACGGGACGATCACCTTGGCGGAAGCGGCGACCGAGCTTGGCCCTGATATCGGCGCAGGCGCAATGCCGGGCAACAATCCGCCCTACCCGATCATTGACACCGTTGACGGGGTATATTTGGGCGACAGCTTTTATGACCGCTGGAAGAGTGGAGCAAGCTATGCTTTGGACGGCAGTCTGACCGGTTTGACCTTGGCCAAACTCAAGGAATGGCTCGAAGTGTACTACGGGACTGCGGCAGTACAAATGCGGGACGGCATTTATCGTCTGTCCCCCATTACGCGTGGCAATACAACGGTCGACGTTGTGGCTTTGACGCAAACAGAGACCTATTTTGGTACTACCGCCGCAGCGTTCAACGATGCATTTAACGACATTGCGGGCAGGATCATCAGCGGTTATACCCAGGTTCGGATATCCGACGCTCTGTCTCGCAATGTCGAGATCAGCGGCGGCATCCCTGCGGCAGACGAAGCAAGAATGTACTATGACGCTGAAAGCGACACCTATGTGATCGACGATCCCGGCTTTATTGACGTTACGTTTTATTTTCATTCGCAAACCGGCGTTCAGCTTGGCGATTTCGACTTGGTGCGGCTTGACACGCAGTCGGACAAATTCGTCCTTGACAGCGATCCGCCTGCCAGAACGCTCTACAAGACCCGCTATATTCGCACGAACGAAGCCCAGCCCATCGAGTATATCGAGCTGGAGTTTGATTCTGCGTACATGCTGCGCAACGATCACGTTGCCGTCATGACGGTCACCATTCAGCCCACGCAGTACTGTATCGATACCTACTACAACAATCTGAACAATGCGTCCTTTGCAGCGCAGGGCTATGGCGTCGACGACATTTACACAAAGACCGACGGCATCGATCCCGCCTTGGTCGGCACTTCTCCGAACACCAACGCCTATCCCGACGAGGCGTTCTATATCGAGTATGTGTCCGGTACGAACGGTGAGCGTCTTTACGCTGCCGATGGTGTTGCGCTGCCTGCTCCGCGCGTCTATGAGACGGGTATGGCGGACGAGAACGTATTTGGGTTCTTTACCAACACGCGTTCGGAATCCTACTTGGATTTCAGCATCGAGAACCTAAACGCCGGCAACACCGGTCTGTTGCACTCCCCTCTGATGATGCCTGTCATCTCGCCTGAGCTGATAGACGTGCCTGTTACAAAGATCTGGCACGATACGGACTCCGCCCTGCGGCAGTCCGTTCTTGTGACCGCCTCTTGGCAGCAGAACACCTACTCCTACATCGTTGACAGCAGGGGTGTAAAGCAGGTCACCATAACCGGCAGCGAGACAAAGTCGCAGACCGTCTCCCTCAGTGCAGACAACAACTGGCAGAATACCTTTACGGATCTGCCGCAGGGTCATACCTTTACCCTGACCGAGACCGATCAAAACGGCGATCCGATCTCGGGATTCACCGCAGAATGGCGTTTGGGCCGCGATGTCCTCAGCGCTTCCGCTTCCGTGACAGGCGATCAGTTCACCCTCAATCGTCCCTGCGTATCCTCCGATCTACAAAGCGGTCTCCTTCTCTACAATGAGCAGCTGATGCAAAAGACCGTCACAAAGGTCTGGGCGGATAACGGCAACTCGGCAAACCGCCCCGCCTCTGTAAGCATCCTGCTGTTTAAAAATGGCGATCCGTACCGTCAAGCCGTTCTTGACAACCCCAATACAGGCGCCAATACCTGGACGTATATGATGTGGTGTATATCTTTGGAACGAACTGCAAGAATATGGCGTTGGTGTACTACTGCAACTATGTTCTGGGAACCTATAACGACGGGATCACGCAGACGCTGGTGTCCGTCATCGGCGGCATCCCCATGGGGATCGGGATCTTTGCCGTATGGCCGTTGGCGAAGAAATTTGGCAAACGGAACGTGACGCTGTGGGGCTTTGTGCTGTATGCCATCGGCGGCGTGATCTGTTTGCTGGCGCCCAGAAACATAGTCGTGGTCCTAATCGGACAATTCATAAAAAATATTGGCGGACTGCCCTGCGCCTATGTGTTCATGGCGTTGTTTGCCGATGTGCTGGATCACGTTGAATGGAAATACCAATTCCGTGTCGATGGATTGTCGACCTCCATCTATTCCATAATTGCAACGGTCTCTGCAGGCGTGGCCGGCGGCCTGCTGAATTTGTGCATGGCTAAAGCCGGTTATGTGGCCCCTGCCTTCATTCAGGCGACAGGCGAGACCGTAGGCGCGGTGCAGAGCAGCGCCATGCAGAACGTGTTTATCTTCTTCTATTTGGGATTGGAAGTCATCACGGCAGTTATTTTGATCCTCCTGCTGCGGCATCTGAATGTGGAAAAAACGCTGGAGAAGGAGCAAGCTGAGATCAAAGCTCGCCACGAGAGGGAGGCCACAGCGTGAAAGCGATCCGTCTGAGAACCGAATACCTGAAGGATCCCCTCGGCATGGATATGCTGCATCCCCGCCTGTTTTGGAACTGTGAAGGCGGAAGACGCCAGACAGCCTTTCAGATCCTTGCTGTCACAGACGGAATAACGGTATGGGACAGCGGGAAGGTTTGCTCCGCCTGCATGCATGCCGACTATCCAAGACCGCTTACTTCCCGCCAAAGGGTCTATTGGCGTGTCCGCCTCTTTGATGAGAACGACGTCCCCGATGAATGGTCGATGCAGGCTTTCTTTGAAATGGGGCTGCTGTCCCCCTCCGATCTACAAGCGCGGTGGATTGCAGGCAACTATCCTGTCCACAAGAAGCGGCGCTACCCTGTAGACTGCTTTTTAAAAGCATTCACCGCAGACGATTTTGTTAAAGCAAGACTGTATATGACCACCTGTGGTCTGTATGCGGCGCGGCTCAATGGTGCGCGTGTCGGAAGCTTTATCTTGGCTCCCGGCTCCACCGATTATGGAAAACGCATCCAATACCAGACCTATGATGTAACGGGTCTGCTCCGAAGGGGCGAAAATATCCTGACCGCTGAGCTGGCCGACGGCTGGTATCGGGGTTCCAACGGCGCCAAAGGACGCACGAACACCTACGGCACGCAGACGAAGCTGCTTGCGCAATTGGAACTGACCCGTGCCGATGGAACGCTGCAAACCATTTGCAGCGACGAAAGCTGGCAGTGGAGCAATGACGGCCCCATCCGCTTTGCGGATCTCAAGGATGGCGAGATCGTGGATGCGAACCGCTCTCCCTCCTATGATGGCAAGGCAAGGGTCGTACGTCAAGCTGCCAATTTGACGGCCTCCGACAATGTGCCGATCTCGGAACGGGAGCGCTTTTCTCCCATCGAACGGATCAGCACGCCCACAGGCAAGACCGTGTTGAAATTTCCGCAGAACCTTTCGGGCTATCTCTCCTTCCGCCTTATGGCGCACAAAGGGCAGCGCATCCATATCACCCTTGGCGAGATGCTGGATACTGACGGGGAGCTGACACAAAAGAACATTCAATGCGTTCATCGGGGCAAGAGGACGCCTCTTGAGGAGCTGGACTACAGCTGCAGGGAGGGTCTGAACGAATATATGCCGAAATTTTCCTACGGCGGCTTTCAGTATGCACAGGTGGACACGGACATTCCCTTCGCATCGGAGGACTTTACGGCCGTTGCTGTATACAGCGCCTTTGAGGAGACCTCGACCTTTGAATGCTCTAACCCGCTGATCAACAGGCTTTATCATAATACGCTCTGGTCTTTAGAGAGCAACTCCACCGACCTGCCCTCCGACTGCCCGACCAGGGAGCGCATGGGCTGGACAGGCGACAGTCAGATCTTTTTCAACACGGCTTCCTATCTGACGGACTACGCCGCCTTTGCCCGCAAGCATGTCCGTGATATTTTCGACCGCCAGTGGAGAAGCGGCCGTCTGCCCCAGATCGCTCCCTTTGCCAACGAGGATTGGTTTATGTGGGTCATGAACGGAGCTGTCGGTTGGGCCTGCGCAGGTGTGTACATTCCGCTGTACTTCTACCGAAAATATGGCGACGAGAGGCTGCTGCGAGAGTACTATGACGGAATGCTGCGCTATGCGGAATTTATGATCCGCCGCGCAGGGAAATGGGGCGGCGTGTACGCCAAGCCCCTGCACCTGTCATCAAAGAATCGCAGATATGCCGTCAACTGCGGCCAGTCCTACGGGGAATGGGCGGAACCCAACGATGTGATGGCTTTCCATTGGTATGATTTTGCCGCGCCGCATCCCGAGGAGTCAACGGCCTATACCTACTTTACTTTGAAACGGGTGCTGGAAGCCGCACAGATCCTTGGTGTGGCCGAGACGCCGCAGCTTGCCCGCATCTCGGAGTATAGCGAAGGCGCAAAGCGCGCCTATCAGGAACTTGTAACAAAAGAAGAGTACAGCTTGGACACCGACCGACAGGCAAAGCTGGTTCGTCCGCTGCATATGGGTCTGTTGACCAAGCAGCAGGAGAGCTTTGCAAAAAAGCGCCTGCTGCAAGCGTTGGAAAACTATGGCTGGCGTTTGGGCACGGGTTTTCTTTCCACGCCCCTGATCTTGGACGTGCTGGCGGAGCTTGATATTTCCTATGCCTACCGTCTTTTGGAAAACGAGGAGATGCCCGGTTGGCTGTTTATGCCCAAGTCCGACGCGTCTACCATTTGGGAAGCGTGGGAAGGCAACACCACCAAGGACAAGGGGATCGCGTCCCTGAACCACTATTCCAAGGGAGCGGTATGTGAATGGCTGATCAACACCATGTGCGGCATTCGGGTGGACGGCGAGAACCACTTTGTGATCGCCCCGCGGCCCGGCGGCCACATCACCTTTGCCCGAGCGAGCTATCAAAGTATTTACGGCAAGATCTCCTCCGATTGGACAGAAACGGAAACAGGCTATCGCTTGGATGTGGAGGTCCCCGCCAACTGCACGGCCGAGATATGTCTGCCAAACGGAAGCCGTCACCATGTTGAAGCAGGCCGACACTGCTTAGAATGGACGAAAAATGAAAAATTCCTATCTTGCAATTGATATCGGCGCATCCTCAGGACGACACATCGTGGGTTGGCGGGAGAACGGCAAGATCAACACCCGCGAGGTCTACCGCTTCCCCAACGGCGTAAGTTCGCAAGACGGTCATCTGTTGTGGGACACGGAGACCATCCTCGCCCATGTGAAGCGCGGTATTGCCGCGGCAAAAGCGGAATTTCAAAAGCTCGTCAGCCTTTCGATCGATACCTGGGGCGTGGATTATGTGCTGCTGCGCGGACAAACGGAGGTCAGACCCGTTTACTCGTACCGCGATGATCGAACCAAAGAGATCATACCAAGAGTCCATCAGATCCTGCCCTTCCCCGAGCTGTACCGCCGCACAGGCTGTCAGTTTCAGCCCTTTAACACCATCTATCAGCTTTGCTGCGACAAGCGGGACGGACGGCTGGAGGGCGTGACGGATTTTTGATGCTTCCCGAGTACCTGCTCTGGAAGCTTTGTGGTGTCAAAGCAAAGGAGTACACCAACGGCACCACCACCGCCATGATCAACGCGCAAAGCGGTGCATTTGACGAGGAGATCATCTCCGCGTTGGATCTGCCGCCAAGGCTCTTCCCAAAGCTTCTAAGACCCGGGACGCCGCTTGGAGAATACGACGGTATACGCTGCGTTCTTTGTGCAACGCATGACACCGCTTCTGCGGTCGAGGGCATTCCCATGGAAGGCGATGAACCCTATATATCCTCCGGTACATGGAGCTTGCTGGGCGTGAAGACCGCAAAGCCCCTGACGGACGAGGCAAGTCGGCTTGCCAACTTTTCCAACGAGGGCGGCGTGGGCTGCAATCGCTATCAGAAGAACATCATGGGTCTGTGGCTCATCAACCGTCTGAAAGAAGAGCTGTGCCCGCAGGCGCCATTTTCAGAGCTGATGCAAATGGCAGAATCGAGCAAGTTTGGCGCAGCGGTCGATGCAAATGCTGCGGAATTCCTCTCCCCGCCCAGCATGAAAGCCGCCTTTGACGCCGCGACCGACAACGCGGCGGTCAGCATCGGCGATTATATGCGTTGTGCCTGCCGCAGCCTTGCACTTAGCTAGGCGGCCTGATGGCAATGGCGTTCATGGAATTTAAGATCGGCCCCGACCTTGCGATCTGCCTCATTAAATCCATCTTCTTTGCGCTGCTCTCCGTCTTCCTGCTGATGCCGGGGCTTTTAGTGCTGTTTGCTCCGCTGATGGACAAGACGCAGCATCGTGACTTCATTCCCAAGGTGCCGTTTGTCGGAAAATTTGCCTACAAGACCCGCCGCGTGATCCCGCCGATCTTCCTACTTGTGATCGTAGGCGCGGCGATCCTGTCCTTCAACTGTCCCTATGCCTACGGCAAGGCCAACATTGAGACCCCCAAAAAGAACGATACGCAGATCGCCAAGGAGATGATTGAGAAGAATTTTTCCTCCTCCAATATGGTCGCCTTGGTGGTACCCTGCGGGGATCACGATGCGGAGAAAGCCATTTTGAACGAGCTGGACGGGTATGCGGAGGTGGATCATACCGTTGGCCTATGCAACAGCGAGGCCATGGACGGCTATATGCTCACAGACAAGCTGACGCCGCGGCAGTTTTCCGAGCTGACGGATCTTGACTATGAAGCTGCACAGCTCGTCTATGCCGCCTACGCGACCGAAAATGAGGAGTACGGCAAGATCGTGGGCGGGATCTCGACCTACAGCGTGCCCTTGATGGACATGTTCCTTTTTGTGCACGACCAGATCGAGGACGGATACGTTAGCTTGGACGCCGACCAGCAGCGGGAGATGGACGACGCCTACGACAAGATCTATCATGCGAAGCTGCAGTTGGACGGCGAGGCGTACAGCCGTATGCTCGTCTATTTGGATCTGCCCTTGGGCAGCGACACGACCTACGCGTTCTTGGACACGATACGCGACAGTGCAAAAAGCTATTATCCCGACGGGAACGTGTATGTGGTGGGCAATGCCACCACCGAATATGACTTTGAAAAGTCCTTCAGCCGTGACAACGCCGTTGTGTCCATCGTGTCCATCCTGATCGTCCTTGTCGTGCTGCTGTTCACCTTCCGTTCGGCGGCAATGCCCATCCTGCTGATCCTGGTCATCCAAGGCAGCATTTGGATCAACTTCGCCATCCCCGCCATCACGGGGAATGAGATCTTCTTTATGAGCTATCTGGTGGTCAGCTCCATTCAGATGGGCGCCAACATCGATTACGCCATCGTCATCGCCAGCCGCTTTTCGGAGCAGAAGGTCAAGATGTCGAAACAGGACGCGATCATTGAGACCATGAACTTTGCCTTCCCCACCATCATCACCTCGGGCACCTGTATGGCGGCGGCAGGCATCCTCATCAGCAACCTGACCTCGGACGGATCGATAAGCCTGCTGACGCTTTTGGGTCTTTCCTCCCCCGCCCTTGCAGCCATTACTTTAGCAGAAGCGCCTATTTCCCTTGGATACGAGGCGGACACGGGCGATTCTGAAAGTACCTGCGAGACGATCTATTTAAGCGATGCAGATGATGTGTTGGCCTTTGCAAAGGCCTGCGCCTTGGACAGCTATTCCAAGGACAAGCGCTTTGTTCTTGGTGCCGATGTTTCGTTGGCAAACAGCAGTTTTTTGATGATCCCCGTGTTCTGCGGGATCTTTGACGGCGGCGGACACACGATCAGCGGCCTTACCCTGTGCGGCAGTTCGCACCCAACGGGTCTGTTTGGGATTGTGGAAAGCGGCGCTGTTGTGATGGATCTGTCGGTCAGCGGGACGATCGCGCCCACAGGCGAAGCAGGATCCGTCGGCGGAATTGCGGGCATCAACCGCGGCACACTGACAAACTGCAGCTTTACGGGCACGGTGACGGGCAAGAGCAGCAGCGGCGGGATCGTTGGCGTCAACGAGGCCGGCGGCGTTGTGACGGGCTGCTCCACCTTTGGCGGCGTGTTCGGGCAGCACGCCACAGGCGGGATCGCAGGCACGAATGAGGGCTTGATCCGTCTATGCCAAAGTGCCTGCTATGTCAACACGGCAAGCGTCGATCCAAGCGTATCCGTTGACGTGGAGAACATGGATCTGACGCAAAGTTTTGCGCAGTTTGCGGCTACGGACAGTCTGAGCGCCTCCACCGACACGGGCGGCATCGTCGGCTACTCCGCGGGAACGGTGCGCAACTGCGTGAATACGGGCGCGGTGGGCTATCGCCACATCGGTTACAACGTGGGCGGCGTCGTCGGGCGCAGCTGTGGCTATTTGGCGGTCTGTCAAAACACGGGCGCCGTCTGCGGGCGCAAGGACGTGGGCGGCATCGTCGGGCAGATGGAGCCGTATGTCGACACGAGCCTTTCCAAAAACCTGCTTGCCGAGCTGGAGGAGGAATTGAACGAGCTGAACGCCGCCGTCGATAAGGCGATCAACGACGCGGACGACAGCGTACAGACCGCCTCCGCAAGGCTTAACAAGATGGCGGACTACATGGCGGAAGCCGCCGCCGCAGTGGGCAACCTGAAGGCCTACGCGAGCATGGTCAGCACCGCCACAGGCTCTGCCTCCTATGCGGGCAGCGGCAGCGCCGACGCCTCCGCTCCCTCCGTCTCCGTGAGCGTCGATCCCGACACGGGCGTGGAGATCAGCAGCTCCGCCTCCGCGGAGGGGGAAAGTGCAGGCAGTGCGGGAGCTTTGCTCAGCGCCAATTCCAAGATCACGGTCAACGCCTCGCAGTATAAATTATCCGCCGCGCTAAGCGGTATGACCAACGAGCTGCGCCTGCTGAACGGTGAAATGTCGGACGCGTCCACCACCATCTCCGACGATGTTCGCGCCATCAACGAGCTTGCAGGCAAGATCGCAGATACCGCAACGGAGCTGTATACGGCGGTGGAGACCATGGACGCCGATTCGCTCATCACGGACGCCTCGGATGTGAACATCGGCGCAGTGACAAAGGGCAAGGTCGTCTCCTGTCATAACACGGGCTGCGTATACGGCGACATCGATGTGGGCGGCATTGCAGGCTCCATGGCCATCGAATATGAGCCGGATCCCGAGGACGACATTACAAACGAGCTGTCCAAGGGTACGCAAAGCCGATACGAGCTGAAGGCCATCCTGCAAAGCTGTATCAACGAAGGCGAGATCGGTGCAAAGCGCGACTGCGTGGGCGGTATATGCGGACGCATGGATCTTGGCCTGATCCTCTCAGCGGAAAACTGCGGCGATGTGACAAGTGAAAGCGGCTCCTATGTGGGCGGCGTTGCGGGGCTGTCCAAGTCCGTCATTCGTAACTGCTATGCAAACTGCACGCTGACAGGCAGCAGCTATCTGGGCGGCGTCATCGGCTGCGGCAGCGATGCCGATGAACAGCAGGCGGGCAGCGTTACCGAAGGCTGCCGCACCCTTGTTTCAATCGCGGAGGATGCGCACTACGCAGGCGCCATTGCCGGCAGTGAAGCAGGCGAATATACGGATGATCGCTTTGTCTCCGACACGCTGGCGGGCTTGGGCAAGGCCAGCTACTTGGGACGGGCGGAGCCCATCTCCTATGCCGCGCTCCTTAACGAGATCACAACGCCTCTGTCCTTTCGGAGCTTCACCCTGCGCTTTGTGGCGGACGATGCAACGATAAAGACCGTACGCTTTCAATACGGCGACAGCTTTGACGCATCTGTGTTTCCCGCGATCCCCGCCAAGGAGGGCTATTACGCAAGCTGGGACACGGACGAATTGAAGGATCTGCACTTTGACACGCTTGTCTTGGCGATCTATACGCCCTATATCAGCGCCTTGGCCTCCGAGGAGCTGCGCGGGAACGAACGCCCGATCCTGCTGGCGGAGGGCTCCTTTGTGGAAGGAGACGCGCTGTCCCTGACCGCCAAGGCAAAGACGCCGCGGGAATTTAGCGAGCTGTCCAACGGGCTTAAGGAAACGCTGCAAAAGTACTTTTCCTGCTTTGAACGCGGGGAGCTGCCCGCCTCCTACATCTGCCGCGAGATCGTGGAGCAGTGGGAGATCGAGCTGCCGAGCGACGGGGCTTCGACGCACACGCTGCGCTATCTTTCCCCCGACGAGAGCGCGGCTGACCTAAAGGTGTACTGTAAGCGTGACGGGGAATGGCGGGAGCTGCCCGCCGAGACGATCGGGAGCTATCTGGTGTTTTCGGTGGAAGGGGAGCACGCGGAGCTTGCCGTGCTGTCCATCCTGCCTGTTTGGTGGATCTGGCTCCTTGCGGCGGCGCTGCTGCTATTGCTCCTTCTTTGCATCCTGCGCGGCATCCTTCAGCACAAGCGCAAAAAGGCCGCGGCAAAAGCTGCGCAGGCCGACGCCTCCCCCGCCGACCCATCGGTCGGATCGGACGAAGGGGAAAGTGCAAAGGCGCAGGCACAGCCGCCGAAACGCAAGCGGAAGAATCATCTGCTGCGTGCGCTCCTCTTGATCTTGCTGCTGCTCTGCTGTGGCATAGGCTGCCTGCTCTTTTTGCGCACCGACCTTGGAACGGGACTGGAGGCGATGCATCTACTGCATACGCTCTACGGTAAGGAGACGCTCTCCATGGAGCTTGCCGTTGACGCGGACGTGGACGGCAGAGCCATCAGCACGCAGGCGAACGTTGGATGGATCACCAAGGACGACCAACGCATCTGCCGCGTTGAAAGCAGCGGCGTGTCGCTGTACTATGCAAACGACACGGTATACTTGAGCTCGGGCAAGGGCTACCGCGCCTCGGAGCTGTTCCCCGATCTGTCCCTGCTGATCGAGCGAGCAGGTGAGATCGCCAAGTACGCGAAGGTCAGCTGCAGCACGGAGAACGGGAGCAAGCGCTATACCTTTGACGCGGAGGGCGCGGACGCAAGAGCGCTTGCAAAGCTGCTGCTCCCCGCCTATACCGATCAATTTCTGTCCGTGGATCAAATGGAGCTTACGTTAACGGCGGTGAACGGCTCCTTAACGGCGCTGCGCTTCTGCGGCGGCGGAACGCTGAGCGGCGCTGACGGCGGAACATTTTCCATCGATGCGGCGCTGACCGTGCTCCAAGAGGATGCCTTTACCGTGCCGCAGGCCGTTTTTGACGCTGTGAGCGCGGGCGAGCAAAGCGGCGCGGAATTGGGTGAAGCGACGTTTCGACTGCTTAAGGCGCTCTCGGAGTCAGAGGCGCAGCAGACGCTGTGCGCAAAGCTGCAGCTAAGCGCGGACTGCGGACCGCTCCTGTTGAACACCGAGCTATGGTACTTTTAAACGGACGTGGAGGGACAAACGATCCGCTGCGTACAAAGGGACGGCAGGTCGCTCTACTGTACGGACGACAGCTGCTGCACGGAGGACGGCAGCACGGCCTCGGACACGGACAGGAACGACGCCGCCTGCGCAAAGCTGCTGTCCCTTGCCTATGCGGCGTTCCTAAATGGCTTCGTCAGCTGCGAAACGCTTGCCGACACGAGTACCTATACGCTTTCCTTGGACGAGGAGGGGCTGCGCGCCGTCGTGCAGGCCATTGCGCCCGATGCGGAAAGTGAGGCGCTGACCCTGCAAACGGGCAGCGTACAGCTGACCCTTGTAAACGATGCGATCGATACCATCGAATTTCACGTTGTCGGCAGCATTTCGATCGTTTTGACCGAGGCGGACGTGAGCTTTGACGCAGCGATCCATCTTTTGTCGGACACAACGGCGCTTGACTGCACGGTCCCCGAAGCCGTGCAAAGCGCCTTATTGGGGAAGGGGGAAAAGTAGAATGGAACACGGGGTGATCTGTATCTCCAGAGAGTTTGGCAGTGGCGGACACGCCATAGGCGTGAAGGTGGCGGACAATCTTGGCGTCAAGGTGTATGAAAAGGAGCTGCTGCATTTGGCCTGCCGCTATGGTGAGGTGGCGGAAAAGACCCTTAAGAACGCAGATGAAAGGGCGACGAACCCGCTGCTGTTCACAGGCGTCTTTGAGGGAAATGCCCATGTGACACGCGGCCTGCCAACCTCGGAGGTGCTCTTTTCGCTGCAAAGTCATGAGCTGTGCAGGATCGCCAAGAGGGAAAATTGCGTGGTCGTGGGGCGCTGCGCGGACTTTGTACTTGGCAAGGAGGCGGACGTTAAACTGCTTCGCGTCTTTGTGTTTGCGCCCTTTGAGCAGCGTGTCCTGCGCAAGATGGAGCAGGAGCGGCTGTCGCGGGATCGGGCGGCACAGCTTGTACGCAGAATGGACAAGCAGCGCAAAAAGTACTACGAGCACTACACGGGACACGCTTGGGGCGATCCCAAGTACTATGAGCTGAACATCGACAGCGCCGAGCTGGGTATCGACAAGGCCGCCGCGTTAATCGAAAGCCATGCGCCGTGGGCATAAGGGCAATGCGGCCTGCGCTTGAAAAGCGGAAAGACCGCGGGAGAGCCGCAGCTTGGGCTCTCCCGCTTTGGGCTGATCATACGATTGTCAAAGGGACTGTCATTCCATCAGCGACAGCTTGCAGTTTGCATCGTTCAGCTGCTCCGCTATGGCCGTTCCCGGATCGTTGTCCGCATCATAACGCAGGTACTGATCCTCATTCCCGTTTATACCATAGTTGTTCACGCTGATAAGCTTTGCGCCATAGTCCGCAAGGAAGGTATTGCCGTTTGCCGTCAGCCACGACTTATCGGAGTCGATATAGGTGATCGCGACCTGATACTCGTTCTCATAGCCGAATCCGAACACATTATCCTGCACCACAATGTCCCTGCAGCCCGGGTTGATCCACAGACCCAGCTCCGAGCAGCAGTAGCCATCGCCTATGAAGTTGCCGTCTTCATCAAAGCGCTGATCGTGATGCGCCCACTTTGTACAGCCGCAGTACGCCACGATGTTCTTAGAAAGCGTTATGTCCGTGAACACAGGCGCAGTTATCCTGTTGATGACCGCATTCCAGTCCGTTATCAGCAGGCCGCCGCAGCAGTTCTCCAGCAGATTGTTCGAAACGCGGCAGCCGCTCCTATATGGCGAATCGGGGTCGCCGCTGAAGGCCTCGACCGTGACCCCGTAATCAAAGGTATTGGAGATGTAGTTGTTTTCCGCCACATTGTTGATGCCCCCAAGCAAAATGGCGTCACCCGAGCAGGTCAGGGTGAACTCCTCCGGTCGGTCGGAGATGTCGCTGCCGCCGCCTGCGCTGATGATCATACCGCCCACATAGGAGACTTCGCAGCTGCGAATGACCGCATTCTCGCTGTCATGCACCATGATGCCCGACATGCCGTAACGGAAGCAGAGGTTGTCCAAGGTCACATTGCTGTGCACCCTTGCCATGCCCTCGTTCCACCCGTTGTTGCCTGTCGCAAACTCCATGCTTGTAAAGACCTCGCCGGGGTTCCCTTCGTCGCAGCGCAGATACAGCGCGCCTGCCATCCAGCAAAATTCGCCTGCATCCACGGCGGGGATCTCACAGAAGAAATGCAGATCCTCCGTTATGGTCTGCGGCGTCAGCTTGGGAAGCTGCATGGCTTCCTTAAAGGGCAGCGAGAGATTGGTGCGCATCTTGTAGTAAGCGCCGTCGTCATAAAAGGCATAATCGCGCAGCGCTGTTGTTTCGGCATCGCACACGATGATGCCGCATTGCTGCAGGGGTCGGTGGTAGAGCCAGATATTGGTCGTGCCCTCCACAAGCGACCATTTCTCCGCGCCTGCTCCGTTCTCCGGGGAGCCATAGAAGCGGGGCTTCTCCCCTTCGCCATATGCGGAATAGGTCACGCCCTCCACGGTCTGCAGCAGTCCGCGCCACAGGCCGCCGCGCTCAAACAGCACCGTGTCGCCGCTGTGGAGCGAAACGCGTTCGTTTGGATGCTCGCTTGCCCAGTAAAATTCGGGGAATTGTTCGTTGTTCAGCTGCCCCTCCCACACCCATGCGCCGCTGTTGACCTTGTCTAAGGTCTGCCACGCCGTTTCGGGGGTAAGGCCGTCGTTGCTGTCATCCCCGTTGTTGGAAACATAGTACACGGTCCCGTTGATTGGATACATCGACGCGCTGTTTTGGATGGCGTCCTTTCGGGCAGCAACCAACGACGCCAAGGCTTCGCGCTCCTGCTCCGTTGCCCCTTGCAGGATCTGCGTTGCCGCGATCGACTCATAAAAGCGCAGCGCCGTCTCTATTGCGGCCGTGCGCGTCAGCTTGTCCAACATGTTCAGGTCGGCGTTTTCCTCGTCATAGTCGAACACACGCTTGCCGCTGATCGGGGAATACTGCCCCTGCGCATAATGGTATGCGCCCCCTCTGTAGGTATCAACATTCGTGCAGAACGGGCAAGGCTCCCCCGCATTGGGCCAATCCAGGAATTGCTGTGACAGCTCCCAAAAGTGCGCCCCCGCCTCCAAGGAGACGTCGGTCGCCGCCCAGTCGCCGTTGGTGTTTTCCCCAAGTCCCAGCACGCAGGCAGCCTCATAGATGGCAAGCATCGCATCCTCGCGTTTCATTTTGCGGGAGGACGAAAGCGCATTCGCCGCCACAGCCCGCCATGCTGGTACGCTTGCTTGATCGTACAGGTAGAGTACGTTCTCCAGCATCTCGCAGTATTCCGACTGGAGAACGACCTCGTCATAGCTGCCTTGCAGTCCCTGCGGCACAAAGCCGTAATCGATCGCAAGCGCGACCTCGTCGTTTGGCGCGGTCTCGGCGGTCGGTTCCTGTGTGGGCGCTGCTGTCGTTGCAACGGTGGGCGTGTTCGTTGCCTTGGGCGTGGCTTGCTCCTGCGTGGTGCAGCTAAGCAGTGAAAGCAGCATAACAGCTGCCAAAATCAGTGCGATCCCTGTTTTGTTCATAAGATCCTCCTATGATCCAATTTTCCCTCTGTAATCTTTACGAATGCTTCCCCGTTACCACGAACCATACAGCCGATAGGCCGCAAGAATGGCTTCTTTTCCTGTGATAAGCTCCTTTGCCCGAAAGCTGCCGCTGCGCGTTTCCAGCAGCGGCTGACCGTTTAAAAAGCTGTGCTGACCAAGGCAAAAGGCCACGCCTGTGGTGTAGGGACCATAGAGTATGGCATTGATCGCGGCGTCTTCCGCAGCTGTTCCGCCGTACTTGAGAAACAGCTCGCCTGTTTTGGCAAGCTCGCTGCACAGGCTCCATTCCCACGGCGGATCCAAAGCATCCGCAAGGCTCTTGCTTTTGCTGTTCAGATCCTCATATACATTGCGCTGCGTGATCGGGTCGGCCAAGTCGTGCGTGCCAATGGCAAGGTCGGCGTCCGACGCAAGCTTCGTCCATATGTGCGCGCAGTACAGCCAGTAGGCCGCTTCTTCGCGGGTCAGCCGTTCGTTTGTAGCCTGCTTTAAGGCGGCGGCAAGCTGCGGGCTGACCTCCCCGTTTTCCTTATGTGCGACGTTCACAAGCAGGGTCAAAAACGCACTCTCGCTGATGGGCTTTGTAAGCTGCCGCTCCATTCCCTGCGGCACGACGCCAAGGCTTACGGCCTCGCGTATCTCCTTGCATGGATCGATAAGCAGCACCGCTAAAGCGATGCAGACAGCCGCGGCAACCACGATAAGGAGCGGCAAAACTATCCTCTTTTTTGTGTGCCGAACGGGTTGGATCTCCGCTTTTTCGTTGGCTGACCCGCTTTTTTTGGGAATGCTTAGGGGCGTATCCTTGGCGGGAACAATTAGAAGCAGCTCGTCTGCGGAGACGTGAAACAGCAGGCAGAGCTGCCGCAGGCGGCCGATATCCGGCTGTGCCTTGCCGCTTTCCCACTTATAGATGGTTTGACGGCTGACATACAGTGCGGCAGCAAGCTCGTCCTGCGTCAAGCCTCGTTCTTTTCGAAGGCTCAGTATCCTTTCCCCAAGTTCCATCCCGTTACACCCCCCATTCAAGTGATCAGTATATCACTGCCGTCTTTTTTCGTCTATAAACGCCTTGGTGCATATGTGTAAACTAAGGTTTACAAGCCCTTTTTGATCTATGGAGCGCGCAAATGTCGATAAGGCTGCCGCTGCAGCGCTCCATGATCCGATACAAAAAAGGAACGACCCTGCTTGTCAAAACCTGTGCTCTGCGCGATGGTTTTGACGCCTTGGTCGTTCCTGCCTGTATGAAATGTCGAGATCCTTTTTGCGGCTAATTGTACAGGACGCTGCGATCCTTTCCGAAGAAGAAGATGGAGATCAGCCCCGGGCCTGTGTGCGAGCCGATGATGGGTCCGATGTAGGAGTAATGCACATCGCGAAACGGCACGGCGTCCAAGGCAAGCTTGGCAAAGTCCATGGCGCGCTGCGGTGCATCCGCATGGGAGATGAACAGGGTCTGCTTCTCCGGCTCCTCGACCAAGTTTTGGATGATGGAGATCATCTGCTTGAAGGTCTGCTTCTCGCCCCGTGCCCGCGCCCACATCTTCAGCTCGCCCTCGATGTTGACATTGAGGATGGGATTGATGTTCAGCACCGTACCAAGCGCCGCGCTGGTGCGGCTTACGCGGCCGCCGCGCTGCAGGTAGATCAGATCCTTGGTCGTGTAGTAGGCGTGCAGGCGATGGCTGTTCTCGCGCAGCCACAGCGCGCAGTCCTGCGCGCTCCAGCCTGCATCGCGGAACTCCGCCGCCTTATAGTTGAGCAGACCGTAGCCTGCGGAGGCGATCAGGGAATCCACCACCTCGACCTGCGCTTGGGGATGCTCGTGAATGAGCAGCTCCCGCGCTGCAAGCGCGTTGTTGTAGCTGCCCGAGATGCCGCTGCTGAGCGCTATATGCACGATGGGCAGGCCGCGGTCAAGAAGCGACGTCCAAAATGTAAGGTACTGCTCGGGCGTGATCTGGCTGGTCACTGCGCGCTGTCCCTCGCGCATACGCTGATAGAACGCACGCGTTTCGGCATCGTCCATGCAGTCCGTATACTCCGTACCGTCCATCGTGTAGGACATGAACAGCGGCTCTATCCGAAGCTCCTTACACATATCGATCGAAAGATCGCAGCCCGAGTCGGTGGTGATCAGAAAAGTATCCAAATTGGTTCCTCCCAATTCCGCGGTCTTGCCGCTTTTTTCATTATCATACGCTTTGCCCCGTTTGATTGCACCCTATCCCTTTTCTTCGCTATTCTAATTGGTTCCTCAGCGATTCTTCACCATTCGTTTGCATTCTACTCCCTTGAAATACAACTCTATCTGTGGTAGAATAGCAGATAAATACTGATGTTTTGGGTGCCATAAATGGATGAGAAGATACTGAAGGGTATATTGGCCGACAATTTGGTCTACTATCGTAAGCTGCATCGCCTTACGCAGGCGCAGCTTGCGGAGAAGATCAACTATTCGGATAAGTCCGTTTCCAAATGGGAACGCGGCGACGGTGTTCCCGACATTTATGTATTGACGCTGCTGGCAGCGCTTTACGGCATCACGGTCAACGACCTCATCCGTGAACGCTCCGCCGTCAACCCCGTCCCCGTCGTCAAGAAGCGCATCCTTGTGCCCCTGCTTTCGATGGGCTTGGTTTGGCTGATTGCAGCCGTGCTGTTCTTTGTGCTGCGTCTCTTTACGCCGCAGCTTGAAAAGCTCTATCTGTGCTTTGTGTGGGCGGCTCCCGTTTCCATCATCGTGGGCGTTGTGTTTGCAAACCTTTGGTGGAACGATCTATTGCGCTTTCTGTTCGTCAGCGTGCTCATTTGGCTCTTGGCAGTGGCGCTGTTCTTGACCATCACACTGGAATCCATGTACCTGATCTTCATGGTGGCGGGCATCTTGCAGGTGCTGGTGCTCTTATGGTATCTGCTTGTGAGCAATCGCGGACGCAAGGCGGGCTGAACCTTTCCCCCTCCCCTCCCCTGCAGAATGGAATTTTGACCACAAAAAAACGGCGGACACAGGGTCTGCCGCTTTTTTATGCTGTTTTGTACTTTACTCGGCCTCTGCGTACACGCTGACGGTCTTCTTGCCTGCATGACGCGTTTCGAAACGGACGACGCCGTCGATGGTGGCAAACAAGGTATCATCCTTGCCGATGCCCACATTGTAGCCGGGATGGAAATGCGTACCGCGCTGACGAACCAAAATATTGCCTGCCAGAACGTATTGACCGTCCGCACGCTTGGGCCCCAGCCGCTTGCTTTCGCTGTCTCTGCCGTTACGAGAGGAGCCAACGCCCTTCTTGTGCGCGAACAGCTGCAAATTCATCTGAAACATAACTTACACCTCCCTGTCGCAGAATTTGAGGGTCTTGGGATATGCCAGTTGAACGGATCTGAGACCTGCCAGCATCGTTTCGATGATGAGCGCAGCCCCGCTTTTTTCGTCCTCCCGCATATCCTTGGGTAGGATACAGATCGCTTCTCCGTCTTGCTCGACAGAATATGCGACCTTGAGTTTCATGACATCGGTCAATCCCAGTATGGCGGTCTGCGTGATGGCGGATACCGCCGCGCAGACCAGGTCCTGTCCGTATTCACCCGCGTCTGCATGTCCGCTCAGTTGAAAACCGATGACCTGCCCGCTTTGGCGCTGTACGGCGACCCGTATCATGGGAGTTTAGCCGATCGCGGTGATGGTAACCTTTGTGAAAGGCTGACGATGACCGCGCTTCTTTCTTGAATTCTTCTTGGCCTTATACTTGAAGATGATGACCTTCTTGCCCTTGCCATGCTCGACGACCTTGCCCGTGGCCTTCACGCCCTCGATGATGGGCTTGCCGACCGTAACGGTCTCGCCGTCCGCCAAAAGCAGAACGTCGAACGAAACTTCGGTATCGACCTCGGCGTCCAGCTTCTCAACGAGAACCTCGTCGCCTACTTCAACACGATACTGTTTTCCACCGGTCTGAATGATAGCGTACATTGCGCATTTCCTCCTTCTTCCCAGACTCGCTCAGCCAAGGTGACACGCCGAAACCGACGCATACTTAGAAACCACTCCGAAGCGGCACACTGATGAATTATAGCACCCGCAAAGGGGGATGTCAATGCAAAATCTTGCAATTTCCCTTGATCTCGGCGGCTTTTTTATCCGATAGGGGCTTGACGCTGAACTTTTCCATGTGCAGCGTCTCCAGGGGGCGCACATAGCAGCTCAGTCCCGCGACCTCGGGGAACAGCTCGCCATGCGTCTTTTGCAGCGCCTCCATGGCGCGCACGACCTGCGGATTGGCCTCGATGTACAGCTTGTTCAGCTTGCTGCCCTTTTGCACCTGCAGCGCCTGCTTGCGAAGCTTTAAAAAGACCGTCTGCGGGGAAAGCACCTTTGCGTCGCCGCTGCAATAGGGGCAGTCGATCTTGAGCGTGTCGCCGATGCTGCGTCCCGTCTTCTTGCGTGTCAGCTCGACCAAACCCAAGTGCGTAAAGCCAAACACATGCGAACGCGTATGGTCGTCCTTCATGGCGTTTTTGAGCGTTGTGAGGATGAGCTGGCGGTTGGACTCCTTCTCCATGTCGATAAAGTCCACGATGATGATGCCGCCTATATCACGCAGCCGCAGCTGCACGGCGATCTCCTCCGCCGCCTCGCAGTTGGCAGCCGTGATGGTCTTTTCGAGATTGTCCTTGCCCACGAACTTGCCCGTGTTCACATCGATGATGGTCATGGCCTCCGTGCGGTCGATGATGAGATAGCCGCCGCTCTTGAGCCACACCTTGCGCGCAAGTGCGTTGTCGATCTTGTCCTCGGTCTCGTAACGGTCGAAGAGCGCCTCGCTGTCCTTGAACAGGATGCGCGCCTTAAGCTTGGGCGCCATGACGTCGGAAAACTCCCGCAGGGTGTCAAACGCCTTTTGGTCGTTGACGAAAACGCGATCCACGTCCTTCATCAACAGGTCGCGCACCGTGCGGAACAGCAGCGACTGCTCGGCGTGCATCAGGCAGGGGGGCTTGGCCTTCTCCGCCTTCTTTTCGATCTCGGCGTACAGCTTCATCAGGCCGTCCAAGTCCTCGGTGAACGCATCCTTGATCTTTCCCGTTGAGGAAGTGCGCACGATGATGCCCTTGTTTGGCGGTTTGATCTCGTTTAGGATCTTCCGCAGGCGAGCGCGCTCGTCCTCCTTTTCGATGCGGCGGGAAACGCCGACGTAATCTACGGTGGGCATGAGCACCAGCAGGCGTCCCGCCAGCGTGATGTAGGTCGTCACGCGAGCGCCCTTGGTGCCGACGGGATCCTTGGCGACCTGCACGAGGATCTTCTGCCCCGGACGCAGCAGATCCGCGATCTTACGGGAACGCGGGAGCTGCTCTAAGCCGTCATATCGATCGCCGGGGAAGAACACGTCTCCCGCATACAGGAACGCGTTGCGCTCCAAGCCGATGTCTACAAAGGCCGCCTGCATACCGGGCAGGACGTTCTGCACCTTGCCCAGATAGATATTTCCAACCAGACGGTCGTTGCCCTCCTGCTCCACATAGAGCTCAACGGGCTTGCCGTCCTCAACAACTGCTACGCGTGTTTGAAACGCGTTCGCATCAACTAATATTTCCTTGTTCATAAACCTTTCCTTGTTGGCTCGGTAAGCAGGGAAGATGGTCACAGCCCGTAAAGTACAAAGCCTTACGGTGGACGCGCAGGAACCCGTCCGTTTGCAAAAGGTCGAAAAGCGCGTCAAGCATTGCTTCCACGCGCAGTCCGCCATTGCTGTTCAGGGCGCCGAGTATCGTCATGCGTGCCACTTGGCCGTTGACCTGCTCCATGTTTGCCGATAAAATTTGTGGGCGAATGTCAAAGGGCTTCGGGCCGCCCTTTGTCTTTTTGGTCACGATGATCGAATCGCGGCCGAGTAAGCTTGTAAGCGCTTCTTCCCAGCGCTCCAACGAGATCGCCTGCGTGGTGTGGATGGTAAGCGTATACTCCGCTGCCGTTAAGAGCTTGGACAGGGTCTCCATCTGCTCCTCCGCGGCAAAGGCGTCAAAAAGGCGGAAGCCCCGCGGCAGTACGGCGTTGACCCGATCCATGACCTGCTGCGCCGGGCAGTCGCCGTCCAAAGCAAACTCCAGCCACTCCGCATCGGAGCTGTAACCCGTCGCCAGCGCTGTTGAAAAGGACAGCAGCGGGTGCGGGTTGAAGCCCTGCGAATAGACGAGCGGCAGATCGGCACGGCGAAAGCTGCGCTGCAGTGTTCTTTGTACGTCCAGATGCGAGGTGTACACCGCCACTCCGCTTTTATGTAGCGCTGCAATACATCTCATACGCTTTTCCAAAGCAGCCGTTGCAGCCCGCACGGCAATCGCGGGTCGTTTCCGCCTGCATAGCCCTTTCGTATTCTCTTTGTAGATACGCCTTTGTTACGACCACGTCAATGACGTCCCAAGGCAAGGGTTCGTCCGTGGAGAAAGCCCGCTGTGCATACACCTCTGCCGTAAGACCGTTTTTAGCGAACGCCTCGTCCCACTCGATGGGACGAAAATGCTCCGCCCAGGAATCGAAGCGACAGCCGCGCTCCCATGCGTCCAAAAGTACCTTGGCAAGCCGTCGGTCGCCGCGGGAAAAGGCGGCTTCCAACACGCTCAGCCGTGAGGGATGGCAGTGCAGCTCCGCGCCGCGCACGCCCTTCATGGCCTTCATCAGCAGCTGCTGCTTGCGGCGGATCTCGGACAGGTCGTTTTGCGGACACCATTGGAACGCCGTAAAGGGCTTTGGCACAAAGGTGGCCACGCTCACCGTGAGGCGAAGACCCTTTCCGCGGGTCTCCTTGGGCTGCGCATAGAAGACGGCGCTCACCTTGCGGGCAAGATCGGCTATGCCCACAACATCCTCGTCCGTCTCCGTGGGAAGACCCAGCATGAAGTACAGCTTGACGCTGTTCCAGCCCGCCGCGAACGCGTCCCGAACCGCTCGCAGCAGATCCTCCTCACTGACATTCTTGTTGATCACGTCCCGCAGGCGCTGCGTACCCGCCTCCGGTGCAAAGGTCAGTCCCGCCTTGCGCACGGACTGCATCTTTTGAAGCTCGCCGCCCAAAACGGAATCGATCCGAAGGGAAGGCAGCGCGACCGAAACGCGCTTCTTTTCCATGCCGTCGATGACCTTGGGCAAAAGCGTGTGCAGTCCCGTATAGTCCCCCGTGGAGAGCGAAAGCAGTGAGATCTCATCGTAACCCGTGCAGGCGACCAGCTCCTCCGCCTGCTTAAGCAGCGTTTCTGTGCTGCGCTCACGCACGGGACGATAGATGTAGCCCGCCTGACAGAAACGACAGCCGCGGGTGCAGCCGCGCATGACCTCCAGCGCGACACGATCGTGTACGATGCCCATGTTGGGGACCAGCTGCTTGCCCACAAAGGGCGTATGCTCCAGATCCTTCACAATGCGGCGCCGCACGCGTTCGGGTGCCAAGGGCTCCACGCGATCCATGCGCACAAAGCATCCGTCCTCATAGACAGGTTCGTAAAACGCGGGTATGTACACGCCCTCTAACTTGGAAAGCCGCAGAAGGAGCGTCCTTCTGTCGATCCCCTCAGCCTTGCCCTCGCGCATAAGCGCGACAAGCTGTGGCATGACCTCCTCGCCGTCGCCGACGACCACCGCGTCCGCAAAGGGCGCAATGGGTTCGGGGTTGACGCAGCAGGGTCCGCCCATGACAACAAGGGGATAGCTCTCGTTCCGTTCGGAAGCGTACAGCGGAATGTGCGACAGCGACAGCATGGTCAAAAGGTTCGTGTAGCACATTTCGTACAGCAGGGAAAAACCGATCACGTCAAAGCAGGTCAGGGGCAGCTTGTTCTCCAGAGTAAAGACAGCCTCCCCCGCGTCGCGAAGCGCCTTTTCCATGTCCGGCCAAGGTGCATAAGCGCGTTCGCAGGCGACGCCGTCGATGCCGTTGAGCACGTGATAGAGGATGCGCGAGCCCAGATGCGACATGCCGATCTCGTACACATCGGGAAAGCAAAGGGCAAAGCGGAAATCCGCCTTTTCCTTTACGATCTCGTTCCACTCGCCGCCGCTGTAGCGTGCAGGCTTTTCGACCCCCGTCAGCAGCTTGTCCAATAACAACTCGTTCAAAACGTCCTCCGTGAAAGCACAGCGTTTCTAAATAGGCCATAATAACCTACTTTAACTAAATTACTATATCATGTTTTTGTACGCAGGTCAAATAGTTTTATGATCTCCTTGAGCGTTCGAGTGGAGCCGCAGCGCGCCGCCGCCCTTAATAGCGTCGCCTCGTCAACGACGATCGGCTTTTCCGTATCGCTTTGCAGGATATAAAAGAGCGTCACAGCGTCCGCACGCGTGCTGCGCAGCAGCTCGCCTACCGTCGCGCTGTCCCGCACCGCGACGCCGCGCACGGGCAGCAGCGCTCCCTTGCGCAGGGCGGCGTCTCGAACGATAAGCGCCTGCACCCGCTTTGCGGGCAGCGCCCTGCCCTCGCGCACTGCCGCAAGGATCAAAAAGAGGGGCAGAACATACCACAGGCGGAAGCTGCCGCCCTTTAGGCACACCCACAGGACGGTAAGCAGCAGGGCAAGCGCCGTAAGCAGCGTTCCCGCCACGGCGATGCGCCCCGCCTTTGGCTCCCCAAAACGCTTTGCAAGGACTGCGCGCAGGATGCGTCCGCCGTCCAAGGGGAAGGCGGGCAGCAGATTTCCCACGGCAAGGAAAAGGTTCGCATAGCAGTAGGGAAGCAGCGTCTCCTCCGCTTTGGGCCATGCGCTGCCGAACAAAAGCAGCATCGCCCCCGCCGTCAGACTTGCGATCGGACCTGCCGCTGCAATGATGCACGCCTCCTTGGCTCTTGGCTCGCCCTCCGTCTCTGCGCAGGCGCCGAAGGGCCACAGGATCACGCTGCGAACGCCCACGCCAAGATCGTGCGCCGCCAAAAGGTGCGCCGTCTCATGCAGCAGCAAGGCCGCAGCGGCGGCAAGCAGCGCCGCTCCCTCTCCCACCACGCAGGCGATCAAAGCAAGCAGGAGCGCGGATGGGCGGACGAACAGCTCCGTGCCGCCGATGGAGGCGATGCGCATCAAAGCCCCTTCAGCCGCCTACGCCAAGCTCCACATAGCTCAACGGATCCTGCGGCGCTCCCCCTTGCAGCACAGCGAAGTACACGGAGTCCCCCTTTGCCACACTGCCCAAGGCGTCCCCCGCGCTCACCTGCTGCCCAAGCTGCACGGAGACGCTGCGAAAGCCGTAGAGGATCACATCTGTGTCGTTGGCGCAGCGCAGCCGCACATAGCTGCCAAGCAAAGGATCCTCCGCAAGCTCGTTCACCTCTCCCGCGCAGCAGGCGCTGACCTGCTCCTCCGCCGCCGTGTAGCAAAGCAGCGTATCCTCCCGTATCAGCTGCACGTCCGTACAGCGCAGCGGCGCCGACCACTTGCCCACGCCCAGTAAAACCGCATCTGTCCCCGCGTCCACAAAGTGCAGGGAACCAAGGCCGTCCTCCTCCCCCGTCTCCGAAGCCTGCGCCTGCAGCGTTGCCGCCTCCGCACTGGTCTCCCTCGTCTCCTCCTCGGAGCCCAAGCCCAACACGCGCAACAGAATGGCGCAGGCCAGCGCAAACGCGCACAGACCGATCTTTGCCATCATACTGCCCGCACGCACGGCGGACGGACGTTTCTCCGCCTTCTCCACGGTAAATTTTTCACAGTGCAGGCGCTCCCCCGTCTTTTCCTGTTCCTTGATCTGCAGATCTGTCAGCTGCATACTCCCGCTACCTCCCGCAAACATTCGCTCCGTTCCTTACAGAGCCTATCTTACTTTACGAGGACGGTGTTCAAAATATCCCGCCGAGACCCTTTGCGCAAAAAATGACGAAAAAATAGAAGCCCCCGCTTATACGGCGGGAGCGTAAAGGATCGTTCGATGCTTTGTACTTGCTTGGAAGGAAGTGCTTGCAGCTCAGCGCACGATGAAGGAGCAGCAGGGATCCAGCTGGATGCGTCCCTCGTCCTCCAAGTATGCCGCAAGCAGCTCCACGGAGCGATAGCGCTCGGGAATGACGGCGCCTTGAAAGCTCGGCAGATAGAAGTCGGGCAGGTAATGATCCTCCACGGGCAGCCATTCCGTGTCGAAGAAGGGCTTCAGCAGCGTGCCGACCTCCCCCTGCTCTGCCACAAGAATGACGAACACATCGTCGTTTTGTACATCGCCGCCGCGCAGGTTCTCCAAGCTGACCAGTTTGTCGCCTGCAAGCAGATTGGGCGCAAGCTCGTAGTGCAGTCCGGCCAGGGAATAGATCGGCTCATGCAGCTTGATCTTCCCCGCATAATCCTCCAGCCAAGCCTTCAGCTCCTTGCCCTTCATGATGATGAGCGAGTAATTGGGCGTTTCCCCCTTGAGGGCAAACAGATCTCGCAGGGTAAGCGCGTATTCCCCATCCCAGCCGCCCTGCGGTTCGGGCAGATACGCATAGGTGATCGAGAGGCAGTTTTGCGGCGCATCGGCGTCCGTTTGCCTGCGCCACTGCTCGATCGCCCAAAGCTGCGCCTGATGCAGAAGCGTGATGTGCGAGCTTGGCGCATACCGATCTGTTCCCGACATGGCATACATGTTCAGGTCGCACACGGGCAGCTTCATCAGCATCTCGACCGTGTTCACGGCGGGCTGCAGCGCATTCATCAGGGCGTCATCGCACAGATAGGACTGCATCGACACGAAATCGATGGTGCAGGTGAGCGTACGGGAAAAGTTGTTGTAGTGCATGATCGCCTTTGCAACGCTGCCTGCGTCGTCCGCAAGCGAAATGAGCGCGATCTCCGCGCCGCCGAGATTGCGATACAGGCTGTAGCCCTCTGTTGCCGCAGCTGCACAGAATGCAAGGTCGATGGTAGACGTGCCCTCGATCAAAGCGCGTGCACAGTCGTTCTCGTCGCTGCCGTCTGTCTGGGACGGCTCGATGGGCGCACGGATCAAGGCGATGATGACGTCGCACTGCGCGACCAGCTCCGCCTCGTAATAGCGGTAGGTCTCCAGCATAGACTGCGTCTTCATGCCGTTCACACCGCGGGTATCGTACTTTTGGACGCCCTCCGTTGTGGACAGACCGATCACGCCAACACTTAGGGTCTCTCCGTTTGCATTGGTGAACTCCTTGATGAAGTACGGGCTTGCGCCGTTGAAGGGGGCGTTGACGGGATCGGCCGTGGTGGCGTCGATCTTCAGGTAGTTGGCGGCAAGCACCGTGACGCCGCTTGCCGTGAGCGCGTTCGTGTCGTTCCACAGTACGTCAAGACCCGCTGAAAAGTCCGCATCGCCCAGAAGCACCGCGTCGTAGTTCATGGCGGCAAACGCCTGCGCCATCACCCCGCCCGCCTCGGTTGCGCTCTCCGCATAGAGGTCACTGAGCACGCTGCCGTACAGGGAATTTCCCGCGTCCGCAACGATCAGGTTTTCCGTATGCGACCGCTCCGTGCTGAGGTAATCCGCAATGCGCAGACAGTCGCCGCTGACATAGCTGTTGGTCAAAAGATCCTTGTTCCAAGCGGCGCCCTTCAGCTCGCCCGTCACCAGCATGGTAAAGTCGAAGGCGCAGCTCTCCGCCTCGGTGGGGATGCCGATCAGATAGCGCAGGATGTAGGCCGCGTCGCGGGCACTGACCGAACCGTCGCCGTCGATATCGGCGATCCTTTGCTGCTCCTCCGTGAGCTTTTGAAGCTGTACGGAAGCGCGCAGGATGCAGGCCGCGTCTGCCGCGTCCAAGCTCCCGTTGCCGTTCATGTCGCCGTGACTCGGCTGCGCGTATGCAAAACTGCCCGTGCATAACACGAGCAGTGCAAGCCCCGCGGCCGCTATTCGCTTATCGATGCGAAGTTTCCTTGCCATCCTCGACCGCTATACTTCTTGTCAGCCCTGCGGCTGATCGCTCATCCAACCCTCGCTCCAAGGGCTCTTGATGACAAGCGTTGCTCCTTGCTTTGCAAGCTGATTGTAGTTCGGATTGCTGTGGGTGTAGTTGGCGTAGACATAGTAGGTACCCACGTCCGACGCGTAGTCCGTGCTGAGCGGCACCGTGGGCGCCGTGGAATTATAGTATACATAGGTCACGCTAACGCCTTGCGGTATGCTCGTGGCATACAGGCGATGCTGCTCCTCTCCCTCGTCATCGGCGCGGTGCACGGTCGCTCCCACAAAGATTGGCGCGGGGTAATTCGCCTTTTCAATGGTGAACGTGCCGCTGCCGTTTGCCGCTGCAGCATAGCCGCTTTGTGTGAACTCGATGGTGTAGGTATAAGTACCCGCGTTTATAGGAACGGCGGACTGGCCGTTTGCGTCAACGTAGCTGATGTAGTAGGGTATTGCAGGCGATGCGCTCACCGTTACGTCGCGTGCTCTTCCGTCATAGGTGACGGTCGTGTTGGAAACGGTAACGGTCATGGGGGTAGGCACATAGTCGTAGGCCTCCGTGTTGGTGAAGTAGCTGCTTAGGCCTGCGCTCTCCCAGCCCTGCCCCGTGGGATAGTGGATCTCACAGGTCGAGGAAAGACCCGAAGTGGGAAGCCCCGAGATGGGCGCTCCCACAAACCAGATCTCCGTAACGCCGCTGTTCGTGAACGCACCTGCGGCTATTGTCGTGATGACATGCCCTTCCATGGCCGTGGGGAAGGGTTGAAGGACGGTGGCCGCGCCCAAGTATGCGTTGATTGTGGACATATTGTCCTGTGCGGTAAAGCTGTACAGACCGTCCTTGGTGGTCTTCGTTTCGACCAGCTCGCAGCTGTTGGACATGTACAGCATATAGCGAAGCATGAGCGTGGCGTCAGAGGAAGTCAAGTAGCCATCGTGGTTGGTATCCTCCAAGATGGATTGCTGATACGATATGCTGCCTTCGCCAAGCACCTGCCGAAGCAGCAGGGCAATGTCGGAGGAGGTGACATTTCCATCGCCATTGGAATCTCCCATGATCCCGCTTGCAGGAGCGGAGGTCGAGGCAGTGGCCACACTGCCCATGCCTATGACCAATATGAACGCTAAGACCAAGGCGATACTTGGCAAGATCTTCTTCATGTGTGATCTCCTTCCATTTCTTGTACGGAATGTTTATGCCGTGCAGAACGGCTATTTTACAGAATTTATACCTTCCCATGTACAGTATAGCGCCGAATGCCTACCGAGGCAAGGTATAAAATTGTGACATTTTATCGGCGGTGCAGGCACGGGCAGATGGCGAGAGAAGGGCACGAGGGCACGGCAGGCGAATGATATCCGCCCCTGCGGATGTGGGGGAAAGAGGGGCGCGAAGGCACGGCGGAAAGGTATTTGCCGTGGCAGCGTTTTTTGTAAACAATAGGTTCTTGCTTCCTTGCTGAAAAGGAAATCGTTGACAGCCGCTGCGCTTTGTGTTACGATCGAGATGTTGAGCAAGCGCTTGCGCATACGCAGTACAGGAAGAATTACCGCGCAGGGGAAACGGGGAGCGACATGGAAAACGAGCAGCGAAGTCGGGATCTGCAGCTAAGCGATATCGCAAAAGAGCTGCATCTTTCCACCTCCACGGTGTCCAGATCCATTTCGGGGAAGGGACGCATCGGGGAGGATACCCGTCAGCGCGTCTTGGAGTACATCGAAAAGAACGACTACCGACCCAACAGCATTGCAAGAAGCCTTGCCAAGTCCTGCACCTACAATCTTTGCGTCGTCCTGCCCAAGGAAAGCTTTCAAAGTGAGCTTCCCTTTTTTCAGTCCGTGCTGATGGGCGTTTGCCAACAGGCCAATGCCGAGGACTACGATGTGCTGGTCGCCAGCATCGACGACGGCGACATCGGCGCTCTAAAGCGGCTGCTGACCAACAAAAAGGTCGACGGCGTGATCCTCACGAGCGCCCTTATCAATGACACTGCGGTGGCCTACCTGCTTGGCAGCGGCGTCCCGTTTGTGCTGATCGGCTCCTCGGAGGAGCATCGTGCCCCCCAGATCGACGTGGACAACCGCGGCGCAAGCCGTGCGCTTTGCGAGCACATGCTGGCAAAGGGGTATACGCGCTTTGCCCTATTCTTGGGGAAATGCAGCCATACGGTCAATCAAGCGCGGCGGGATGGCTGCTTGGACGCGCTGACGGCGGCAGGCATCCCTATGACGCAGGTGCAGCTGTTTGACGAGCTGACCAGCAGGCAGCAGATCCGTGCAGCCTACGAAAGCGCGGTACGACACGCACCCGAGTGCATTCTCTGCGGCGATGATTACATTGCAAATCGTCTTTTATCCATCCTCGATTGGGGAGCAAACACCCCCGTCAAGGTGGCAAGCTTGTTTCACAGCGTGCTGCTGGAGGCCTTCCGCCCCCGCATCCCTGCCGTGGAGATCGATGCGCGCGCCATGGGTCGGCTGGCAACGCAGGATCTGATCCTGCAGATCGAGGAGCTTGTTGAGGGGGAGCGGCGCATCACGGAGAGCTATCGCATACTGGACGAAGCTTGAGCCACATAAAAGGAAACCGAACAAAGCGGTCATACGGATCGCAGGGTATATAAACGAGGAGGAGAAGCACATGAAAACGAAGCTGCATATGGGCAGACGACTGTTGGCGATGATCACCGTGCTGGTCTTTGTCGCAACGACGATCCTCACAGGCACGGTCAGCTTTGCGGACACGCAGAGCAGTCTCACGAACGGCACCTTTGAAACAGGCGATCTGAGCGGCTGGACGAACAATTCCACGGCAACGCTCATCGTCAAGACGGACAGCTATGCAAGCAACACAACGAAGATCGGCAACATCTGGGCGGAAAGCGCGAGCAGTGTGGATCTTAGCCAAACGGTGACGCTGGCCGCAGGCAGCTACGTCTTGAGCTTTGACTGCGAAGGCGCCGCGTCCTCCACAGCGGAGCAGCAGCTTACGCTCTCCGCCGCCGCAGGCGCAACGACGCTGGCGCAGGTCGCCTTTGTGTCCACGGGTTGGAACGTATGGACGACGCAGACCGCCGAAGCCTTCACCCTCACGGAGACCACCGCCGTCACGGTGACTCTCAGCGGCACTGTGAACGCAGGCTACTGGGGCGACTTTGACAACATTGCCCTCACAAAGCAGGTGACGCGTCCCGAAATCAGCATCAACGTGGTGAAGGTCACCGACCTCGCGGAGGATTTCATCATGGGCGTGGACATCTCAAGCCTTGCCTCCGAGGAAGCGGCCGGCGTGCAGTACTACGATTTTGACGGCAACGAGTCGGACGCGCTGACGGTGCTGGCAAACAGCGGCGCAAACTATGTGCGTATCCGCGTGTGGAACGATCCCTTTGACACGGACGGCAACGGCTACGGCGGCGGCAACTGCAACCTGACGCAGGCGGTCGCGCTGGGTACCCGCGCCACGAACCTTGGCATGAAGGTACTCATCGACTTCCACTACTCCGACTTCTGGGCAGACCCCGGCAAGCAAAAGGCGCCCAAGGCATGGTCGGGCTACACGGTCGCGCAGACCGCGCAGGCGGTTGCGGACTTTACCACCGCCTCGCTGAACACCCTTAAAGCTGCAGGCGTCAACGTGACCATGGTGCAGATCGGCAACGAGACCAACAGCGGCATTGCAGGCGTGACGGGCAACGCCAACATGTGCACGGTGTTCAAGGCTGCCGCAGCTGCGGTGCGTGCCGCAGACAGCAGCATCCTCATTGCCTGCCACTTCACCAACCCGCAGAACAGCACGCCCTACTACTGGGCGCAGACGCTTTCCAATAACAGCGTTGATTACGATGTGCTGGCGACCAGCTACTATATGTTCTGGCACGGTACGACCTCCAATTTGACCACGATGCTGCAAAATGTCGTCAACGACTTTGGCAAGAAGGTCATGGTGGCGGAGACCTCCTACTGCTACACGGCTGCGGACGGCGACGGGCATGAAAACAGCGTGCTTGCAAGCGCCAAGGTGGACGGCTACGACTTCACCGTGCAGGGGCAGGCCAACGCGCTGCGCGATGTGATCGCCGCCACCGCTGCGGTCGGTTCCAACGCACTGGGCGTGTTCTACTGGGAACCCGCATGGATCCCCGTCAACGTGTATGACGCCAACGCCTCCGACGCAGCTTCCGTGCTGGCCGCCAACAAGTTGGCTTGGCAGACCTACGGCTGCGGCTGGGCAAGCAGCTATGCAGGCGATTACAGCAGCGACGCGGCGACCTACTACGGCGGCAGCAGCTGGGACAATCAGGCGCTGTTCGACTTTACGGGGCATCCGCTGGATTCCATGGAGGTCTTTAACCGCGTCTATGACGGCAACCTCATCGACGACGCCGTGACCGATGTGGAGAACCCCACCGTCACCATCGAGCAAGGCGGCACCCTGACCCTGCCCGAGACGGTCACGCTCACCTACCTCAGCGGCACGACGCAGGAGGCGGCGGTCACTTGGAACGCTGCGGAGCTTGCGGCCATCAACGTTGCGGTGGCGGGCAGCTACACCGTCAGCGGTGCGCTGGAGGACGGCACTGCCGTGACCTGCACCGTGGTGATCCTCTATCCAAACGTGCTGTCCAACCCAAGCTTTGAGCTGTCGGACATGAGCATGTATACCATCGCGGGCAGCGGCTCCACAGGCGTAGCCCGCACCACGGACGATCCCCTGACGGGCAGCTGCAGTCTGCACTTTTGGAACAACAGCGGCCTCAACTTCACGGTGGAGCAGACGGTGACGCTGGCGGCGGGCAAGTACAGCTTCACGCCCAACATCCAAGGTGGCGATATGGGCGACAGCCAAAGCATCACGAGCTATGTGACCATCGGCGGCGTGACCACTTCAAGCGACAGCGTGACCCTGAGCGGCTGGAAGGTCTGGCAGACGCCTACCGTCAGCTTCACCCTGACCGAAGAGACCACGGTGACCGTTGGCATGGCGGTCGTGGGCGCTGCAGGCGGCTGGGGCACCATTGACGATTGGACGCTGCGCATGACCTATCCGCTGCTGCGCGGGGACGTCAACTGCGACGGTTCGATCACCTCTTCGGATGTGGCCACCCTGATAAGCTATGTGCTCGGCGAAAGTGTTCTGTCGGAGCAGGCCATACAAAATGCCCTGCTGACGGACGACGACCAAATAAGCTCTGCCGATGCAGCGCTGTTGCAGCTGTACTTGCTGGGTCAGATCGAAGCTCTGTAAAGCGCTTCGTACGAAACAAGATCGATCGAGCAGGCGGCTGACCCTGTCTTGATCAGCCGCGCTCTCACACCGCTTTGCGTACCATTTGGTGCGCAGCGCTTCGATCGCAGTCGGGATACAGGGACTCGTACTTTTCGGACAGCATGCTATCCGACTTGTGCGAGTCTTTTTGCTTGCGTGGAGACCCCTGACCGCCGCAGCTGCCAAGGGTATGCAGACGACTTACACCACCCCCGTATCACCTATGTCGGGCGCACGGAAAAGCGCGTCCGTCCGACGTATACATGGAGCCGAGCAGATGCGTTATGCGAGTCGATCACCTACCGATCACTTTGCTTATTCGGTGTCTTTTCTTAATATTTGCAAATACGCCTCGTAGGAGAAGACACGATTTCTCGCAGCATTCGTCGTCTCGCGTAAAATGTTAAGCTCGACCAATGTGTTTACCGCGGCGGATACGGTGTTGTAGCTAACTCCTAAATTTCCGCCGTATGCTTAATGTCAATGATGGGATGCCCTTCGAGGTAGTCAAACAAGGCGCGCACATTGTCCTTGCTGCGTCTCGGTTTGGGAAGCCGCAAAACATTGGCATCGTGCAGGGCTGAGAGCTTGTCGATGGATTCCACTGCATCTATGACCGCGGCGTCTACTGCTTCAAGAAAAAACTTCACCCATTGCTCATAGTTGCCGCTTCTGCGCACCTCGCTGATCCGATCGTTGTATTCGATTTGGTTCTTCTTGAGAAAATAGGACACGTAGATGACAGGCTTTTTCAACAACGCCTGTTCCACAAGATAAAGTTGGATCAACAGCCTTCCGATCCTTCCGTTTCCATCTAGAAACGGATGGATCGTTTCAAACTGATAATGGATCAGCGCCGCACGCACCAAGGGATCGTATTCCCGACTTTCCTTGATATACTTTTCCAGATCTGACATGGATACTTCCATATCCCGCGGATTAGGCGGAATATAGCGTGCATCCTTAAGCCCGCACCCGGCAGGACCAATCCAGTTTTGAGAACGCCGAAATTCTCCCGGGCACTTGTCCTGTCCGCGAACGCCTTCCATCAGGATCGCATGGACCTCACGGATAAGGCGATTGCAGAGGGGCAGCTCCTTCAGCTTTTCAAGCGCGGCTTGTGTTGCCTTCACATAGTTGATAACATCCGCCGTATCCAAATTTTTGTTTATGTCAAGCGCCGGATCAAGGATATCATTAAAGGTGCATTGTGTGCCTTCCATGCGGGATGACAGCAGCGCTTCTTTTCTTACATACATGGAAACGAACAGCTCTGCATTAGGGATCAGCTGAGAAGCTACATCCAGCTGCTTGAGGCTGCGGCTCGCCTGAATCAAAGCCCGAAGCATTTCATCGTCAAATACAAGCCCGGGGGACGGCGGCAGCGGGTTGAGACAAAACGATTGATACTCCGCTGTTCCCGACATGTTTTTTACAAGTTTCCCTGCACGATCCATTTAAAGCACCTCCTTGATCGAATTGAAATACTGCTTCTATTATACTCGTCTTATTTCAATTATATAAGGGTTTGTTGAAATATGAACTGTAAATGTTTCTCCGCAAAGCCAAGATCAAAGCGCAGCCGCATTCTTTTCACAGTTGCGCGATACTGCACTTGGTTCTTATTTCAGCACGTAAGTATAGCAAAAAACGGAGCCCTTGTCGCTGTTTTCAGCAGCTTGGCTCCGTTTACTTTCTTTGGGCTGTTATTGCTGCCGCCCCACAGATCATGACCTATCTATTTAGCGCAATGGGATCGGCGCTGTCGCCTGTTACAGGTCGTAGTAGCGCTCGAACTCGGCGGGTGTGGGTATACGCTCCAGCTCGGCGGTCTCGCGGCGCAGCAGCTTTTGCCACAGCTCGATCAGGCGCTGTGGGAAAACGCCGCCGCAGGTAAGGAAGTCGTGATCCGCCTCCAGCGCGTCCAACGCCTCGTACAGGGTCTTGGGCAGATGCTCTAACGCTGCCTTTTCCGCATCGGACAATTCGTAGAGGTTGCGGTCGAAGGGACCCCAGTTGTATTTTGTCGGGTCGATCCCGTTTCGGATGCCGTCCAAGCCCGCCATGAGGATGGCTGCATAGGCATAGTACGGGTTGCAGGTGGCGTCGGGGTTGCGCACCTCAAAGCGCTTCTTGTCGGGCGACTTTGCATACGCGGGGATGCGAATGACCGCGCTGCGATTGGCGGTGGCATAGCCGATGGTCACAGGCGCTTCGTAGCCGGGGACCAGACGGCGGAAGGAGTTTGTGGAGGGATTGGTGAACGCGCAGAGCGCGGGTGCGTGCTTCAAGACGCCGCCGATGAACAGCAGCGCTTCCTTGGACAGCTGCGCATAGCCCTGCGGATCGTAGAACACGGGACGGCCGTCCTTTTTGAGGATGATATGCACGTGCATACCATTGCCCGCCTCCCCCGCAATGGGCTTTGGAAGGAAGGTGGCGGTCTTGCCTGCGCGCTTTGCTGCGTTGCGTACCACATACTTGACGGTCATCGTCTGATCCGCCATATGCTCCACGTCGCAAAGCTCCGTTTCGATCTCCTCCTGTGCGGAGCCGCCCACCTCGTGGTGATGATACTTGACCTCCACGCCCATGTCGCTTAGCAGGCGGGTCATCTCGTTGCGCAGCAGGTAATGGGAGTCGCGGGGCAGATCGGCATGGTATCCGTCGTCGCGAGGCAGACGGCCTGCGCCGCCGTCCTCCGCCGTCTCGTCGGAACGAATGCGCAGCAGGGACTCGCTTTGCCCCGCATGATAGCGCACATCCTCGAAAATATGAAACTCGAATTCGGGACCGATGATCATTTCATCCGCTATGCCCTTGTCGCGCATGAATGCAGTGGCGGCACGCAGGACGTTGCGGGGATACTGGTCGAAGGGACGATTCTGCGGCAGGTCGATCAGCATGGCGTCTCCCGTCATCATCAGCACGCGGCCACCCGAGAAGGGGTCGATCACCGCCGTGGACAGGTCGGGAATGAACACCATGTCGCTGTTTTCCACAGGCGCAAAGCCATAATTGCTGCCGTCGAAGCCGATGCCGCTCTTGAGCAGTTCCTCGTTGAGACGCGTCGCGGGCAGGGTCACATGGCGCCAACGTCCGCGAACGTCCACCATTTTAAAATCGATCAGATCGACGCCCTCGTCCTCACAAAAACGCTTGAGTTCCTCCAAGGTGCCAAACATTCGTTTACCTCCAAATCGTATTGCTCGGTAGATCTGTCTTCATTGTGACAAGCCGCAGCAGGGCTGTCAAGGTAAACGCGTCAATATATTTTTTCCGCTTCTCGATGAGAGCTGCTCTGCACCTCCCGTTCGATCCTGCTGCGGTCATAGCGTCCATGCCAACGCCTCTGATCGGCACGGATGATCCGTTCCTGCGTGTCTTAAGCAGGCTTGTCATCGGCTTTTCCGAACACAAGCAAAAGTTGAAAGTTCCTATGTGTATTGTACAGCAGGCCTCCCGAATGCGTCAATGCGTTTTTGTGGGATCGCCTTTGCTCTTTGTGACCGACATCCCTTTATTGGCGGGGAAAAAGGCTTTTGCGGCAACATGGAGAGCCGTCCCTCTATGCTGCGTAAACCGCCTCCAATGGTCTCTGCTGCCATTCTTTTGCTACCGGCAGTACCTTATCCGTGA
>CAZBBX010000019.1:0-41917 GCA_964490325.1 uncultured Oscillospiraceae bacterium
CCTCCCCCTACACGCAATCCCCCCTCACTTTTACCCGGAACTATTTTACACCAACATGATGAGGTGATGGTGCTTGCCGCGATAGCGGCCGTCGCGGATGCGCTCGATGATGTCATGCTCATAGGTGAAGGGATACTCGGGCAGCAGGATGCTGGTCGCGCCCACGGCAAGCCCGACGTACAGTGCCAAATGTCCCGCGTGCCGCCCCATGACCTCCACCACGGACACGCGTTCGTGGGACTGCATGGTGTCCGCCAGCTTGTCGATGGCCTCTATGGCGGTGTTGGCGGCGGTGTCAAAGCCGATGGTGTAGTGGCAGCAGCCGATGTCGTTGTCGATGGTTGCGGGTACGCCCACGGTGTTCACCCCCGCCTCGGACAGCTTGGATGCGCCGCGGAAGGTGCCGTCGCCGCCGATGGCGACCAGACCGTCGATGCCCAAGTAGCGGCAGGTCTGTACGGCGCGGGCTATACCCTCGTCCGTACGAAACTCATCGCAGCGAGCGGTATACAGGATGGTGCCGCCGCGTGCGGTGATGCCGTTGACGCTGCGGGCGTCCATTTCAAAGGTATCCGCGTGGATGAGGCCGTTGTAGCCGCGCCGCACGCCGATAGGGATCACGTCATGCTGCAAGCAGTTGCGCACCGCGGCGCGGATCGCCGCGTTCATGCCGGGCGCGTCTCCGCCGCTGGTCAAAATACCGATGCGGCGCACTTTGTTTTCTTCCATAGCTCTACCTCGTCTCGATCAATTTTTCCCAAATACAGTATAGCACAAGCGTTCCCATCCGTGCAGGGGCAATTTTTCGCAAACGGTAAAAAAAGCGTAAACAACTGCATAAAAGGGCAGGGACGCCGCAGCCGCTCCACGAAAAAAGCGACGGGAGACCCCGCCGCTTTTCGCTTGTTGCTCTTGTTCTGTTACACTGCTTCGTTCAAGCCCACATACTCCGACTTGCCAAAGCCCAAGATGGGCAAAAAGACGTAGGGCAAAAAGACCAGCCCGCAGGCATAGCCGCCGCCGTGTCCAAACGCCTTGGACAGCTTCACCATGGTGATGATGGAGATGACGATGTTGGCAAAGGGGATGAGCTCCAGCAGGAAGTACCAGCCGTTGCCCCAGGTGATCTTGTAGAGGATGAAGCTGCTGTAAAACGGCACGATGGCTGCCCAGCCGTGCTGCTTTGCCTTGCGATAGATGAACCACTGCCCCACGATGGCAAGCGCCTCGATGGCAATGGAGAGCAGCCAGCAGATGGACCAAATGGAGACGGCGACCCCCACGAGCCAGCCCAGTCCCAAGGTCTCCAGCGCTTCCTGCCATCCCTCGGTGAAGCCACCGAACAATTCCGTCCAATTACAATACATACTTATTGCCTCCCTTTAATAAAACAGTTGGAAGATATCGTCGAAGAGGTACCAGCCCTCGTCGATCTTTATGAAGTGGCAGTCCAACACATGCACTTCGTCTGCGCCGTTGACCGTGCCGTGGGTGGTGACGGTGACCAGCTTGCCCTCCGTGATGCGCGAGCCGTCGATGCCGTAGGAGGCATAGTTGCTGCGCACGGAGGCCATGGTATCCGCATCCGCTTCCGTAACGGAGTCGATGGTCCAGTTGAGGTCGCTCGGCATGGCAAGCTCGGCAAGGTTTTCGCCCATCAGCTCGTATGCGTCCGCCAGTGTCTGACCGCCTGCCGTCCAGTAGGCCTCGTGATACACGGAAACGATCAGCTGCGCGTTGCTCGTCTTAAGGCCGTTTAGGAAGTTGTCCAGCTGCTGCTCGAAGCCCTCCGGCTCCGCAGTCGGCACAAGGGTAGGCTCGTCTGAGGAAAGGGCGTCCGAAGTGTCCGCGGTCCCCGCGGCGTCCGTCTGCGAAGGGGCCGCGCTCGTCTGCGCTTCCTGCTTGGCACAGGCGCTTAGATCGATCACACCCGTAAACAGCAGCGCACACACAAGTACGCAGCAGACCGCCACGACCGCCAAGATAATAACGGTTTTTTTCACCGATTTGATCCTCCTGATCGGGTATTTGCCAAAGTGGCAGTTTCATTATAGCGGAAAGCAAGCCAATATGCAAGAGTGCTGCTTTACGGCGACAGCGTGCCTGCAGGAGCGCCGACGAGTTTATGCAGCGCCTTGCAAGGCACAGCCCCAACGAGGTCTGCCCTGCAAAATGGGTGCTTTGAGCCGTACGTCTATCCGTTTTGGATGGATCGCGCCATTTTAGAGATCGAGCTGCGGGACGAAGCGCAGGCCATCGTCTTCCCGCCCTTCCTGCAGCCCATTCGCAATGTCACGGGGGAAGCGCCTATCTTGACCGCAGCTTGGCAAAGGCCGTTCCCCTTGAGGCGCTTCCTAAATAAAATGTCTTACGTTTATGCGACTGGCAGTACGGCCTCCAGCTTGACCGTGTAGCGCAAAATGACAGCCGCGTCCGCAGCCGTGACGCCTGCCTTGCCGTCCACGTCGGCGTTTCGGAGCGCCTGCGCGCCAAGGACGTCGAGCTTGACCATATAGCGCAGGATCGCTGCCGCGTCCGCCGCGTTGACCGCGCCGCTGCAGTCGGCGTCGCCTGCAAGCACGTTCACTTCGGGCAGCAGGGTGGTCAGGCTGCCCGCATACGACCCGCTGTGCCGATGGTTTTCGGTATCGGTGGGGATATAGCCGTCGTTCTGTGCGGCAAGCGCGGCCAAGGCGTCAATTGCGCAGACATTGTCGACATAGCTGACGCTGTCCACAAGATAGCCAGCATCGATCCACGCCGTAAAGCGGCTGTTGGAGGTGGAAACGTACTCGTTGACGGCAACGAGCGTTGTTGCCGTCTGCCAGCCCGTCGCCCAAGCACCGTTAAGGTAGACGCATTCGCCGTTTATGACCAGCGCGTTTGAATACAGGTCGACGCCGTACATATAGTTGTAATCCCGACTGAGCGTATCAAAGAGCGTTTTGTAGCTGACGCGGAACACGTAGATCTGATTGTCAAAGGGCAGCATGGTGTAGATATCGCCCTTGGTGACAGAGCGCTTGTCGCTGCCGTCGGCAAGGAGAAAGCTTGTGCGGATGCCGCCGCCGTTGTTCACGCCCACTAGCGAACCCGTGGCGCGGTTGTACAGATCGCACACAAAATTGCCCGCCGTGACGCCCTGCACATCCTGCGTGACATAGCCCAGTACGGCGGAAAGGGTGTCCGCAACGCCTGCCACGGCACGGGTGGAGATGGCGTAGACCGTCGGGTCGAGATCTTTAAGCGCCGCGGCGGTGCAGTCCCCCACGCTCGTCCAGTGCGGATCCACCACATCAACCTTCCCGTTTGTAAACGTCAGCGTCGCTTGGCCGTAGGTGGTCGCCTTTGCCCCCGCCTGCATATACGCAAGGTCCCCGCTATAGCCCGCCGTGTTGGTGTGGGAATGTCCGCCCAGCACCAGATCCACAGCGGAGCCTGCAAACATGCTCGCCGTGGAGGCCGCGCCGTTGTGCGCCAGCACGATGACAGCGTCCGCTCCCTCCGCCTTCAGCGTGGAGGCAAGGGCGGTGACGCGGGAAGCGGAAGCGTCGATGTAGTACGCCGCAAATTCGGAGGGCATGATGTCCGAGGCGTAGTTGCCTGCGTAGCCGATGACCGCTATGGTCACAGCCCGAGTCGTCCCATCGTACGCCGTGGCGGTCTTGTTCAGCAGAACATAGTCCCTGCAGACGCTTGCCCGCTTGCCGCTGCTTGTTTCAAACAGATCACAGCACAGCACGGGGATCAGGCAGTCCACCGTTTCCCCCGCTGCGTTCACATAGTTCGTCATGGTGCCGTCCGGATCGCAGGTGTTCGTGACGCCCCAGTCAAATTCGTGATTGCCCAAGGCCACCGCGTCGTAGCCGATGGCGTCGTAGGCCTCGACAAGGGGCTTGCCGTCCTGTAGGTTGGACACCACGTTGCCCTGATAGATGTCGCCGCCGTCCAGCACCACCGTGGTGGCACGGTCGCCGTCTGTGCGCGCTGCGGAGATGGTCTTTGCGATGTACGCCATGCGGTACTCGTATTGTGCCGCATCGCCCGACGAGGTGTCCACCAGATGACCGTGGACGTCCGTGGTCTCAAAGACGGGCAGCAGGTAGGTCTTGGAGTCGGCGCGGGTCACCGCTCCCGTGGGCAGCACCAGAAACAGCAACACGGCCGCCAAGACTGCCGAGAACCATTTGCGAAACTGTTGCATACTGCCTCCTTATGGAAACTTTTATTTCCTTAACTGTAATGCACGCAGCGGCTTCTGTCAAGCTTCCCTGCCGAAGCTTGACGGTATTGCTTGCATTCTGTATTTTAGTATGCTAAAGTACTATCCAACAGGCGGGCAGCGACCCACCCGATGATTCCCAAAAGGATGGTTCGTTTCGGTATGGTCAACCCCCTAAAACGCCTGTACGATCCCCGGTACATGGTCAAAGAAGAGCTCGTCTGCGGTCCCCTTCCCACAATGAAGGAGGCCTATGCGACCAACCTGCACATCTCATGGCCGTCGGCGCTGGAATCGGTGCTGGTAGCGGCAATGGGTCTGTTCGACACCATGATGGTGGGCAGGCTCGGCTCCGCCGCCATCAGCGCGGTGGGCATCACCACGCAGCCGAAATTCTTGCTGATGGCGCTGCTGATCTCCCTCAACACGGGCATCACTGCCGTCGTGGCAAGACGCAAGGGCGAAAAGGACTACGAGGGCGCGCGCCGCGTGCTCAAGCAGAGCCTCATCCTCACCGCGCTTTTGTCCGCCCTCATGACGGTCGCCGCCATGTTCCTTGCCGAGCCGCTGCTGCGCTTGGCGGGTGCAAACGATGATTATTTGGTTGACGCAATCGATTACTTCCGCATCGTCATGTTCGGACAGTACTTCGGCTGCATGGGTATGTGCATCAACGCGGCACAGCGCGGCTACGGCAACACGCGCATCTCCATGCTGTCCAACACCGCCGCGAACCTCACCAACATCCTGTTCAACTGGCTGCTGATCAACGGCATATGGATCTTTCCCCGCTTGGAGGTGCGCGGCGCCGCCATCGCAACGGCACTCGGCAGCTTTGTCGCCTTTTTGATGGCGCTGATGAGCATCCTGCGCAGCGACAAGACCATCGACCGCAGCCGCATGACGCTGCTTGAGAAGGGCAGCTGGCGCTTTGAGCCGAAGACCCTGCGCTCCGTGTTCACGGTGGGCGGCTCCGCCTTTGCCGAGCAGTTCTGCATGCGTGTGGGCTTTTTCCTGTATGTGGCGCTGGTGGCAAGGCTTGGTACCACGCCCTACGCCACCCATCTGATCTGCATGAACATCGTCCATGTTTCCTTTGCGTTTGCGGACGGCTTCGGCATAGGCGCAACGGCGCTGGTTGGACAGTCGCTGGGAGCGAAACGCCCCGACCTTGCCATGATCTACGGCAAGGTGGGACAGCGCTACTCCTCCACCGTGGGGGTCATCCTGTGCGTACTGTTCATCCTGCTGCGAAGGCAGATGATCGGCCTGTTTTCGGAGGATCCCGCCGTCATCGACCTTGGCAGCACCATCATGTTCATCATTGCCGCCACCTGCTTGGTGCAGACCTCGCAGGTCGTGCTGTCGGGCTGCCTAAGGGGAGCGGGCGATGCGCGCTATGTCGCGCTTGCCAGTCTCATCAGCGTGGGGATCGTGCGTCCCAGCTTGAGCTGGCTGTTATGCTACCCGTTGGGACTGGGCCTTGTGGGCGCTTGGCTGGGGCTGTTCACCGACCAGCTGCTGCGCCTGATCTTCTCCGGCGTCCGCTTTGCGGGCAGCAAATGGACGAAGGTCAAGCTGTAGGCATTCCTCCTCTGTATAAGCTGCAAGGGCTTTCTGCTGCGCCGTGAAAAGCGCAGCTTTTTTTATGGGCGGAGCTGGATCACTGCGTACACTAAGTCGTGGTCGCTCACACCCGTGTCGCTCGTTTCCACGATGCGCACCGCGGCGGGGACGATCCCGTCCGTATAGAGGATGTTGTCCAAGATCTTCGGCACGGAGCCGTCGCCGAAGGTGTTTTTGTCGATGTTGACCGCGTAGAGCGTGGGCAGCAGCTCATGGAGCCTTGGGGGGGAGCAGTTGAAATCTCCCGTCAGCACATACTTTGTAAGGCCGCAGGCCGCCAGCTCATAGCGCAGGGAGCAGAGGTTGCGGGACTTTAGGCACATCGGCCCATCGTCCACATGCACGTTATAGACGGCCGCCGCCCCGCCGTTAAGCAGCACCCTTGCATAGCCCAGCACCCGCGCTTCCCGTCCCTCGGCGACCTCCAAGCGGATGGTCGCGGCGTCCACGAGGGGATACTTGGACAGGATGGCCGTGCCGTAGCCGCCGCCCTGATAGGAAAGCGCCTTGGAAAAGACATAGTACGGATAGTCCGCCGCCTCAGCAAGCAGGCGCAGCAGATCCTGTCCGTTTGCCCGCTTGGTGCCAACGTCGATCTCCTGCACGCAGACCACGTCCGCATCGATGGTCTTTAGAAGCGCCGCCGCTTCCTCCACCTGCGTGCCGTTGCCCAGATTGTGGACGTTCCACGATGCCAATGTGTAGCAAAGCAGCTCGTCCTGCGCGGCGTTCGCTTCACTGAGGACGGCGCGGTCGGCGGGCAGATAGGCGGTCGATCCGTTGACAAGGAGCTTTAAAAAGCCCTTCGCCTGCCCCGTCACGGCGTAGCTCTCCCCCGTATGCACGGTCGTCACGCGGTCGGAACGCTTGTCCGCCCGCCTGTAGACGGGGCTGTCGCGCTGCACCTCGGCAAGCGTGACCGTGTCGGGAGCGGACAGGGTCGCCTCCCCCGTGGGGGAGGGAAAGGGCGTCGTCCAAGGCGGACTGGGCGTGGGCGTGCTGCCGTCTGCAAAGACCGTTGGCGCGGTCGTGGGCAGCGGAACAAAGCTGATCTCGGGGGAAACATACAGGCCGTCCACCATCCTGCCGCCGTCGGTGGGCGAAGGGGTGGGCGTGGAGGCGGGCGCGGCAGTGAGGATCGCTATGGGCGCGGGGGTCGCGGTGGGCGCGGCAGGGCTTTCGGTCGGCGCGGCCGTGGGCGCGGGGGCGGACGCCCTGCAGCCCGAAAGCAGCAGCAGCGCGCAGACAATTAGGAGCCTCCCGCGGCGGCTCACGCTTTGGCCTCCTCTTGCTCCTCCTCGTCGGAGACGTACTGCATCAGCTCGCCCGGCTGACAGTTCAGCTCGCGGCAGAGCTTGCACAGCGTGTCCATGCGGACGGCGCGCGCCTTGCCTGTCTTGAGGATGGACATGTTGGCGGGGGTGATGCCCACGCGGCGGGACAGCTCGGTCAGGCTCAGCTTGCGCTTGAGCAGCATAAGGTCGATGGTAAAATTGATGTGCATATGCGCCTCCTATACCGTCAGGTCCACTTCTTCCTGCAATGAGACCGCCTTGCCGATGAGCGCAGCCAGCAGAAAGGCCGCCGCCGCCACGCACAGCCCCGCCACCAGTACGCCGCTGCCAAGCAGCAGCATCCCTGCGTCCGCCGCGCCGCCGATCAAAAGAAGCAGCGCCGCGGCAAGCACGATCGCGCAGTCCGTCAGCGCGCAAAGGCCGATCAGGCGCATCATTGTATCGCTGCTTTTTGAAAAGGAGCGATCCATGGCTATGTTTTTGAGTACGCACAAAAAGGCGCCGATGGCGGCGGCAACAGGCAGCGCCGTCAGCAGCAGCAGGACGGTGCAGGGGGTCTGCAGCGCCGTCTTGTCGGGGAAGTCCGCGAAATGCTCCGCCACCGCACGGGGCAGAAAATAAATGTAGAAGAACAGAAAAATACAGCTGAGCAGCAGAACGCAGATCGCCGTCAGGCGGGTCAAACGAGAACGCTTCATCGTCGCACCTCCCTTTGTGGTACCTGCAGTATACCACGCCGTTTCCCCGTGCGTCAATAAAGCGTTATCGTTATGCGATAATATTTTACGTTAGAACAGCCGCAGCCCCTCGACCTTTTTGAGGGGACTGATGTGCCAGATCTCCTCGGCATACTGGCGGACGGTGCGGTCGGAGGAGAACTTTCCCGCGCAGGCGGTGTTCAGCAGCGCCTTTTCGGTGAAGCGCAGGCGGTCGCGATAGTCCTCGTTGACCTTGAGCTTCCGCTCGATATAGGGGATCAGCTCCAGCAACACAAAGTAGTAGTCGGGCTTTTCCCAACCGTTGCCGAATAAGAGAGCGCGGTGCAGCTCGGCAAAGACGCCGCTGTTGTTGTCGCTCAGGCTCCCGTCGATGAGGGTGTCCACCACGCGGCGCACACGCGGGTCATAGTCGTAGATGGTCTTGGGATCGTAGTGGGGACGGATGCTGTTCAGCTCCTCCACGCGGTTGCCGAAGATGTAGTTGTTCTCCTCGCCCGCCTCGCGCACGATCTCGATGTTGGCGCCGTCAAAGGTGCCCAGCGTCACCGCGCCGTTGAGCATGAGCTTCATGTTGCCCGTGCCGCTGGCCTCGGTGCCCGCAGGGGAGATCTGCTCGGAAACATCCGCAGCGGGGATGATATGCTCCGCATAGGAGCAGTTGTAGTTCTGCACAAACACCACGCGCATACGGTCGTTGACCGCAGGATCGTTGTTGATCTTCTCCGCGATGGTGTTGATATACTTGATGATCGCCTTGGCGCGGACATAGCCCGGCGCGGCCTTGGCGCCGAAGATGTACGCCGTGGGCGTGAAGTTCGGCAGCTTGCCCTCGCGCAGGGAGAAATAGATGTCCATGATGGCAAAGGCGTTGAGCAGTTGACGCTTGTACTCGTGCATACGCTTGATCTGCACGTCGTAGAGGAAGCTGCTCGGCAGATCCACGCCCTCGCGGGCATAGATGAGCTTGCGGAGCTGCTCCTTCTTCGTCTGCTTGACCTGCAGAAACGCCTGTAGATCCGCCTCGGAACGGAAGGCCTTGAGCTTTTCCAATTCGTCAAGGTCGGTGATCCATTTGTCGCCGATGCGTTCGTTAAGGAAGGCGGACAGCTCAGGGTTGCAAAGCCCCAGCCAGCGGCGCTGCGTGACGCCGTTTGTTTTGTTTTGGAAGCGGTCGGGGTACAGCTCGTACCAGCCGTGCAGGACGTCGTCCTTGAGGATCTGCGTGTGGATCTCCGCAACGCCGTTGATGGTGTGGGAGCAGTAGCAGGCCAGATTGGCCATGTGGATGGTGTTCTCCTGAATGATGGCCAGCTTGGAGCAGTCCTTGCCGTCCGCCATCAGCTCGCCGCAGAGCTTGGCGTTGATGCGGTACACAATGTCGAACAGCTCCGGCAGCAGGTCGCGGAAGAGCTTTGCATCCCACTTTTCCAGCGCCTCGCTCATGACCGTGTGGTTGGTGTAGGAGAAGGTCTTTGTGGTGATCGCAAACGCCTTGTCGAAGTCCAAGCCCTCCAGCATCAACAGGCGGATCAGCTCCGGGATGCTCACGGTGGGGTGCGTGTCGTTGAGCTGAATGGCGTTGTGCTCGGCAAACGCCTCGATGGGCAGGTTCTCACGCTTGAAGCGGAACAGAAGATCCTGCAGGGAGGCCGAGGAAAGGAAGTATTGCTGCTTTAGGCGCAGGCGCTTGCCCGCAAGCGTGGTGTCGTTGGGATACAGCACGCGGGTGATGTCCTCCACCGCGTTCTTCTCCATCACCGCAAGGGCGTACTCCTGGTCGTTGAACAGCTGAAAATCAAATTCGGAGATGGGCTCGCTTTGCCACAGGCGCAGCGTGCCGATGTTGTCCGTGTGATAGCCGATGATGGGCATGTCGTAGGGCACGGCGCGGACGGTCTGGTCGGAGAATTTGACCAGCACCTCGTGGGAGTCGCGGCGAACGCTCCACGGATCGCCGTAGCGCTGCCAGTCGTCCGCCTTTTCCACCTGAAAGCCGTCGCGGAAGCTCTGCTTGAACAGGCCGTACTTGTAGCGGATGCCGTAGCCGTCCAGCGGCAGATCCATGGTCGCCGCCGAATCCAAAAAGCAGGCCGCCAAGCGTCCCAAGCCGCCGTTGCCCAAGGCCGCATCCTCCACATCCTCCATGTCGGCCAGCTCCAAGCCCCGCTCACGGAAGGCGTCGCGTACCTCGTCAAGGATACCCAGCGCGTAGAGGTTGTTATAGACCATGCGCCCCATGAGGTATTCCGCCGAAAAATAATATGCGCCGCGCGCGCGCTCATGCGCGTGGCGGCTCTCATACCAGCTGTCTGCAATAGAACCCATGACGACGCTGCCCAGCGCGTCGTGCAGTTGATGCACGTTGGCGTCCTTGAGCGAGACCTGATCGTCCCGCATCAGCACCAGCTCGATCTTATCCATGAAACCTTCGGTCAGCATATACGTCTTGCTTTACTCCTTGTTGAGGCGAAAGCGCCCGAATCCTGCGGCATTGTGCCGCATTCTTGACATAGTATACCACCAAAAGCACAAAAGTGCAATTCAAGCGAACGTTTCCGATGGCTTTTGTTCTGTAAAATGAATGTAAATATACGATCTGCATATTCTTTTCCTTCCTATTATGGAAAATAAAGGACAAATTTTGAAATGGGCGCCGGGAGCGGCTGCGCTTGCACGTGGGAGCGATCCGAAAAGCAGGAAAGGACGCGCGGCTTGGCATAGAGTTGTACACACAAAACCCTGTCCCATAAAGCGTATTGGTATACAATTCTTTTGTATGGATATGGAATTACTCTTGCGAAAAAGCTGGGGAGTTGCTATACTGTATTCGTAGGCACAGCGCGTAACAAACAACGCGCAAATTTTCAGGTTCCGCAGCGCAGAGGCGGAAAGGAGGACGTAGGCCTTAGGCGCAAAAGGAACACATCCCAACAAAAAGCATACTACTGAGGAGGAATCTATGAAACGCTTTTTAGGCATCCTGCTGTCTCTTTTGATGGTATTCGCCCTTATTCCGGCGTTCACCATCCAAGCCGCAGCAAAGGAAGACAGCTATACCCGTGCGGACGCCGCCGTCTTTCTGGCGGAAAAGTTCGCGCTGGCTGACATTCATGCCAGCAGTATCGAAGGCTACGAGACCACTCCCAAGAACCTTGGCTACACGGCAAGCTCCGATGCGATCGGCAGCGCCAACGTGGTCGCAGCCGCCAAGGACTGCGTAGGCCGCGACGACGCTCCCAAGATCGAAGCGGTGATCAACGCCCAGCTGATGGATCTTGCCGCGGACGGCCTGAGCTTCAATCCCGATGCGCCCATCACCGTTCGCGAAATGGCAACGGCGGTCGCCAAGGGCATGTACGGCGCTGACCTCAGCATCGATCATCTGGACAAGCTGATCGGCGCAGGTCTGATCGACGCGGGCGGCGTCACCGACGACGCCATCACGGCGGCGCAGGTCGATGCCCTGTTCGGCTTCCTCGACGACATCACGGTGGTCGCGGTGTTCGCCACGTCGGACATCCACGGCAACTATCTGCCCTACAAATCCTCCGACAAAAATTTCACCATTGGTTCTGTGGCCCGCATCAAGACCGTCATGAACGAGGTGGAGGCCATGGTCGGTGCGGACAACGTGATCTATGTAGACGGCGGCGACAGCCCCTACAACACCACGTTCTCCAACGTGACGCTGGGCGATTCGTCCGTGGCCTGCCTCAACGCATTGGGTCTGGACGCGACCGTTCTCGGCAACCACGACTACGACTACTCCTTTGAGAATCTGCTGCGCCTGCGCGACGAAGCGGACTATCTGATGCTCTCCGCCAACACCAAGTTCAAAGAGGGCATGAACTACGAAGGCGAGTCCGACCACCCCTTCCCCGCCTACACCACCATCGAGGCGGGCGGCATTAAGTTCGGTATCTTCGGCGTCACCGACGATCAGAGCGCGGGCACCACGCTGTACACCAACACCACGGACATCGAGTGGGACGACGATCTGACCACGGCAGCCACGGTCATCGACACCCTCAAGACGACCGAGGCCTGCGACGTCGTGATCGCTCTGTCGCATCTGCACAGCAAGAACACCCAGCTTGTCACCGACAATACCGACATCGATATCTCCATCGGCGGCGGCAACGACATTGCCGGCCGTCCGACCATCATCAACGACGACCAGTACCTCATCAACCCCTCCAAGCATGGCGAGGCGTTGAACCAGATCAACGTGGTCATCTATAACGGCGCCATGACGGGCGTTGTATACAGCCAGATCTTCCTGACCGAAGCCTACGAAGAGGATGCGACCGTTAAGGGCATCGTCGACGACTACAGTGCGGACGTCGAAGCTGAGATGAACGTCGTTATCGGCTACAGCGCACAGAATCTGCCCTGGTCCACGCAGCTCGTTCGCGGGCAGAACTGCCCCCTCGCGAACCTCGTTGCCGATGCGATGCGCGATTTCTTTGCAACGGATACCTTCACCCCCGACATCTGCATCGTCAATGGCGGCGGTATGCGTGCGGCCATCCCCGAGGGCGGCGTAACGATCAAGAACTGCAGCGCCGTAGTGCCCTTTGACAACGACATGATGCTCGTTTCGACCCATGGCTCCACCGTTGTAAAGGCGCTCGAAAACGGCGTCAGCGCGCTGCCGGGTCTGAACGGCAAGTTCCCGCAGGTCTCCGGCATCACCTATTCGGTCGATCTGACGGCGGAGGCGGGTCACCGCGTGCATGACGTGAAGATGGCAGACGGTACCCCCATCGATCCCGAAGCCGTGTACACGGTCGTCATCAACAGCTTCCTTGCAGGCGGCGGCGACGGGTACACCATGTTCAACGTACTCAACCCGGCCGTGACGATGGCCACGGACGTCACCGTTCTGACCCATCCCAACAAGACCTACATGCGCGACGCCCTGCAGGCCTACTTTGAGAAGTCCACCGCGGAGAACCCCGTCACGGTGGACGTGAACGAAGTCCGTATCCTCATCAAGGACACGCTGACCTTCGCCTACTATGAGACCACCGACATGCACGGCCGTACCACCGAGCTGGATGTTTCCACCGCCAAGAACGACGCCAACAGCATGGTGCGCGTCTCCTCCATCCTTACGGCTGAGAAGGCGGCCTACGGCGCCAACACCCTCATCGTGGACAACGGCGACAGCTATCAGGGCAACCTGCTTGCACAGTACGCCGCGACCATGAACAACACGGTGGAGAACCCCATGACCACCGCTCTGAAGGACATCGGCTACGACGTGTTCGTACTGGGCAACCACGAGTTCAACTATCTGCCCACCGTTCGCGACACGCAGATGAATCTCCTGGAGGCGGCAGGCATCCCCGTACTGGCTGCGAACGTCACGCTGGTCGAGGACGGCACGAACCTTGCGGGCGAAGCAGTCGCCGCGGGTTCCACCTTCTACACCCCCTACACCATCAAGGAATTTACAAACGCCTACGGTCAGACCGCACGCGTGGCTGTCATCGGCTTTGAAAACGCCTCCTGCGACAGCTGGGATTCCTCGCAGAACTTCCCGAACCTCCGCTTCTACAGCGCTGACAACCCCACCCGCGCCTTTGAAAACGAGATCAACAAGTGGGTGAGCTACGTTAAGGCGAACGAGGATGTGGACATCATCATCGTCAGCGCGCACACCGGCAACGGCCGCAACGACGAAGCCTCCACCTCTTCGGAATCGCAGGGTCTGCATGGTGCGGCCAACGCTTCCGGCGTGGCGCTGTACAGCTTTGGCCATGACCACAGTGCAGGCATCACCACCGTGACCGACAAGGAAGGCAAGACCATCCCCGTCATCAACGGCGGCGGCAGCACCATTGCCAAGGCAGAGTTCGTCGTCAGCTTCGACGACGAGGGCAATGTGACCGACTACGCCATCACCACCTCCGCGCTTCCCATCGGCGATGGCGAGGTCGACACCGTTCTGCAGGCGAAGCTGCAGCCGTGGTATGACGCGGCTCGTGAATGGGCAGGTCAGGCTCGCGGCACCTTCTCCGGCGGCTGGGACAACGAGGACATCAAGGCCGAATCGACCGACAAGTCCAACAACGACATGGTCACCGGGCAGACGCATCTGATGGATCTGATCCATAAGGCACAGATCTGGGCCAGCTGGCAGAGCCTTGACTCCAAGGGCATCGAGGGTGCTACGGTATCCATCGCGTCCGCAGTGTTCGGCTACACCAAGCCCTCCAACTACATCTCCTTCGTGCCGAGCGATGGCGACACCGTCTCCCTGCTCGACGTATCCCGCCTGTACCGTTACTCCAACAACCTGCTGGTAGCCGTCGACATGAGCGGCGAGCAGCTGTGGAGCTGGATGAACGCGGTCGCGGATATGTACGACTACAATGCCGCCACGGGCGCGATCACGCTCAACAGCAGCATCTACGGCGTGGATACCTTCTACGGCGTGGACTACACCATGGATCTGACCCGCGCCAAGGGACACCGTCTGGTGATGGCCACCTACAACGGCGAGGATCTGCTGACCTACGGCGGGACCATCCGCGTCACGCTGAACAGCTACCGCATCGGCGGCGGATTCGGCTTCTATGAAGCAACGGGTCTGACCGGCGACGATTGCTGCTGGACGGCTTCCGCTTACCTCGGCGACCAGCACGCACCCGTTCCGACGCTGATCTGCGAGTACATCGAGTACATGGGCACGGTCACGCCGTATGACGAGCCGTATGCCGGCACCGCAAGCGAATGGCATCTGACCGCAGGCTACCTGCTGGGCGACGCCAACGTTGATGCAAGCGTCACCGCAGCCGATGCTGCGTGCGTACTGCGCATGACGGTCAAGCTCGAGGACGAGACCTACATCAAGCACATCAACGGTGATGTGTCGGGCGACGACATGATCGAGGCCAACGACGCGGCATACATCCTGCGCTGGCTGGTCAAGATCGACAAGCAGTTCCCCGTTGAGGCGGCCTCAAACGTTGAGATCCGCCTGCTGGCGACCAGCGACGTGCATGGTCAGGTCTATCCGACCAACTACACCGCAGGCTTTGCAAAGAGCGGCCAGTACAACCGCAGCTTGGCGCATGTGGCGACCTATGTCAACACTGCGCGTGAGGAGAACGACAACGTACTGCTCGTGGATGGCGGCGACCTCATTCAGGGCACGCCTCTGACCTATTACTACGCGTTCTATAAGCAGGATGTGGACGATCCTTCCATGAAGGCTCTGCGCAGCATCGGCTATGACATGTTCGTCGTAGGCAACCACGAGTTCAACTATGGCCTGAGCATCCTCAACCGTCAGCTCGACTATCTGACGAGCGCGGACACCGAGGGCGAAAGCAGCGTGTCTGTGTGCGTGGCGAACTATCTGGACGCCGCGACCAACAACGCGGACAGCAAGGACTGGGCGACTTGGAAGGGCTATGAGCCGTACATCATCAAGAACTACGACGGCGTACGCGTAGCCATCCTGGGTCTCGGCAATCCGAACATCGCCAACTGGGACATTCCCGCCAACTGGGAAGGCATCTACTTTGCAGGCCTTGAGGAGACCTATCTCCATTACGAAGCCGAGCTGAAGCAGAAGGCCGACATCATCGTGGTCGTCTCCCATAACGGCGCGAACGACAGCGACGCGGCAAACGGCGATTCTATGGCGGCCTTGATCGCTGCCACGGACAGCATCGACGTGGCGATCTGCGGACATGAGCACTACAGCGGCGTGCGCGTGCTGAAAAACTCCGCAAACGAGGACGTTCCCGTGATGGGCCCCTCCACCAAGGCTGTCGCCGTGGCGGACGCCCTGCTCAACTACAACCGCGCAACGGGCAAGCTGACCATCAACGCAAGCACCGTCAATATCTCCCAGCTCACCGCGAACGCCGATTTCATCAGCACGATGCAGAGCTATGAGACTACTACTTGGAACGACTATATGCTGCAGCCCATCGGCACGGCAAGCGCCGACTTCACTGCTTCCAACCTTGGCACCGCTCCCAGCGCGTTCATGGATCTGATCAACAAGGTCCAGCTCTGGGGCGCCTATGACCGCACGGGTCTCAACACCCCCGACAACGCGAACGACGACACCATCGCGCAGCTCTCCATCAGCGCACCGCTGACCAGCGGCACCAACGCGAACCTCATTCCGCAGGGGCCGATCGTACTGGGCGACATGTTCGCGCTCTATCGTTACGAGAACTGGTTCTACCAGATCACCATGACGGGCAAGGAGATCCGCACTTGGTTGGAGTTTGCAGCCACCAAGATCAGCGTGAGCGATGCGGGCGTACCCTCCGTCAGCGCAGGCAACCTGACCTACTATGACGTCATCTACGGCGACGGCTTCAGCTACGACATCTACTACCAGATGCCCGAAGGCAGCCGTGTGCAGAACATGACCTATAACGGCGAGGCTGTCACCGACGAGCAGGTGTTCACCATCGTGGTCAACAACTACCGCTACAACGGCGGCGGCAACTACGTTGCCTACCTGAACGCCAAGGGCTGCGAGTTTGTCGCAAACGATCAGAACCGCGTGATCTACTCGACCCAGTTCAACATGATCCAGGGCGAGGATAAGGGTCAGGCGCGCAACCTGCTGGCAGACTACATCTCCCTGATGGGCACCATCGATCCGACCATCACCTCCACCTGGAAGCTGGTGGCAGGTCAGTACGGCGAATAAGCAAAACCTAAGCGGAGGGGCTTGCCGATCTAAGCCCCTCCGTACAGCAAGACCAAGCAAGATCGCCGTCGGAACACGCGTCCGACGGCGCTTTTTTGTTGGGCAGGTCGTTTCCGCACGAATTAAAGATTTTTTCTCACTTTGCGCTTGACAAGTGCTATACTATTGGATAGAATGAATATAAGATTAAGAAACATTCCTATTTTAGTGGGAGGTCACCATGGAGCATGTGCGAAGCATCACCCCGTCCCTAATCTATCTGGGCGCGAACGATCGGCGCTTGAGCCTGTTTGAAAATCTCTATCCCATCCCCCGCGGCGTAAGCTACAATTCCTACCTCATCATGGACGAAAAGACCGTCCTGATGGACACGGTGGACAAGGCCGTGGCGGCGCGCTTCTTTGAAAATTTAGAGGCTGCCTTGAACGGCCGCGCCTTGGACTATCTGGTGGTCAGCCATGTGGAGCCGGATCATGCCGCGACCATAGGCGAGCTTATTTTGCGCCACCCCAAGCTGACCCTTGTATGCAACGCCAAAGCGCTGACCCTTTTGAAGCAGTTCCGCTTTATGAAGGAGGGACAGGCTGTCCTTACGGTGAACGAGGGCGACACGCTCGACTGCGGCAAGCACCGCCTGCACTTTGTGATGGCGCCCATGGTGCATTGGCCCGAGGTCATGGTCAGCTTTGAGGAGACCGAGGGGACGCTGTTCTCGGCGGACGCCTTTGGCACCTTTGGCGCCTTGGAAGGCTCGATCTACGCGGATGAGACCGATTTCGAGCGGGACTGGCTGCCCGACGCACGCCGCTACTACACCAACATCGTGGGCAAGTACGGCACGCAGGTCAAGAACCTTTTGAGCAAGGCCGCCGCGCTGAACATCCAACGCATCTGCCCGCTGCACGGTCCCGTGTGGCGCAAGGAGCTTGCGTGGTTTATCGACAAGTATCAGCATTGGAGCCGCTATGAGGCGGAGGAGCAGGCCGTCCTCATCGCGTATGCGTCCATCTACGGCGGCACGGAAAACGCTGCCGAGCATCTTGCCGCGCTCCTGGCGGAAAAGGGACTTCGCACACGCCTGTACGACGTGTCGGTCACGCACAGCTCCGAGTTAGTGGCGGAGGCCTTCCGCGCAAGCCATCTGGTCTTTGCCGCGCCCACCTACAACGCGGGTCTGTTCGACCCCATGGAGGCGCTGCTGAAGGACTTGGCGGCGCACAATCTGCAAAACCGCACGGTGGGGCTCATCCAAAACGGCTCCTGGGCGCCTGTCAGCGGAAGGATGATGCTGGATCTGGTGCTGTCCATGAAGAACATGACCGTGCTGGATCCCATCGTGACTCTGCACTCCGCCCCCGATGCGGAGACGGGCAAGGCGCTTGCCGAGCTGGCCGAGGCGATCTTTATGAGCTTTCCCAAGGCGGAAGCTCCCCTGCCCCTGCCCGACAAGGGCGCTGTGGATCCCACGGCGTTCCACGCGTTCAGCTACGGCCTGTTCGTGCTGTCGAGCCGCTTGGACGGCCGCGATTACGGCTGCATCGTCAACACGGCGCAGCAGCTGACGAGCGATCGCATCACCGTGGCGGTGAACAAGCAAAACTATACCAACGAGATCATCAAAAAGAGCGGCGTGTTCGCCGTGAGCATTCTAAAGGAGAGCGCACCCTTCGATGTGTTCCGCCGCTTCGGGTTCCAATCGGGACGCGATACGGATAAGTGGGCGGGTCTTGCCGAGGCGCGCACCGCGGACGGCATACGGTATCTGGCCGAGGAAGCGAACGCCGTACTGTCCGCAAGGGTGGTGGACGCCCGAGACTACGGCACGCACACCATCTTTGTAGGCGAGGTCACCGAGGCGCGGCGCTTGAGCAAGGAGCCGTCCATCACCTATACCTACTACTTTGCGCACACCAAGCCCAAAAAGAAGCAGGAGGAGGCCGTCAAGCGCGGCTTTATCTGCCGCATCTGCGGCTATGTCTACGAGGGCGAGGAGCTGCCGAAGGACTTTGTCTGCCCGCTGTGCGGCCATGGCGCGGCGGACTTCGATCCCCTGCCCTATACGCCGCCAAAGCCCAAGAAGAAGGGCTGGGTCTGCAAGATCTGCGGCTATATCTACGAGGGCGAGGTGCTGCCGCCCGACTTCGTGTGTCCCCTGTGCAAGCACGGGGCGGCGGACTTCGAGCCGATCGAGTACGAGTAAACACTAAGAACCTTGGATCGAAGCGCGGGGCGCTTGACGATACAAAACTTGAAAGGGGTAAGAAACATGAAATTTTATGTCTGCAAGCATTGCGGAAACATCATCGCTTACGCAAAGAACAGCGGCGTGCCGGTCATGTGCTGCGGCGAACGCATGAGCGAGCTCGTTCCCAACACCGTGGACGCGGCACAGGAGAAGCACCTGCCCGTCATCAGCCGCAAGGGCAATTTGGTCACGGTCGAGGTGGGCAGCGTTGCCCATCCCATGACGGAGGCGCACTCCATCCAGTGGATCGCGCTGGAGACGCGGCAGGGCAATCAGCGCAAGGAGCTTAAGCCCAACGAGGCGCCCCAAGCCGTCTTTGCTCTGGTCGAGGGCGACGAACCCGTAGCCGCCTATGCCTACTGCAACCTCCACGGTCTGTGGAAGGCGTAAAACAAAGCGGGACCACTTTGCGCCGCTCCCAAGGGGGCGGCGTTTGTTTCTCAAAAAGCAAAGGCTTTTTGACGGGTACTGCCGCGGCAGGGTTTCCCCTGCCGCTTTTTTGCCCCCAATTGATCCTTGCGATCGAGAAAAGCGGCTGTCCGTACGGTTGACAACCGCCCATAAAGAAGAACCATATAACAAAAATTTGATCTTTGCCGTCCCTGTACCCCATTGACAAAGCAAGCGCTGCACCATATAATATCATTAAATGATATTAATTAACGATATTGCCGGAGGTGAGCAAAGTGCCAAGAAAAGCAATGGAGCTCTTGACGGAATCCATGTTCTATGTGCTGATGGCTTTCCGACAAGGCGAGATGTGCGGCATTGACATTGCGGAGTATATTGACAGGCGCACCAACGGGAGGCTGCAGATCGGACCCGCAACGCTGTACACGATCCTTGCCAAATTTGAAAAGGAAAAATACATTCGCGAAGTGTCGGTAGATGGGCGGAAGCGGACATACGCGATCACCGATAAGGGCACGGAAGCCTATGCTGCCGAGACGGTACGGCTTGGGCAATGTATGATGGACGCTGCTGCCGCCGACGCAGAGCAAAGGAGCATGTTAAATGCGTGAAGAGACGAAACACGGTCAGCAGATATACCGCTTGCCGCCTTGCCCCGCCTACGATGTGGAGGGAATGGAAAGTTGGTTGTCCGACATGGCACAAAGCGGTTGGTTTCTTGCAAAGGACGGCTTCTCGGCCGGTATTGCCACTTTTGAGCAAGGTGAACCTTCTTTGGCAAAATATCGACTGGACGCAGCGCAAAAGAGTACGAATATATGGAAAGACGATGGCGGTGAACCAAACGCGGAACAGGTCGAGCTAAGTGAACGGTACGCATGGACGTATGTCGCCAAGCGTGGATATTTCTATATTTATCGCTCCTTTGAGGCGGGAGCGCGGGAGCTGAATACGGATCCGCAAGTGCAGGCGCTTGCACTGCGTGCTGTAAAAAAGCGCTGCCTGCAAGAGGCGCTTACGTTTCTGCTCTTGATCGTGGTCGAGACTTTGTACACGCTCCATATGCTCCACGGTGTTATGCTTACAATGATCGCGGTGGGGACTTGGTTCTTTGTGCTTACTGTCGGCCTTATCCTATGGGTGTTGGCGGATTCGCTGACCGCCTTTGTGCACCTTGGCAAACTCCAAAAGAAGCTGCGTGACGGCGGCGGCTTCGGTTCGGATAAAAATTCGGCTAAAAGCAGGAAATGGCAGGCTATTCGTTATCATGGAAAAAACATATTAAAACTTGCGCTGGTTTTGATCTTGGTTTGCGGTTTTCTCCAAGGTTGGAGCCTGCCCGACATGGGCAAGGATACGGTATCGTTAGGCGATTACACGGGAACCCTGCCCTTTGCCACCATGCGGGACTTTCTCGATGAGGAATGTATCGATTACCGCGAGACGATGTTCGGCACAGAATATAACTGCGTCAAAGAATGGTCGGACTGGCTTGCTCCCCGCTGCATTGCGTATGTTGAGCACGCACAGCTGACTCTGTCCGATGGACGCATTTTGGATGGCGGGCTTTATATCGACTATTACGAAGCCGCTACAGCTGTGATTGCCGCAGAACTGGCCAAGGAATGTTCCGGCATCAATAGATCAAAAAAAGAGTATGCGTATATGGAAGCACCGAAGTTGGATGCAGATTATGCAGCGGCATATTATGATGACCTTCATTTTCCAAATATAGTGATCCAAAAAGGAAATATCGTTATCCGCGCAGAATTCTTTCAAGCCTCGGAAAACGATACGATTGGATTCGAGGAATGGGTCAGGATCCTTGCAGACAGCATAGCGTGATCTCTTGCCGCTTCAGCCTTGCTTGTGCAAATATTGCGCCGCTCCCAAGGGGGCGGCGTTTTTGTTGCGGGCAGCGGCGGCGGAAAAGGAAGGAAAACGCCTAAAGCTGAAAATAATCTGAAGGCAAGGGAAGAAATGTTGCAATGTTCACGGTTTTGTTCTAAGCAGAGGGGCAAAACTTAATTTTCGTGCAAGGATTCCGCTATACAATGGGACGGAACATCAAGCTTTAGGAAGGACAGAGGTATGGATCGAAAGAGACGTTCCAAAAAAAGCAAGAGAATTTGGCTGACGATCTTGATCGTTTTTTCTGTGCTGCTTGCGGCGGGAGCCGTGACGGTCAAGCTTTTGCAGCAGCGCGTGACGGAGGCCTACGGCTCCAACGGCAGCAGCGGGATCCTGTCCGCGACCGTGACCAAGGGCAGCATCAGCACCACCGTGTCGGGCAGCGGCGTATTGGTCAAGGAGGACAGCACCGAGGTGGAGCTTCCCTCCTCCGTGACCGTGGACGCCTTTGACGTGGAGGAGGGCGACGTCGTTGCCGAGGGGCAGCGCATCGCCACCCTGAACGCGGCCTCCGTCATGGAGGCGCTGTCCGAGCTGCAGGACGAGCTGGACGCCTTGGATGAAAAGATCGCCGAGGCGGGCAAGGACGTCGTCAGCAGCACCATAAAGGCGCCCATGGCGGGTCGCGTCAAGGCGATCTATGCCGCCGCAGGCGACAGCGTGACCGCCGTGATGTACGAAAACAGCGCCTTGCTGACCCTGTCCTTGGACGGGTATCTGGCGGTGGATGTGGAGACCGACGCCCTTGCCGCAGGCGAGTCCGTTCGCGTGACCTGCTCCGACGGCACGAGCTGTCTTGGCACGGTGGAGCAGCTTAAGGGCGGGGTCGCGACCATCCTTATCAGCGACGACGGCCCCCTAAACGGGGATCGCGCCGCCATCGCCACCGAAGCGGGAACGGCCGTGGGCAGCGGCACGCTGTACATCCATCAGCCCCTGACCATCACGGGCTATGCGGGTACGGTGCAAAAGGTGCTTGTCACGGAGAACCGCAAGGTCAGCGCCAACACGACCCTGCTGACCCTGCGCGACACGAGCTATTCCGCCGCGTATGAGACGCTCCTCAAGGAGCGCGGCGAGCTGGAAGCGGACATGCAGACGCTCTTGGAGCTGTACATGGCGGGTGCGGTCTACGCTCCCATCGCAGGCAGCGTGGAGACCTTGGACACCGACGGTGCGGACGCGGCTGCGGACGGCAGCACGGCTGCCGACTACATCCTTTTCTCCGTCTGTCCCGATCAAAAGATGACGGTCAGCGTCAGCGTGGACGAATCGGAGATCCTTTCCCTGTCGGAGGGACAGACCGCCGCCGTGACCATCAGCTCCATTGGCGACGACGCCTTCACGGGGACGGTGACGAGCATCGGCACGACGGGTACGGGCAGCAGCGGCGTGAGCTACTACACCGTGGAGGTGACGATCGACAAGGAGGACAAGATGCTTGCGGGCATGACCGCCTCCGTGTCCATTCAGATCGAGGGCGTGGACGACGCGCTGCTCGTTCCCACGGACGCGGTGACAAAGACCCGCAGCAGCTCCTATGTCTACACCTCCGTGGACGAGACGACAGGCGAGCTTAGCGGCATGGTCGAGGTCACGACGGGGCTGTCGGGCGGCGGCTACATTGAGATCACCGAGGGCTTGAGCGAGGGCGACACGGTCTACTACAAGGAGGACGACAGCTCCACGGACTTTGGCATGTTCTCCTCGGGCTTTGGCAACGCTTCGGGCGGAACGCAGGGCGGCTTTACGGGCGGCGGCTCGAGCGGCGGCATGGGCGGCGGCTCGGCTCCCGATCGTGGGCAGCTGCCCACGGGCTGAGGAGGCGCGCTTTGATCGATCTACAGGACGTTTGTAAGACCTACCGCATCGGTAAGGAAAAGGTGAAGGCGCTGGATCATGTAAACCTGCATGTTGACAAGCAGGAGTTCGTCAGCGTCATAGGTCCCTCCGGCAGCGGCAAATCCACGCTGATGAACATTATCGGCTGCTTGGATCTGCCCGACAGCGGCGCCTATGCCTTGGACGGCGTACCCATCGAGGAGTACAGCGAAAAGGAGCTGGCGCACATTCGCAGCCGCAAGATCGGCTTCGTGTTCCAAAGCTTCAATCTCATCCCGCAGCTGACGGCGGAGGAGAACGTGGAGCTGCCCCTGCTCTATCAGCACGTTCGCAAGGCCGAGCGCCGTACCCGCGTGGAGGAAGCCTTGGAGCGGGTGCAGCTTCTAAGCAGAGCCTATCATCTGCCAAGCGAGCTGTCGGGCGGACAGCAGCAGCGCGTTGCAATCGCGCGCGCCATAGCCTCCCGCCCCTCCCTGATCCTTGCGGATGAACCGACAGGCAACCTCGATTCCCACACGAGCGCCGACATCATCGGCATCTTTCATGAGCTGCATCGGCAGGGCAACACCATCGTGCTGATCACGCACGACAACAACGTGGCGGAGCAGGCGAGCCGTATCGTCCACATTTTGGACGGCCGCTTGGAGGAGGGTGCGCTATGATGCAATCGCTGAAAATGGCGCTTCGCTCCATTGCCGCCAACAAGCTGCGCGCTTTTTTGACGATGCTCGGCATCATCATCGGCGTGATGGCGCTGGTCATACTGGTCAGCCTTGCAAACGGCGCTACGGGCAATGTCACCGACGCCATCGCAAGCCTCGGCAGCAATCTGATAAGCGTTTCCGTCTCCGACGACAAGGGCAGCCCCCTCATGCAGGACGAGCTGGACGCTTGGGCGGAGGAGCCTGCCATCGGCGCTGTTGCCGCCTATGCATCGGAGAGCATGACCGCAAAGTACGGCGCTGAGAGCAGCAGCGTCACCGTGTACGGCACGGACGCCTCCTACTACGACATACAGGAGCTGTCGCTGCTGGTGGGACGCTTCCTAAAGACCACGGATGTGGACAACCACAACTATGTCTGCGTCATCAACGAGACGGCGGCGACCGAGCTGATCGGCTATGTGGACTGCGTGGGCGAGGAGCTTACCCTAAACGGCTTCCGCTGCATGGTGGTGGGCGTGCTAAGCGACGACGATGAATCCCTGACGGGGATCTTCAAAAGCGGCTCCTTGGTGGCCTATCTTCCCCTCAGTACCCTGGTGCGCATGAGCGCCTCCGTCTCCTCGGCGATCACCACCTTCTATGTCAGCGCCCCCGCCGACGGCACAACCGACGCGGCGGAGGAGACCGTGACCGCGCTTTTATTGGAGCGGCTGGACGAGGACGAGGACGCGTTCACCATCACCAACCAGAGCGCGCTGGAGAACACCATGTCGAGCGTTACCTCCATCCTGTCCATCCTGCTGGGCGGCATTGCGGCCATCTCCCTCATCGTGGGCGGCATAGGTATCATGAACATCATGCTGGTCACGGTCACGGAGCGCACGCGGGAGATCGGCATCCGCAAGGCCATCGGCGCCACGCGCAGCGCCATCCTGCTGCAATTCCTCATCGAGGCGGTGGTGCTGTGTATGCTCGGCTGCATCATAGGCATCTTTGTCAGCTGGGGCGTGCTCAAGCTCATCACCGTGGTGGTGTCGGGTCTGAGCCTGACCTTCGACATGGAGGGCAACGTGGTGCTAATCTCCGTGCTGTTCTGCTTCTTCATCGGCGTGGTGTTCGGTCTGTATCCCGCCAACAAGGCCGCAAAGATGCTACCCATCGACGCGCTGCACTACGGCGGCTAAGGAGGCTAAGCTATGTTCCGAAAAAGACCCTTTTACATCGTTTTACTGGTGCTGTTCTCCCTGCTGCTGCTTGCGTCCGTCCTTGTGTACGCGCTCGTACCGAGCAACGGGACGGTGAGCGGCGGAACGGCGGGGGAGCTGCCCTCGTTTTCCGAAGGCGACACCTCCTTTGAGGGCGTGGCGCCCCTTTCCACGCCTGCTTCCGACACAACGGACGGCACGACCGACGACACGGCGGGCTTTACCCGTCCCGATGCGTCCTTTGATCCGAACAGCTCCGGGAGCGGCTTTCCCGTGAGCGGGGACTTTCCCACTGCCGCAACAAGTAAAAGCGGCTCCCTTGCCGTGCTCATGGCGCTGCGGCCGTACTGCCTGTACAGCGGCGGCTTCAGCCTGCTCATGATCGCCTTTTGCATCGTCATGCTCGTCTTGATCGGCAAACGGCTCCGCAGGGAAAGGGCGGCGGCCGCGTCCTTTGAGGACGACGACGAGCCGCAAAAGAAGCGCGTCAAGCTTTGGCCGGGCGTGCTCTGCCTGTTCCTCGCGATGGTGTTGCTCTTTGCCCTGTTTTCGGGGGAAAGCTCCCTGAGCAGCTCCGTGCAGGCGGTGGAAACCCTGCAAAGCGGACAGGCGCAGCTTGGCACCATCGAGACCCTTTTGACCGCCACGGGGATGCTTGCAGAAGAAGACGGGGTCGACGTGACCCTGCCCGCTTCGGTGGACGTGGAGGCCTACCTTGTTCAAAACGGGGATTGCGTGGAGGCGGGGCAGGCCGTTTGCACGGTGGACACAGCCTCCGTTTTGAGCGCCATTGCCCTTTTGACACAGACCATGGACGCGCTGGACGAGCAGATCGCTTCCGCTGCGGACGATACCATCGCCTCCACCGTCACCGCCAAGTCGGCGGGACGCGTGAAGGTCGTATATGCCGAAGCGGGAGACGCCGTTTCGGAGCGGATGCAGGAGCAGGGAGCGCTGCTGCTGCTGTCGCTGGACGGCTATATGGCGGTGCAGCTTCCCGTGGGGGAGGACTGCTCCCGCGAGGACGCGGTCATGGTGCGGCTGTCCGACGGTACGGAGCTTGCGGGACGCGTGTCGGATGTGACGGACGGCGTTGCGACCGTTGTCTTGAGCGATGTGGGCACGCGGTACGGCGACACGGTCACCGTCCTTTCGGAGGACGGAACGCCGCTTGGCGAGGGTACGCTGTACATCCACAGCGAGCTGAAGATCACGGGCTTTACCGGCACGGTGCTGAAGGTCTGCGTGGCGGAGGAGAGCGTCGTAAAGGCAGGCGCCACCCTTATGACGCTTACGGACACGGCGTATGCCGCGGCCTATGAGACCCTCCTTAATCAGCGCACGGACTATGAAGCGGAGCTGACGCGGCTCTTTGCGCTGTATCAAAGCGGCTGCGTGTACACGGAGACGGCGGGCGTGGTGTCGAGCGTTCCCGACGACGCCGTCTTTACCACGCTGTCGGCGGCGGACGGCCTGAACGTGCGCCTATTAGCAAACGCTCCCGTGGAGGAGGAGAGCGGGCTTGCCTGCTACCTTGCCTCCGTCACTGGGGTGAACGGGAACGCGCTGGAGCTTTTGGCGGCAAGCCAAGCAGTCACGGTCGCGGACTATGCAGACCTTGGCGGTGTTGCGGCGTCGCTCACGGCGGCAGGCAGCTATACCCTGCCCGACGCTGTGGCGCTGTACCTGTATAAAAACGGCTGGACGACGGTCACGGCGGCCGAGATCCAAACGGGCGACCTGCTGCTCTTTGCCTTTGATTCGGGCGGGACGCTGCAGTTTGTGATCGTGGAGCATACGGCGGCAAGCGTGACAGCCACGCCTGCGCCCACCGCCACCCCCGCGCCCACAGCGACGCCTCTGCCCTCCGCAGGGGATGAAAGCGAAGCCTCGGCAAGCCCCGACGCCTCCTCCCTGCCAAGCGGCGGCGGAACGAGCGGCGGGGGAGGCATGAGCTTTGGCGGTTCAACCGGCAGCGGCAGCAGCGCACAGGTGCAAAGCTATACCCTTCAGGACAGCACGGCGCTCACGGTCACGCCGCAAAACGAGCTGCTTATCGAGGCGACGATAGACGAGCTGGACGTGCTGCTGCTTGCGGTGGGGCAGACGGTCGAGGTGCTGCCTGACGCGCTTGGCGGACAGAGCTTCACGGGAACGGTCAGCGCCATCGGCAGCGTCGGCACCAACGAGGGCGGCAACAGCAAATTCAGCTTCACCGTGACCCTTGCGCGAGCCGATACGCTGCTTGTGGGCATGAACGCGGCGCTGTATATCTCGCTTGGAACGAGCGAGGCGCTGCTCATTCCCGAAACGGCGCTGAATGAATCGGCAGAGGGCGTGTATGTCTATACAAGCTACGATGAAAAGAGCGGCGAGCTGAACGATCCCGTCTTTGTCACGACGGGTCTGTCCGACGGCGAGAACGTGCAGATCCTTACGGGGCTTGCCGAAGGCGACAGCTACTACTGCTTCTATGCCGATTCCGTGACCTACGACACGGCGGAGTAGTATCCGCCCGCAGAGTCGCGAGTAAGAGCGAACAGGGAACAGTGGACAGTGGACAGGGAACAGTTCAGGATGCTTTGCGGAGCAAAGCTACCTGAATTAAGCGTGTCTTGCGTGCAGGACACGCTTTGCATCCTGTTGCGCCATAAGCGCAACACATCACGGCAGACGAAGGTCTGCCGCATCATGTCGCCAACGGCGGTGCATCATTTCCGTCCGCACGGCGGGCGGATGGTATCCGCCCCTACAGATGCGGGGGAAAGACGGTTGCGCGGACAAGGCGGGCGGATGGTATCCGCCCCTACAGATCTCGGTAAGGTCGTGCAAAAAAAGAGGAAGCGGCGCGTTTGCCGTTTCCTCTTTTGGGTTTTTGCTTCTCAGACCTTGACGGGCAGACCCGTTTCGAGCGACTTTTGCGCGGCACGGGCGATAAGGATGGGCTTTAGGCCGTCCGTGGCGCTCACGAGCGTGTCATGGTCGTAGCGGATGGCGTCCGCAAAGCCTGCGACCTCCTCAATGAACGCCTCGTTGTAGCGCTCCAAGAAGAAGTACAGCGGCTTTTCCTTGGTCACCGCCTCGGCGGTGTACAGGGTAGTCAGGCTGGGCGTCTCGTTGTCGGCGGTCAGACAGCCCTTGGAGCCGAAGATCTCCACGCGCTGGTCGTAGCCGTACACGGCCTTCCTGCTGTTGTTGATGGTGCCGATCGCACCGTTTGCAAACTTCAGCGACACGATGGCGGTGTCCACATCCCCCGCTTCCCCAATGGCGGGGTCGATGAGCACGGCGCCGTTTGCGTAGACCTCGGTGACGTCGCTGCCCGACAGGTAGCGCACCATGTCAAAGTCGTGGATCATCATGTCGAAGAAGATGCCGCCCGAATTCTTGACGTAGCCTGCGAGTGGCGGCTCCGGGTCGCGGGATGTGACCATGACGATCTGCGGGTCGCCGATGTCGCCCGCCGCGACAAGCTCCCGCACCCTGCGGAAGTTGCGGTCGAAGCGGCGGTTGAAGCCCACTTGGAACTTGACGCCTTTCTCCTTGACCGCATCGATGATCTGTTGGATCTTCGCAATGTCGAAATCGATGGGCTTTTCGCAGAACACATGCTTGCCTGCCTTGACCGCCGCAAGTGCGATCTCGGCGTGGGTGGTCGTGGAGGAGCAGACGAACACCGCATCGATGGCGGGATCCGCTATAAGCTCCCGATAGTCGTCATACACCTTTTCGATGCCCCACTTCTCCGCCAGCGCCTCCGCATTTTGGCGCAGCACGTCGGTCACGCCGACCACCTTGACCCCGGGTACGCGGGTCATCAGGTTGTTCGTGTGCAGCTTGCCGATGCGTCCCGCACCGACCATGCCGATCTTGATCGTTTCCATAGTATCTCCTTTTGATGGTATCAGTTGTAACGCCGTGTAAGCGGCGGCAGCTTTTATGAGTTAATAGCGGCGCGCCTCGGTCAAGTGCGCCTCTAACTCGCGGCGGGCTGCGCGGACGCCCTCCCGCTCGCTGACCTCGGGCGAACCGACACGCCACCAGCTGTCATAGCCCTCCGTCATGGTCTTGGGCGGGGTCTTGATGTCGAACAGCACGGGCCGCGTCTCGCTCTTGGCGTCCATGAGCGCGGCAACAAGCTCCTCGTCCGTGCGGATGCGGTACGCCTTGCAGCCGTAGGCCTCCGCCACGCCCGCATAATCGACGCCCACAAAGCGTCCCCCATGCGAAAGCCGTCCGCCCTCGCCGCGGAAGCGCAGCTCGGTGCACATGGTGTCGTTGCCCTGCCCCACCTGCAGATTGTTGATGCAGCCGAAGCTTTCGTTGTCAAAGAGGACGACATTGATCTTCACGCCCTCCTGCACGGCGGTTATCAGCTCGCTGTGCAGCATGTTGAAGCTGCCGTCGCCCACCATGGCGTAGACCTCGCGTCCCTCGCCCACGGCAAGCTTGGCGCCCAAGGCGCCTGCGATCTCGTAGCCCATGCAGGAGTAGCCGTACTCCATGTTGTAGGTCTCGGCCGTGTGTGCGCGCCACATGCGCTGCAGATCGCCGGGCAGACTGCCCGACGCACCCACGATCACCGCGTCAGCATCGATCTTTTCGTTGATGAGCGCCACGGCGCGGGTCTGACACAGCACGCTGCCGAACTGCTCGGCAAAGGCCTGCGCGCTCTGCGCGTTGGCGTCCTTCACCTCAGGCGGCACCCCCTTTGTAAGGGTCTCCTTCGCCAAGCGCGTGTACTCCCTGTCCCACGCCGACCGCGCCGCCTCGATGCGTCCGCCCCAGTCGGCCTTGTAGCCCTCCAAGGCCTCGCCAAGCGCCGTAAGCCCCTCCCTTGCGTCCGCCAAGACGGAAAAACCGTCCAGCTTGCGCACATGGAAGTTGGAAACGTTGAGGTTGACGAACTTGGCTTCCTCGCCAAACAGCCACTTGGAGGAGGTGGTAAAGTCGGTATAGCGTGTGCCCACGCCGATGATAAGGTCGGCCTCATGCGCAAGCTCGTTGGCGGCGGAGCAACCCGTCACGCCGATGCCGCCCAGATTGAGCGAATGCGACCACACAACGGCACTCTTGCCCGCCTGCGTCTCGCCAAAGGGGATGGAGAAGCGTTCCGCAAACAGGCGAAAGGCCTCCTGCGCACCTGAATAGCGCACGCCGCCGCCGCAGATGAGCAGGGGGCGCTTGGCGGCGCGGATGCGTGCCGCGGCAAGCTCAACAGCCTCGGCCGCTGCGGGACGGCGCTCGAAATACCACAGCCGCTTTTCAAAGAAGGAGAGGGGGTAGTCGTAAGCCTCCCCCTGCACATCCTGCGGCAGGGCAAGGCAGACCGCGCCCGTGTCGGCGGGGTCGGTCAGCACACGGAAGGCGGAGATCGCCGCGCTCATGAGCTGTTCGGGTCTGTTGATGCGGTCAAAGTAGCGGCAGACGGGACGGAAGGCGTCGTTGGTGGAGATGCTCAAGCTGTCCGTCTGCTCGATCTGCTGCAAAACGGGATCGGGCTGCCGCGATGCGTACACGTCCCCCGGCAGCACCAAAAGCGGAATGTTGTTGGCGGTCGCGTTGGCGCAGGCCGTCACCATGTTCGCCGCACCGGGACCTACGGAGGAGGTGCAGCAGAAGATCTGCCTTCTGAGGCTCTGCTTGGCAAACGCCATTGCCGCCTGCGCCATGCCCTGCTCGTTCTTGCCCTGATACAGCTCCAGCCTGTGACATTCCTGCTGCACGGCCTGCCCCAGTCCCACCACGTTGCCGTGACCCGGCAGCATGAAGATGCCGCGCACGAAGGGCTTTTCTTCGCCGTCAAAGGAGAGGTACTGCGCCTCTAAAAAGCGGATGAGCGCCTGCGCCATGGTCAGGCGAACGGTCTTTATCATGCTTGCCTCCTTATTGCTCCTCATTCTTGTCGTACCAAACGGCGGGGTCGGGCTTGGTCAGCCACAGATGCTCCTCGTCGTCGATGCGGGTCTTTCTCCAAGGATCGCCTTCCAAATGGCGGATGCCCCAAACGTAGCACAGCGCGTAGCCCGGCGCCGCCGCCTGCGAATGGAAGCCGTTTTCGATGACCAGCAGGCCGTTGTGCGTGGTCTTGACGATCTCGCCGTTGGCAAAGCCCGCGCCAAAGCCCTGCGGATGGTCGAAACGGTAGAAATAGACCTCCGGCTGCGGATGGTGGTGCGGCGGATAGCTCGACCAGCGGCCGGGGAAGTTCAATACCTCGCCCAAGACCATCTTGGAGTAGGGCGCGTTGTCGTAGTCAAAAAGGGTGATGATGTTGCGGCGCATGGTGCCGCCCAGCTCGCCGTGGGAGCCTGCGCGCTGCACCTGCACGTTCTCGGGGCTGTAGAACACGGCGGGAAACCGCGTGTCGTTGTGGGTGCGCTGCACATAGATCTCGGCATGGGTGCGCGCCTTGATGAACGCAGCCGTGCCCGCCGCCACATGCAGGCAGCTTGCCGCCTCGTCAAAGGGATCCTTGCGCGAGACCTGCGCCGTCCTGCCCGCCGCCGTCCAGTCCACGCTGCCCTCGAACAGCAGGTAGGCCGCCTCCTTGTCCGCGCTTTGATCCGTGAACTCGTCGCCCGCCTCCAATATCAGCAGGCCGACGTCCATGTCGATGTCCCGCCCCTTGCCGCTTTCACAGCTAAGATAGCTCGTGTAGCCCCTGATCGGGCGCTTGTCGCCAATGTACATCTGCGTCCTTTCCGATGGGCAAACCCGCCCGTCGCAAAATATATCTTCTCATAACATAATAATCTTTGCAAAGTGACTTGTCAAGAATGTACCAAATATATTATAATAACTTCACAAGATTTGGGCGGGGAACCGTCCGCAGAAATAAAGGAGTGCAGGATGTTTACAAAGGACCGTGTCAAGATCGGCATTGCGCCGATCGGTTGGACGAACGATGACCTGCCCGAGCTGGGCGCGGAGAACAGCTTTGAGCAGACCATCAGCGAGATGGCGCTGGCGGGTTACGACGGCTGCGAGATAGGCAACAAGTACCCCAAGGATGCGGCTGTGCTCAAGCACAAGCTCGATGTGCGTGGCCTGAGGATCGCCTCGCGCTGGTTCAGCTCCTTCCTCATCAGCCGTCCCTATGCCGAAACGGAGCGTGCCTTTGTGTCGGAGCTGGCGTTTTTGAAGGCGCTGGGTGCGGATCGCATCAATGTCAGCGAGCAGTCGGGCAGCATCCAGGGCAAGCAGACGCAGTCCATCTTTTCGGGCAAGCCCGTCATGGACGAACGGGAGTGGGCGCTGTTCACCACGGGGCTGAACGCGCTTGGACGCATTGCCGATGCGGAGGGCTTCAAGCTCTGCTTCCACCACCACATGGGCACGGTGGTGCAGACCGCCGCCGAGACCGACCGTATGCTGGCGTCCACCGATCCTAAGTACGTCTTCCTCTGCTACGACACGGGTCACTTCACCTTTGCAGGGGAGGATCCCGCCGAGCAGCTGAAAAAGCATGTCTCCCGCGTGGGACACGTCCACCTCAAGGACATGCGCCTGTCGGTGGTGGAAAGGGCGCACAGGGAAAACTGGAGCTTCCTAAAGGCCGTCAGCGAGGGCGCCTTCACCGTACCCGGCGATGGCGACGTGGACTTTGCCCCCGTGTTCAAGCTCCTCTCCGACGCCAACTATGCAGGCTGGCTGCTGGTGGAAGCGGAGCAGGATCCCGCCAAGGCGAACCCCTTCGAGTACGCCAAGGCGGCACGCGCCTATATCGCCAAGCACACGGGGATATAGTGGACAGACCTAAGCAAAAAGCCGCGGAGGGTTTCCGCGGCTTTTTGATAAACGGACAAATAAAGCAGGAAAAGGCGGGACAGGGGGCGAACTATCTGCTATACTGTGTTTGAAAAGGAGCCTGTACAGGACGCTGTTTGACGCGATCGCCGCCATCCTTGACAAGGTGGAACGCAAGCCCGAGGGCGACCGTAGCATCGAGGCGCTTGCCCGCCTGACCGCCTGCTTTCCCTTTTGCCTGCAGCGCAGCTTTACCATCCGCACAGGGATGACGCCTGCGGAGTATGTGCGGGGCGGCGGCTGTCCATGGCGGCGGACGCGCTCAAAACAAGCAGGGTAAAGGTCGTCGATCTTGCGCTGCGCTATGGTTACGAGACGCCAAAGAGCTTTCAAAAGGCGTTCTTCCGCTTTCATGGCGCAAGTCCCTCCGCCGTCCGAACGGGCAAGGCGGCGCAGCGCAGTCTTGATCCCCTTCATCTTCGTATCCGTATAACAGGAGGTACTATGTTGGATTATCGTATCGAGCAAGCCCCCACCCTGTATGTGCTGGGGCAGGAACGCCGCTTTCGCTATGCGGACGCCTTCCAAAAGATCCCCGCATTTTGGAGCGAGTACTATGCGGCAAAGCCCACCGTCCCCGGCTATATCGGCCTGTGCTTGGACGATGGCGCGGGGCAGGACTTTGCGTATCTGATCGGCTGCTTCGCGGAGGCGGACGCCCCCTGTCCCGACGGGTATGTCAAGCGCGAGCTGCCGCCGACCGCTTGGGCGCAGTTCCGCGCCACAGGCCCCCTGCCCGCTGCGCTGCAGCAGCTCAACCGCCGCGTCTATGGCGAGTGGCTGCCCTCGCAGAAGGAGTATGCTCTGTCGGCGGGGATGAATCTGGAGGTCTACACCGAGGGCGACACGCAGGCGGACGACTATGTTTGCTACCTGTGGCTGCCTGTCCGACCCCTTGCGGATAAGGGCTAAGGAACGTTTCTCTGTACATCGCAGCGGATCCCCGCAAAAGGGATCCGCTTTTTGGCGAAGCCATCGCAGACGGCCAAAGCAGACTCGTCAAAAAACGACGGTTTTTGACGAAGCCGCCCTTTGGCGGCTAAAGAAAGAGCGAGGCTCCCGCTTCGCTCTTGGAAAAGTTTGACTCTTTGGGGGTCAGTCCATCGGCCCGCCCATGATGCGCTCATACAGCGCCGCAAGGGCTTCCCTGTCGGCATAGCAGATGAGGATGGCGCCCCCGTCCTCGTCGCCGCGGATCTCTACCTTGGTGCAAAGCTGCTCCGTCAACCCACGGGTGAGCGCACGAAGCTGCGCGCTTTGGCGGGGCTTAGGCTGCGGCGTCTTCTTGGGCAGCGCGGCCAAGCGGACATACTCCTCCAGCTGCCGCACCGACCACTGCTTTTCCACGCAGCTTTGTGCCAACTGCGACAGCTCGGCGGGTTCCTCCACCCCCAGCAGCACCTTGGCGTGTCCCTCGCTGAGCTTGCCCTGCTCCACAAGCTTTGCCGCGTCCTCGGGCAGCGAGCTGAGCCGCAGGCTGTTTGCCACGGCGGGACGGCTCATGCCCAGCGCCTTGGCCAGCTTCTCCTGCGAATACCCATGCTCCCGCATCAGCGACGCAAACGCACGCGAACGCTCCATGGGATTGAGATCCTCGCGCTGCAGATTCTCGATGAGCGCGATCTCCGCCGTCATCGCCTCGTCAGCGTCGCAGAGCAGCACGGGAAGCTCGCTAAGCTCGGCAAGCTTTGCCGCACGAAAGCGCCGCTCCCCCGCCACGATGGTGAAGCGGTCGCCGTTGCGCCGCACCAGCAGCGGCTGCAGCAGGCCGTGCCGCTTGAGCGACGCCGCAAGCTCACAAAGCTTGTCCGCGTCAAAGCTCTTGCGCGGCTGATCGGGGTTGATGTCGATGTCGTAGACGGACACCCGCAGGATCTCGCCCTTGGCCTCGCGGTCAACGGTCTCCATCAGCGCGTCCAAGCCGCGTCCCAGTCCCTTTTTGACAGCCATTATACCTTCTCCCTCTCGATCAGCTCGGCGGCCAGCGCCTCGTAAGCCCGCGCTCCCACGCTCTTTGGATCGTACAAGCTGATGGGCAGACCGTAGCTGGGCGCCTCCCCCAAGCGCACGGCACGCGGAATGATCGTATCATAGACCTTATTTTTGAAGAATTTCTTCACCTCGACCACCACCTCGGCGGAGAGGTTGGTGCGGGCATCGAACATCGTCAGCACCACGCCGCCCACATCCAACGTGGGGTTGAGGCTCTTGCGCACCAGGCGGATGGTGTTCATCAGCTGGGTCAGCCCCTCCAAGGCGTAGTATTCGCACTGGATGGGGATGAGCAGCGAGTCCGCCGCCGTCAAGGCGTTGAGCGTCAACAGCCCCAGTGAGGGCGGGCAGTCCATGAAGATGTAGTCGTACTCCTCGGCAAGCGGATAAAGCGCGGTCTTGAGCCGCTGCTCCCGCGCCATGACCGAGACCAGCTCGACCTCCGCTCCCGCCAACGCGATGTGCGAGGGCAGGATCTTGAGCGTGTCGACAGGGCCGTTGACGATGGCTTCCCGCGCATCCAGCTCGTTGATGAGCACATCATACAGCGAGGGCATCTTTTCCGTCTTATGGATGCCTGCGCCGCTGGTGCTGTTGCCCTGCGGATCCACATCCGCAAGCAGCACCCGCTTGCCTGCCTGCGCCACGCAGGCGCTGAGGTTCACGGCTGTTGTGGTCTTGCCTACGCCGCCCTTTTGATTTGCAATTGCGATCAGCCTTGCCATTCCCGCGTGACTGCCCCCTTTAGCCATACTTCGATAGCTATCATTATACGGTACGCTCCCCCAAATTGCAACAAAATGTTCGATCCTTGGGGAGGACGCCTGCGCTGCGGCGGCAGGGGCGGCGCCCTGCAAAGCTGCGGCTGTCCGCTTGTGCGCCAAAGACCCCGTTTTTTTGGCGGATGGACAAAATCCGTGCTTGACAATCCTAAAAATGCAAGTATACTTTCCTACATAATATGTTTAGGAAACGGCGGTTCAAGTATGGACGAGGAAAGGATCCTTCGACGCACGGCGTTCGTCACCAGCGCGGGTGATCTTTCCTTTTGTCCCGCGCCTCGCGTGTGCGAGATCGCCATCGTCGGAAAAAGCAACGTGGGCAAGAGCAGCCTCATCAACGCCCTTGCAAAGAACGGTAAGCTGGCGCGCACCTCGCAGCAGCCGGGCAAGACGCGGCTGATCAACTACTTTGACGCGGGGTTCGACCTTAGCACCCGCTTCTATCTGGTGGATCTGCCGGGGTACGGCTTTGCCAAGGCTTCCAAGCGGGAGCAGCAGGGCTGGGGCGAGCTGATGGAGCGCTACTTGGGCAGCGGCCGCGTGACGCATCTGATCCTGTTGATCGACATTCGTCATGACCCGACCGAGCACGATCGGATGATGTTCCGCTACCTGCTGTATTACGGCATCCCCTACACGCTGGTGGCGACCAAGGCCGACAAGCTCACGCGCTCAAAACGTGCCGCCGCCGCAAACGCCTGCGCCAAGGCACTGGGCGCCCCGCCCTATGCTCTGCCTGTCTCCGCCGAAACGGGGGAGGGCTGCGCGGCGCTCCTTAAGCGCATTTCGGACGTGGTCGACGACGCCGTGGCACAGTCCCTGCGCACGACCGTGTCGGACGAATAGCCGCTGGAATAACAAAAGACACAAGCGCCGCACCGCGGCCATATGATACGAAAAAAGAACCGAGGTATTCGATATGCCGCTGAAGAAATGTCCCCACTGCGAGCTGAACTATCTGAGGCCCGGCGAGGTCATCTGCCATGTCTGCGCCGCCGAGATGAAGCGCCGCGTCCCCGTGACGAGCGAGGAGCCCCTGCTGTGCTCCGAGTGCGGCGAGGAGCCTGCCGTCCCCGGACAGGAGCTGTGCGAAAGCTGCCTTGCCGAGCAGAAGCGGCAGGCCGATCTGGAGCTTGCCGCCGATAAGCTGCACGAGGCCGAGCTGCTGGAGGAAGGCATCGTAGACGTCCCCGACGACGAGAGCGAGGAATAACTTTGCCCGCGGTGTATGCCATCGCGGACGTCCATCTGTCCTTCGCCACGCCCAACAAAGCGATGGATGTGTTTGGTGCGCGCTGGGAACACCACGCCGAACGCTTGGCGGATCATTGGCAAAGCACCGTCCGTGAGGGCGACCTTGTCCTCATCCCCGGCGACATCAGCTGGGCGATGTACCTCAAGGACGCGCTGCCCGATCTGGAATTTTTAGCGCGGCTGAACGGCGAAAAGCTGCTGCTGCGCGGCAACCACGATTACTGGTGGTCGAGCTATACCCGCCTGCGCGCCGCTCTGCCGCCAAACGTCCATGCGCTGCAAAACGACGCCTTCCTTTTTCACGGACTTGCCGTCTGCGGCACACGCGGCTGGACGAGTCCCCTGCACGCAGGCTTTTCCGAAAGCGACGACCGCAAGCTCTATCAACGGGAGCTGATCCGCCTGTCGCTGTCGCTTGCCGCCCTGCCAAAGGACGCCCCCGCCATCGCCATGCTGCACTACCCGCCCTTCTCCGAGCAGGGCAAGGCCACCGAGTTTTGTGAGCGGCTATCGGAGACCTCCGTGGATACCGCTGTATACGGCCATCTGCACGGCGTGGCGGCGCATCCGCCCTTCGAGGGCGTGTATGAGGGCGTCAACTACCGCTTTGTGGCCGCCGATCAACTCGATTTCACCCCACTCTGCATCCGCGAACAGCTATAGTAACGGAATTTTTGATTACAGCACAAGATACAAGGAAAGCTATCAAAAGCTTTGGAGCAAAGCCACACCCCGCCTTGGCGCAGACCGCCGTATAAGCAAAGTCGCGGCGTCGGCGATCGAGAATCGCTGTCTATGCGCACTTTGCTCACAGGCGCTCCCGCAGGAAGCGAATAAGAGCCGCAGCAAGGGGAACTTCCCAAGCTGCGGCTCTTTTTGTTGTGGTCAAGGCTGCGCGAGGCTTTATACCGTCAAGGCTGCCGTTGCGGTTGCGGGCTTTATACCGTCTGGGGAACTTCCCAAACTGCGGCTCTTTTTGTGTGGTCGGGGTTGCGGGGGCTTTGTAGTCAATATTACCGTTACGGCTGCGGGGCGATGCGGCACACCGTCACGATGGCCTGCGCGGAGATGCACAGTCCCCGCCCCTCGTCGTTCATGCCCTCGGTGGTGGTCGCCTTGACGGAGACCGCCGTGGGCGCAAGTCCCAATGCATCCGCAATGCTTCTTTTGATCGCGTCCCGATAGGGAGCAAGGCGGGGTCGCTCGGCAAGGACGGTCGCGTCGGCATAGACGGGAGCAAAGCCCGCCTCCCGCGCCAAGCACACGCAGCGCTTGGTAAGCTCGCGGCTGTCCGCGTCCAGATAGCGTGGGTCGCTGTCGGGAAATTGCCAGCCGATGTCGCCCAAATTGCAGGCGCCCAGCAGCGCGTCCATGAGCGCGTGCAGCAGCACATCCGCATCCGAGTGTCCCAACAGACCCTTTTCAAACGGGATCTCCACCCCGCCCAATAGGAGCCTTCGTCCCTCGACCAAGCGGTGCGTGTCGAAGCCCGTGCCGCAGCGGCGGCTTTCCCCTGCCAAAGACGCCGAAGCCCACACCCAATCCTCCGCCGTGGTGAGCTTTCTTGCCTGCTCGCTGCCCGTCACAAAGTGGGGCGCGCCGTACAGGGCGGCATACAGCGTGGCATCGTCGGTGGCGGCGGAGGCATCCTTGCCGTATGCTGCCGAAATTTTTGCATAGGAAAAGGCCTGCGGCGTTTGGGTGCGGAGAAGTTGCTCCCGCGGCAGCGCGATCACGCCCGAAGGGGTATCCTCCAGTACCGTGTCGGCAAGGGGCAGCGCAGCCACGCCGCTGCCATAGGCAAGAGCGGCGTCAAAGCAGGCGCGGATGAGCGCAGGCGGCGTCAGGCAGCGCGCAGCGTCGTGGATGAGCACAAGGTCGTCCGCCTGCCACAAAAAGGCGTCCGACCGAAGCGCGGCGCGAACGGAATCCGACCTTGCGGCGCCTCCCGTCACGACACCTATGGGAACGGGGCAGGGCAGCGCCTCCGCAAGAGCGCGATTTTGGGGACTTGTCACGAGCAGCACCGTTTCCGCGCCCCCCGTGACAAGCGCGTCCAAGCTGCGCTTGGCGGGACAGATCCCCGCAAGCGGCGTGAACAGCTTGTCAAAGCCCATGCGCGCAGAGCTGCCCGCCATGAGCAGGATCGCTGCGCGGCGCATCAGCCCGAAATGACCGTATACAGGCGGTCGGCGTCCTCCTTGCGCACCACGGCGGGGGTGGACTCGACGCGGACGATCAGGTGTTTGCCGCCAAGCAGTATGTCCAGCTCGTCCCCGGGATTGACATCCGTGGCGGGCTTTCCAAGCTTGCCGTTGACGCTGATGCGTCCCGCGCCCGCGGCCTCGTTGGCGACCGTGCGCCGCTTGATGATGCGGGAGATCTTTAGGTATTTGTCCAGTCGCATGAAGTCCTCCTTACAGTATGTTCAAAAGCTGCATGACGATCACCGCCACGCCCAACAGCCCCGTATAGACGGCAAAGCCCCACAGACGGCGCTTGGTGATGAGGCGCAGCATGAAGCGCACCGCAAAGTAGCCCGTCACGCCCGCAGCCGCCATGCCCACCAGCAGCGCGGGAATGGATACGCCGATGCTGCCCGCCTCAATGACGTCCTTGACCTCCAGTACCGCGCCGCCCAAAATGGCGGGAATGGACAGGAGGAAGGAGAAATCCGCAGCCGCCTTGCGATCCAGCCCCGAAAACAAGGCCCCCGCAATGGTGGAGCCGCTGCGCGACACGCCCGGCAGCACGCCCACGGCCTGCATACAGCCCACCGCCACAGCCTGCGGCAGACGCATTTCTTTAAGGGGCGTCTTGCGCCGCGGCAGCGAAGCCGCCCAGTCGCAAAGCGTCAGCAGCAGCGCCGTGAGTAAAAAGCTCACGCCCAAAAGCGAACCGCCCTCGGCCGAGGCGTAAAAGCTGCTGAAGGGCTCGACCTTCTTGAACAGCAGCGCGATGAGCACCGTGGGAACGGTGGCAAGGATGATGTAGCCCACCGTCTTCTGTATGGGATGACGGATCAGCTCCCACAGCGTCTTGCGATAGACGATCACGACCGCAATGAGGGTCGCCACATGCAGCATAACGGTGAAAAATGCACCGCCTGCGTTCCCGTCCACGCCAAAGAGCTTGGACAAAAGCAGCAGATGGCCGGAGCTGGACACGGGCAAAAACTCGCACAGCCCCTGTACGACGCCCAGCAAAAGGGCAAGCCAGATCGACATAGTCAGTACCTCCTAAGGAACCATTGGTATCATACTATGAATTTTTCGCGGATACAATAGCACGAGGTGATTTTTCATGTTGAATTACTGGCCCATGAAGGCAACAAACGGCGCTTTGCGCGGACGCGTCAGCCTGCGCGATGGCACGGCGGAGCTGACGCTTGTCGAAACGACCGACGTTTCTTGTTACTGGCTCGGCGCAAATTTCACCGCGCCGCTGCGTCCCGACGTCCCCTGCTCGCTTCCCAAGGAGGCGTATGCCGTTATGGCGCTGCGCGATGGCGCGATCTATGCCTATGCCCGCCTGACGGACGACGCCCCGCCCCCCGCCGCGCTGCGCGCAAGGCTGCTTGCAAGATCGGAGCCGAGACCCACGGTCGCCGTTCCGCTTGACAAGCGCACGGCCGCAGCGGCAAGCTCCCAAGAACCGACCGAAGCTGTCCCCGCAAGTGTACGCGCTTCCGCGCCGACTGTCCCTGCAAGAGCTGCTGTCCCGACCGAAGCCCCGCCCCTAAGTGCGAAGGTCTCCGTCCCGACTGCTGCTGTAAGCGCTTCCGCGCCGATAAAACCCGTACCCGCAAGCGCTGCTGTCCCGACCGAAGCCATTCCGCAAGAGGAGGAGCCGTCCCGCGTGTGCTGTTTTGATGAGAATACCATGCAGAAGCAGCCCTGCCCTTGTGAGATCGCCCCGCAGGAACCGACCTGTTCTTGTGACAACGCGCCGCAGGAGCCGACTTGTCCCTGTGAGAACGACCTGCAAGAGCAACCCTGCCCTTGCGAAACCATCCTGCAGGAACCGACCTGTTCTTGTGACAACGCGCCGCAGGAGCCGACTTGTCCCTGTGAGAACGACCCGCAGGAGCAACCCTGCCCTTGCGAAACCATCCTGCAGGAGCCGACCTGCCCTTGTGACAACGCGCCGCAGCAGCCGACTTGCCCTTGTGAGAACGACCCGCAGGAGGCGACTTGCCCCTGTGAGAACGGCACACCAGAGACCGTCCGCCCCTCTGCGGAGAGCGATGCACCGTCCGACGGGAATGAGGAAGCTGCTAAAGAAGCGGCGCCCAACCCGCAGGCGAAGGGGGAAGGTGAAGCAGACAATGAAGAAGAGGGGGCGGACGATCAAGAAGAAACCTTCTCCGACGACGTCTCCGCAACGGCGGCACAGACCGCTTCCTTTTCCGAGTTGCTGCGGCGCGCAGGGGCGTTGTTTGACGAGCTGGAAACGCAGCAATTTCCTCCGTACAGGGAATCGCCCCGTCAGCGCAAAGCCGCTCCCTCCGCGGCAACGCCAAGCGGCGCCGCTTCCAACGCAAGCGATGCGTGGCGCGATGGCGTGGATGCGCTGCTGCGCACAAGCGAACGCTTGCAGCAAGTGCGAAGGGTCGCCGAGTCCCCCACCAAGCGGAAAGCCGCCGATCCGAACAAGACAGGCGCGGCGGCAAGGCAGCGCCCTGCCGATGGAAACGCCGCAGACGCACCCCTCGGGCGGAAAAGCACAGCCTTTGATGCTTCGGAAACATCCGCCAAGCGGCAAAGCGCTGACTATGGCGCTTCGAAAACATCCGTCAAGCGGCAAAGCGCGGACTATGATGCTTCGGGCGCCTCCGCAAAGCGGCAAAGCGCGGACTATGGCGCTTCGGGCGCCTCCGCAAAGCGGCAAAGCGCGGACTATGGCGCTTCGGGCGCCTCCGCAAAGCGGCAAAGCACGGACTACGGTGCTGCGGACGCACCCGCCAAGCGGCAAAGCGCGGACTATGGCGCTTCGGGCGCCTCCGCAAAGTGGCAAGACACGGACTATGGTGCTGCGGATAAACCCAATCGGCGGCAAAGCGCGGACTATGGCGCTTCGGAAACGTCCGTTAGGTGGCAGAACGCTGAATGCAATGCTGCGGAAACGCCCAATAGGCGGCAAGGCAGAGACTGCGGCGCTTCGGACGCAAGTGCCAAGCGGCAAAGCGCGGACTATGATGCTTCGGAAACATCCGCCAAGCGGCAAAGCGCTGACTATGGCGCTTCGAAA
>CAZBBX010000020.1:0-41866 GCA_964490325.1 uncultured Oscillospiraceae bacterium
CTCGCGGATGGCTCCCTGTGCTACTTAACATTCACACTACCCCAACTATTGACATAGAACCCTTTTTTGGTTCAACGGACGCTGCCGCTCAGCCCGGCGCGTTATTGCGCTCAGCCCAGCGCCACGTCCAATACAAGCATCAGGGCGAAGCCCAGCGCCACGCCGATGGTGCCGATGTTCGTATGCTCGCCCGCCTGCGCTTCGGGGATCAGCTCCTCCACCACCACATAGAGCATGGCGCCTGCCGCAAAGGACAGGATGTAGGGCAGGATGGGCGTGAGCAGGCTCGTCAGAAGGATGGTGAGCACCGCGCCCACAGGCTCCACCACGCCCGAGAGGAAACCGTACAAAAAGGAGCGCTTCTTGGTCATGCCGCTGCCCACCAAGGGCAGGGAGATGATCGCGCCCTCCGGGAAATTTTGAATGGCGATGCCCGCGGCAAGCGTCAACGCGCCCACCGCGCTGATGGTTCCGTTACCCGAAAGAAAGCCCGCAAGCACCACGCCCACCGCCATACCCTCCGGGAGATTATGCAGCGTCACCGCCAAAATGAGCATCAGGGACTTGCTAAGGCCGCTCGGACGGCCTTCGGGCGCGTCGGCATTCAGATGCAGATGGGGGATCAGGCTGTCTAAAAGCAGCAAAAAGCCCATGCCCACAAGGAAGCCGACCGCCGCGGGGATCCACGCGATCGTGCCCGACGCCTCCGCCATCTCGATGGCGGGCAGCAGCAGCGAAAAAAAGGCCGCCGCGATCATCACGCCGGAGGCAAAGCCCAAGAGCGCCTTCTCCAAGCGGGGCTTCATCGCGCCGCGCAGGAAGAACACCAGCGCCGCGCCCAAGGTCGTGCCAAGCAGGGGCAGGGCAAGCCCCGTCGTCAGCGTAAGACCCGCGCTCATACCGTACCCGTCCGCTTGATCTTAGCGTGCTTACAAAGGGCGTCAAAGGTCTCGGGGCTCAGGTCGTGCTCCACCTTGCAGGCGTCCTCGCGGGCGATGGCGGGATCCACCCCCAGCTGCACAAAAAACGCCGTCAGCAGTCTGTGCCGCTCGTAGATGCGCTCCGCGATCTCGCGTCCCGCATCGGTCAGGCCGATGCAGCTGTCCTTGTCCATGGTGATGTAGCCGTTCTCCCTGAGGCGCTTGGTGGCATAGCTCACGCTGGGCTTGGTCACGCCCAACGCCTCGGCAATGTCGATGGAGCGAATGTAGCCGTGCTGCTCGCGCATCATCAGCATGGCCTCCAGATAGTCCTCCGAGGACTTTTGTATCTTCATGCAAGTTCACCTCGCGTTCTCGATCACTTCCTATACGTTAGCACAGCGTCTTGCATTTTTCAAGAAAAAAGCGCAAAAAAACCGTGCCGAAGCGCGGTTTTATGCAATAAACAGGGTGTTGACCCATCCTCAGCCCGTGAAGGGGTCGCTTGCATAGGGCACATTAGATGGGGCGGGCGTGTCCGTCGGCAGCGGCGTACCATAGGCGTCCGACGGCTGCGGCGCCTGCGTTTGCGAGGGATCCAGCACGTTGTCCGTAGAGCTTGGCTGATCCGTCGAACCCGGCAGCAGGGTGTTGTCCCCGCTGTCCACATAGCCCGGCTCGTGCGGCGAAACGATCACGCCGCTCTTGCCGTACAGGTAGATGGTCACGCTCGATGAGGAGTAGCTTGCGGCCGTGCTCATGATGCGGTCCCAGTAGGTGGACAGGCGGCGGCACTTGATGTCCAGATCGTTGCTGTCGCCCAGCTCGATGCGATAGCCCGACGCCGTGTACAGGCTCATGCTCATCGGCTCGCCCATGTCCAGCGAGGCAAGGCGGTCGCTGCTGCCGCGGTCGTCAAGGCCGTACTCGCTCAGCTTATCCAGTACGTCCAACAGACTTGCAAGCTGCTCGTTGGCGCTGTCGCCCAGGCGCTGCCGTTCGGTCACGCTGGTGACCTCCAGATTCAGCACCCGCAGCAGCGTCCCCGCGTCCTCGGCACGAGACTTTAGCACCATGCCCGTCCCGTCGATGACGGCAATGTACTCATCGCTCGGCCCCCACAGCACGGCGGCGGCCTCCTTGCGCTCGGTAACGGTGATCTGCACCTGATTGGGAAAAACGTACTGCACCGTTGCCTGCAGGTAGGCGTCGTCGTTGAGCCGCGACTCGGCCGCGCTAAGATCCTGCGCAAGGATGTACTTGCCCAAGACCACGCCCGACTTGTCGATCAGCTCCGCCGCGGTGTAGCGCGTCAGATCCCCCGTCACGTTGACGTCCGTGATGCGCAGGCTGAAATACAGCAGCAGCGCCAGCACGATCAATAGGCCTGCCAGCACCGACAGCACGGAGAGCAGGCGGCGGTTCTTGGCACGACGCTCCTCGCGCCGCCGCGCCTCCTCGATGCGAAGCTGCTTGCGCCGCTGCGCGTCCCGCTCCGCTGCACGCTGTTGCGCCTCGGTCAGCTCGCGCTGCGCCGTGGTGTCCTGCTGCACCAAGATGGTGGACGCCTTCTTGGCGTGCTTGCGCCGTCCGTAAGCGGCGTTCCTGCGGCGATCCTTGGGGTCGCGGATGCGTCGGCCGTAACGGTCGAAACGGAACGCGTCCGCCATGGCTGCCACCGCGTCTGCGTCATCGGGCGCAGCCTTCACATTTTCAGCAAGCTCATCGCTTTCAGGCTCATCCTCGGCAAACAGATCGATGGGCTTGACCGCATGCACAAGGGGCTTTGCGGGAACGGCGGCGTCCGCCTCACGGGCGGCAGCCTCGGCTGCTGCAACGGCGGCGGCATGGCTGTTTGCCTGTGACGGCTTTGCCTCCGCTTCGTCCGTGTGCACCTGCTTGTGCTTCGGCTTGCCCGTTTCCAAGCTTTCCCGTGCCTCGTCCATCGGGTCGTTTGCCCTTGGCAAGACGATCTTTTCAACGGGAAGCGCCGTGTTTTGCCGTTTGGCCGCGCCGCCCTGCACAGGCTTGGCCTGCGGATCGCGGTCGGGGGTCACGCGCTCGGTGCAGGGCTTATCCTCCGTTGTACGATCGGGGGTCACGCGCTCGGTGCGGGGCTTGTCCGTTGTCGTATCTTCGGCGGGCGGATGATATCCGCCCCTACGGACAGACGCGGTTTCGGCGGGCGAATGGGATACGCCCCTACGGTCGATGGATCCATCGGCAGAGGAATTGGATACGCCTTTGCGGTCGGACACGGCGTCGGCGGGCGGATGATATCCGCCCCTACGGTCGGTGGTTTCATCGGCGGGGGGCTGGAATCTGTCCGCAGCGTTAGTACGAAGGCTCTCCGGGGTGATGATATGTTCGCGGGTCGGCAGATGCGCGGCACGGGTCGGGGGCGTATGACGATAAGCAGAAGCTGCCTGCTCCGCCGTGCGGCGGCGCGGCGCTTGCGTTTGCTCCTCATCCTTGCTCTCGGTGTGCGGCTTGTCCGCTGTGACGTGTTCGGCGCGGGAATAGTCCACCGCTGCGCGTTCGGTGCGGGGCTTATCCTCCGTTGTACGCTCGGCGCGGGAATAGTCCACCGCTGCGCGTTCGGTGCGGGGCTTATCCTCCGTTGTACGCTCGGCGCGGGGCTTGTCCGCTGTGACGCGTTCGGCGCGGGGCTTGTCCGCTGTGACGCGTTCGGTGCGGGGCTTGTCCGCCGTGACGCGCTCGGCGCGGGGATAGTCCTCCCCCGCCTTGCTGCGCTTCCCCTGTGGGGGAGCTGCAAGAGCGTCCTCCTCCTCGTCGTAGTAGCGGATGGTTATGCCCAAAAAGGAGAGAAAGGGGTGACGCTCCTCCTTCCAACGGGGCGCGGCGCTCCTTTTCCGATCTTTTTCGTCCGTCAGGATCCTGACGGGCTTTTCGGGTGTACGGCTCAAACCTATATCCTTTCAGGGCAAACGCCCCATTTTGTCGATTCAGTCCTCTGTGCGGCGCAGGCTCGCGCCCAATGCGCCAAGCAGCCCCACGGGATCCAGATAGCCGCGGTCGATCAGCTCTGCGCGCTCCACCACGGTCTCGCCCTCGGCCTTGAGACCCGCCAAGAGGAGCGCCGCTCCCCCGCGCAGATCGTGCGCCGTGACGGTGGCTCCCGTCAGGCGCGGCACGCCGTAGACGATGGCGGTGCGCCCATGGATGGTGTTGCGTCCGCCCAAGCGGCGCAGCTCCTGCGCATGCTTGAAGCGGTTTTCAAACACGTTCTCGGCAATGCAGCTCGTGCCCTCCGCAACGCTGCACAGCGCGAAAAGCTGTGCCTGCATATCCGTGGGAAAGCCCGGATAGGGCATGGTGTCTACCCGCGGCAGTTCCCTTGGACGCAGCGGCGCCGTCAGGGTGACGCGTTGCGCCTCCTCCCTGATGTCGCAGCCCGCCTGCCGCAGCTTCTCCAGCACGGAGACGAGCTGTTCGCGGGGAGCGTCCGTTACGGAGATCTGCCCGCCTGCAATGGCGCCTGCCGTCAGCAGCGTACCCGCCACGATGCGGTCTGGCATGATGCGATACTGTGCGCCCCGCCCCTTTCCCCCGCCTGTTATGACGATGGTGGAGCTGCCCGCACCGCGCACCCGAAAGCCGCAGGCGTTCAAAAAGCCCTGCAGATCGCCTATCTCCGGCTCCTTGGCGGCATTTTCGATGGTGGTCTCGCCCTCGGCATGGGTGGCGGCAAGCATGATGTTTTCCGTTGCGCCCACGCTGGGATAGTCCAAGCAGACCGTGGCGCCGACCAAGCGCTCACTGCTGCAATGGATGTAGCCCCCCTCCTCCCGCACCTTGACGCCCAACTGCTTGAGCCCCGCCAGATGCAGGTCGATGGGGCGGATGCCGATCTCGCAGCCGCCGGGATAGGTCGCTCTTGCCTTGGAAAAGCGCGCCAGCACCGATCCCAACAGAAAGATACTGGAGCGCAGCTCCTTGCTGAGCTGCTCGGGCAGCTCATAGCCCGCCGCGCTGCCCGCATCCACGGTGAGCGTGTCGCCCTCCCAGCTATAGCGACAGCCCAACGCCTCCAAGATGGACAGCATATTGTCCACATCCCTGAGGCGCGGACAGTTCGTCAAGCGAACAGGCTCCTCCACCAGCAGCGTAGCCGCCAAGATGGGCAGCGCCGCATTCTTGGAACCGTGAACGCGCACCTCGCCGTTCAATGACCTTCCCCCCGACACGATGAGCTTCGACATGCGCCCTCCCCACAACCGGCATACCCTATCCTATGCGGGGGTGCAAGGGGATGTGCCGCGCTTGGCGAAGCCTTATGCCATGTCGAGGTCGCGGGAGATATTGAGCAGCACGCCCATGGCGGCAAGGAAGATCAGCAGTGACGTACCTCCCGCCGAAATAAACGGCAGCGCCTGCCCCGTGGTGGGCAGCAGTCCCACGACCACGCCCACGTTGACAAACACCTGAAATCCAAACACGATGGAGATACCTGCGGCAAGCAGACTGCCGAAGCGGTTCTTGCAGCGCAGGGACACGCGCATCCCGCGATAGACGATCGCGCCGTAGGCAAGGATGACGAGCGCGCCGCCCACAAGGCCGAACTCCTCGCAGAGGATGGCAAAGATGAAGTCGCTCTCGCCGTAGACCATGTACAGCAGCTTTTGATAGCTGTTGTTCAGTCCCTTGCCGAACAGTCCGCCCGAGCCGATGGCGTAGTAGGACTGACAAAGCTGATAGCCGTCGCCCTGCGGATCGCTCCACGGATTTAGGAAGGTGGTCATGCGGCTGGATCGATAGTCCGCCGCAAACGCCAGCAGCAGGAACAGAATAACGCCTGCCGCGCCGATGAACACCAAGAAGCGCAGGTTGCAGCCGCCCAGATACAGCAGCACCACGCCCATCACGCCCACGATAACGGCCATGGACATGTTGGGCTGCAACATAATAAGACCGCAGACAACGCCGATGACAAAGAGCATGGGCAGAATGCCCGTCTTAAAGTCCTTCATGCGCTCTCGTCGTTTTGCCATGAACGAGCACATGCAGAACATCATGCCGAATTTGGCCACCTCGGAGGGCTGAATGGACAGACCCGCCAAGTTGAGCCAGCGCCTGCCGCCGTTTTTTTCCTGTCCAAAGAGCAGCACCGCCACAAGCAGTCCCACCGAGATGAGGATGAACAGCCAGCTGATCTTATCCAGCTTGCGATAGTCGATCAGGGAGATGATGAGCATGGTCGGATAGCCGATCGCCAAGTACAGCAGCTGCCGCTTGAGGTAGTAGTACCCGTCGTTATGGCAGGTGGAGACGTTGTGCGAGGCGTAATAGTAGCTTGCGGAGAAGACCATCACCAGTCCGAACGCACAGAGCGCGGTGATCAAAAGCAGCAGCACAAAGTCCGACCGCCCCCTTAGCTTGGGGAGGTGGAGACGGCGCGCACTTTGAACGGGCTTTGCAGTTTTGCGGACAGCGATATCTTCCATTCGTTAATCATACTCCCTTACGATGTCTTTGAACACGCGGCCGCGCTGCTCGAAATTGTCGAACATGTCCCAGCTTGCGCAGGCGGGACTGAGCAGCACCGCATCGCCCGGGGACGCCAGATCCCGCGCCATGTCCACGGCGTCGCGGAAACCGTCCGCCATGTGGCACGCGTCCGCATAGCCCGCGTCCTCCGCCGCCTTGAGGATTTTTTGCGCCGTAGCGCCCAGCAGCACGCAGGCCTTGATGTTCGGCGTGAACGCGCGGAACAGCTCGTCGAACTCGCCATGCTTGTCGAAGCCGCCCAAAATGAGGACGGTGGGCTTTTGCATCGCCTCGATGGCGCGAATGGTGGAGGCGGGGTTGGTGCCCTTGGAATCGTTGATGTACTCCACGCCGCCGCGCTCACAGACGGACTCGATGCGATGCTCCACGCCTGCAAAGTCGCGGAACACGCGGCGTATCGTCGCAGGCTCTATCCCCTGCGACAGCGCCAGCAGTGCGCAGAGCATGGCGTTCTCCAAGTTGTGTCCGCCAAGGATGCGCAGCTCGGAGCAGGGCATGAGCGTCTGCCACGCGTCCTGCTCGCAAAGACGATAGACCATCTTGCCCTCGCGGACGCAGACGCCGACGGGCACCTCGCCTTGGCGCGAGAAGTAGAGCTTATGCGCGGGGGTGCGCGATGCAAAGCCGCGGACCACGGGATCGTCGTAGTTCAGCACGGCATAGTCGCTCTCGGTCTGGTTGTCCAAGATCTTCGCCTTGGCGGCAATGTAGTTTTCCATGGTACCGAAGTGATCCAAGTGGTCGGGTGTGATGTTGCACACGCCCGCCGCCACGGCGTGAAAGCTGCTGCAGCCCTCCAGCTGCAGCGCGGCGGTCTCCGCCACGATGACGTCGCCCTTCTCCGTCTCCATTGCGTGCGCCGAGATGGCTACGCCGATGTTGCCCAGCACAAAGGTCTTTCGGCCGCTCGCCTTGAACAGCTCCCCCGTCAGCGCCGTGCAGGTGGTCTTGCCGTTGGTGCCTGTGATGCACACGAAGTCCGCCTTGGCGTGGCGATAGCCTAACTCGATCTCCGAGATGACCTCGATCCCGCGCCGCCTTGCCTCCACGATGAAGGGACGCGACAGGGGAATGATGGGACTGGGGACGAGCAGATCCACATCGTCCAAGATGTCCATGGGGTTTGCGCCCAGCTTGACCTCGTAGGCGATGCCGTTGAGCTGCTCGAACAGACCCTTGATCTCGGGCTTGATGTCGTTGATGATGACGCGATAGCCCAACTCGTACAGCAGGCGCGCCGAGGCGATGCCGCTCTTGGCCATGCCCACGATCAGAGCCGTCTTTTGCTTGTTTGCCGTCATGATTAGCCTCCGTTATATCGTATACAGCAGGATGGCCAGCGCACACAAGAGCGCCGTCGTCACGCCGTACATTGCTACGATCTTCGGCTCTGCAATGCCGCAAAGCTCGAAGTGATGATGAATGGGCGCCATCTTGAACACCCGCTTCTTGTTGCGCAGCTTGTAGCTGCCCACCTGAATGATGACCGACAGCGCCGAGCCGACATAGCAGAAGCCCATCAGGGGCAGCACCAGCGCCGAACGCGTCGCAAGCGCGATCATGGCTACGCTCCCGCCCAGCAGGAAGGAGCCTGTGTCCCCCATGAACACCTTGGCGGGATAGGCGTTCTTGATCAAAAAGCCCATGCACGCGCCGCAGAGCGATGCGCAGAACACGCCCATGCCGCTAAGCCCGCTGCCCTCCGCCGTGAGCAGGGGATTGGTGGGCAGCTCGGTGACGACCACAAGGAGGATCGCCATAGCGCCTGCGTAGATCATCGTCACCGTGGACGCAAGCCCGTCCAGTCCGTCTGTCAGGTTCACGGCGTTCACCGTGCCGATGAGGATGAACATGGCAAAGGGAACATAGAACACACCCAGATCCCACTCCACATGGAACAGCGGCAGGTACAGCTTGGAGCCCACTGCGGGGCTGTTGTACAGCCACAGCGCCGTAAGCAGCGCAAAGCCAAACTGCAGGACGATCTTTTGCCAAGCCCGAAGCCCCAAGGAGCGATGCTTTGCCACCTTGATAAAGTCGTCCAAGAAGCCGATAAGCCCAAACAGCAGCGCCGCCACCAACGCAGGCAGCGCGGTCGTATAGTCGTCGGCGGCAAACAGCAACAGGCTCGCCGCCAGCGCAGCCGCCAGGATGATCCCGCCCATCGTGGGCGTTCCCTGCTTGCTCAGGTGGCTCTGCGGCCCCTCCTGCCGCACGTTCTGTCCCAGCTTCAGTTTCTTGAGCAGCGGTAGGACGATCGGTCCCAGCAGCGCCGCAAGTCCGAAGGAGACAAGGAGCGCAAGAATGATCCTTTGTACCAACTGCATGTCAGCGCTTCCCCTCCAATATTGCTTCTACGATCTCGCGGTCGTCAAAGTGATGCTTGACGCCGTTGATCTCCTGATAGTCCTCATGTCCCTTGCCCGCCACGACGATCACATCCTCTGCCTTGGCGTGCTCCAGTGCATACCGTATGCCCTCCTGCCGATCCACGATGGCTACATAGGGCGTACCCGTGCGCTTGACCCCCTCCTCCACGGCGCGGACGATGCTTTCCGGCTCCTCCGTGCGGGGATTGTCGCTGGTGACGACCACAAAGTCGGACAGCCTGCCGCCGATCTCGCCCATCTGCGGACGCTTGGCGCGGTCACGGTCGCCGCCGCAGCCGAACACGCTGATGACGCGGCCCTTGGCAAACTCCCTTGCCGTTCTTAAAACATTGTCCAACGCATCGGGCGTGTGGGCATAATCCACATAGACGGAGAAGGGCTTGCCCTTGCTGTCCACGCGCTGCAGACGACCCGCAACGCCCTTGAGCTTCTCCAGTCCCGCCTTGACCTCCTTGAGCTCCAAGCCCACGCTCAGGCAGAGCGCCGCCGCGCCCATGGCGTTGTACACCGAAAACAGACCCGAGATGTGCAGCGCGATGGGACAGTCGCCATAGGGCGTGTGCAGATGAAAGCGCACCCCCGCCGTGGTCACGTCGATGGCGGAAGCGCGATACTCCCCCACCTCCGTGATGCCGATGGTATGCACGGGGCAGGGCAGTCCCTCCGCGATCTTGGAGGCGGCGGGATCGTCGGCATTCACGATGGCTATGCCCGTTTGATAGAACAGACGCTTCTTGGCGGCCAGATAGTTTTCAAAGGTCTTGTGGTAGTCCAGATGATCCTGCGTAAGGTTTGTAAACAGCGCCGCATCGAACTGCAGGCCGTGTACGCGATCCTGGGCCAACGCGTGGGAGGATACCTCCATCACCACAAGGCGGCAGCCCGCATCCGCCATGCGCCGTAAGAGCGCAAACAGATCGACCGATTCGGGCGTGGTGCGCCCCGTGGCGCAGACCTCGTCGCCGATGAGGTTGTGGATGGTGCCGATCAGCCCCACCTTCAGCCCCGCCTCCTCCGCAATGGCCTTGACCATGTAGGTGGTGCTGGTCTTGCCGTTGGTACCCGTCACGCCCAATAGATGCAGCTCGCGCTCAGGGTGACGATAAAAGCAGGCCGCCGCCTCCGCCATGCCCTTGCGGGCGTCGGGGACAACGAGCTGCGGCAGCGCCACGGGCAGCGGATGCTCGCATAGGAGCGCTCTTGCCCCCTGCGCCGCGGCCTGCGCCGCAAAATCGTGTCCGTCGCTCTTGAGCCCACGCACGCAGCAGAACAGGCTGCCCGCCTGCACGGCGCGGGAATCGTAATCCACGGAGGTGATCTCCGTGTCGCCGCCCACGCAGGCGATCCCAAGCGCGGCGGCAATTTCGGATAAACGCATAGTGTTCCCCCATTCAAAAGGCAAGCGCCGCTTGCCGCTGTTTTCGATAGTTCCTCCGCTCCGTACCGCGCAGCGCGCTAATCGGTGGGCGTATAGGTAAAGCCCACCTGCACGGTCGTGCCAACGGGCAGCTGTGTCCCCTCGGCATACTGCGTGAAGGTGACGACCCCTGCGCTTTGCGTGCGGTCGTACTCCATGGTAAGTCCCGCCTTTATGAGCGCGTCCATGGCGTTCAGACGGGTCTTGCCGATGATATCGGGCATGGTGGTGTAGGTGATGGTCTCGTCCTCGGCGCGCACGGTCGTCCAAGCCGTGTAGAGGATGACGTCCGAGCCCTTCACGACCACGGTACCCGCTGCGGGCGCCTGCCGCTGCACGCTTGCGGAGGCTTCGTCCTCCATGTAGGTGGCCGTTAGGCCGCTGTCGCGCAGCAGCTTGGCCGCGTCCGTGACGCTCAGCCCCGTCGTGTCGGGCACGATGACGGCCTCGTTGTTCTTGTCGGGCGCAATGCCGCTGTCGCCCAAGACGCTGTTGAGCACCATCTGCACAAAGGGCGCCGCCACGGTGCTGCCGTAGACCACGGGGATCTGCGGTTCGTCAACGACGATGATGCAAAGATACTGCGGATCGTCCGCAGGCGCAAAGCCCACGAAGGAGGCGATCAGCTTGGTGGAGGAGACGCTGCCGTCGTCCTCGTACTTCTGCGAGGTGCCCGTCTTGCCGCCCACGGAGTAGCCGTAGACCTGCGCGTTCCTGCCGCTGCCGTTCTCGACCACCGAGGTGAGGATGCTGCGCACGGTGGCGCTGGTCTCCTCGGAGATGACGCGGCGCACGACGGTGCGCCCATTTTGCAGCAGGATGTTGCCGTCCTGATCGACGATCTGCGAAACGATATAGGGCTTCAACAGCTCGCCCCCGTTGATGGCGGCGGACACGGCCGTGGCAAGCTGCAGCGCCGTGCAGGAGATGCTTTGGCCAAAGCCGATGCGCGCCAGATCGGGTTCGCGCACATATTTGATGTGCGTGACGCTGCCGCTGGTCTCACCCGTGATGCCGCTTGCGGTGCTGTCGCCAAAGCCGAAGGCGTAAATGTAGTTGTAGAAGGCGCGGGTGCCGATCTTCAGCGCCATCGACATGAAGGCGCAGTTGCAGCTGTTCTCCGCCGCCTGCGTCAGCGTTTGATTGCCATGTCCCGCCGTCTTCCAGCAATGGATGCTGTCGCCTGCCACGGTCAGGGAGCCTTTGCAGTTGAAGTGGGTGGAGGTGGTCACCGCGCCGCTCTCCAGTGCGGAGGCAAGCGTGATGATCTTGAAGATGGAGCCCGGCTCGTAGGTGTCGGTCGCCACGCGGAGCTTGGCAAGCTCCAGCAGCGCCGTTGCATCGCTGCGGGGCGGTTCATCGTTGTCGTAGCAGGGATAGCCCGCCGCGGCAAGGATCTCGCCCGTCTGCGGATTCATCACAAGACCCATGGCGTACTTGGCGTTGTTGACCGTGCAGGCCTCCTCCAACGCGTTCTCCAGATAGTTTTCGATGCGCGTGTCCGTGGTGAGGATCAGATCCGCACCGGGAATGGCGGCAACATACTGCTCCTCGCTGCCTGCAAAGGTGTTGCCGTCGCGGTCGGTGTCGGTCACCTGATAGCCGTCCGTGCCCGCCAAATAGCTGTTATAGGTCAGCTCCAGCCCCGTCTGCCCCGCGCCGTCCGTGTTGGTAAAGCCCAACAGCTGGCTGTACAGGGTGCCGCTGCTGTAGGTTCGTTTTACGTCCGCGTAGTAGCTCAGCTCGTTGGTCAGCTGCTGCGCCGAAAATAGCTGGATCGTCTCCGCCTCGACCTGATCCTTGATCTTGACCTGACTTAAAAGCTGCCCCGCGCTGCTCGTCTTGTTGAGCTTGGCCAGCACCGAGTCGTAGTCCAGATCGAGAAGCACCGCCAAGGTGTTCGCCACACGCTCGCGGTCGTCCTGCGTGATCATCTGCAGGTTGGCGCAGACCTGATAGGTCGTGTAGCTGCTTGCCAGCACGTTGCCGTCGCGGTCTTGGATCTCGCCGCGATCCGCCTTGATGGAGGTGGTGCTCTGCCATTGCATGGAGGCCTTCTTGGCGTAGCTGTCGCCGTTTACGATGACCTCGTAGCTGAGCTTGCCGATGAGCGCAGCAAACATGATCCCCAAGACGACCATGGAGATCAGCAGTCTCTTTTTGGCGGAGGAAAGCTTGACCCGCCTTTTTTTGCGCTTTTGTTCTTCCGTCGGCAATGGGCCGCTCCTTTCCGTTAGTCCTTGCTGTTCCAGACGCGCACGCGGCCCGCGCCCAGATTGGTCTCGTTGATCGCACCGTAATCATCGTACGCGCTCTGCTGCTTGATGATCTGGGAAATATCCTCCTTGTATGCGGCGATATCATCGTCCAAGGTGTTGATCTGACGGTACACATCCGTCAGCTCCACGTTGCCGCGCAGCGCAAAGATCGCCGTTGCCGCCATCATGAAGACGGACAGCAGGATCAGTATGCGGGAAAGTACAAGCGAGCGGTCGTGCCGCGGCGCTGCGGGAGCGGGTGCGCTCACCGTTTCGCTGCCCGGCTGCGGACGAACGGTAGGCAGCGGCGAACCCTCGTCCAGCACGATCAGCTCGTCATTCTTGTGCGTGGGCGCCCAAATGCGCGTCTGCACGCTTTTATTGGTGCTGCGTTTTTCATCGTCAAAGGAAATTTCCATACCGTTCTCCTTTCCGTAAAGCTTTGTCCTCTTCTACGCTTATGCGTCGAAGTCGCGTTCTACGCCGAAAATACTTTTTCTATGGCGCGCAATTTGGCGCAGCTGCTGCGGGAATTTTCCGCCTGCTCCGCCTCGCCCGCCTCGATGGGCTTGCGCGTAAGGATGCGCGCCGTGGGCAGCTTGCCGCACACGCACACGGGCAGCTCCTTTGGGCAGGTGCAGGGCTGCTCAAAGCTGCGAAACGCCGTCTTGACGATGCGATCCTCCAGCGAATGAAAGCTCAAAACGGCCATTCGTCCGCCGGGCTTGAGCAGATCGTGCGCGTCCGTGATGGCCTGCGCCAAGCCGTCCAGCTCGCCGTTTACGGCAATGCGCAGCGCCTGAAAGCAGCGCCGTGCGGGATGCTGCGGCTCGTTGCGAAACTTTGCGGGGATGGCGGCCTTGATGGCGTCCGCCAGCTCCACCGTGCGGGTGAAGGGCTGCTCTTGGCGCCTTAGGCACAGCGCGTGCGCGATGCGTCCCGCAAAGCGCTCCTCCCCATAGTCCCGAAAGATGCGGCAAAGCTCCGCTTCGTCCGCTCCGTTTACAAGCGCCGCCGCCGTCCTTGTCGCGTTTTGATCCATGCGCATGTCCAGCGGGGCGTCTAACTTGTAGGAAAAACCGCGCTCCGCCTCGTCCAGCTGGTGGCTGGACACGCCCAGATCCAAAAGGATACCGTCTGCGCCCGCAACGCCTTGTTCGCTAAGCAGCGACTTCATGTCGAAAAAATTGCCCCGTATCGCGGTGAAGCGTTCGCCAAAGGGCTTGAGGCGTTCCGACGCCGCTTGGATCGCGTCCGCATCGCGGTCGATCCCGTACAGCCTGCCGTCTATGGGCAGCGCCCTTAGGATCGCCTCCGCGTGACCGCCTCCGCCCAGCGTGCCGTCGACGAACACGCCGCCCCTTTCGGGCGCCAAAAGCGCCAACACCTCCGCGACCATGATGGGCGCGTGGTAGGCCGCCGCGGCGGGTCTTGTCGGTTCCAACGCCATAAACTGCCTCCGTAAAAAAAGGCGTATACTCCACCTAATACTAAGTGGATTATACACCATTCGGAGGGGCTTGTCATCTTCTAAATGTGTCTTGAACGTAACTTTTTATCGGAAGGTTTTTTGCCGCCTCTCGACGAAAAGTCGTCTTTGTCACACGCCTGCGGGCAGGGGCATGTTGCGATAGTCCCCCACAAAGCGGCAGAGCGCCTCGGTGATGCGCTTTTGCCCCGCCGTGTTGGGATGGATGCCGTCCGCACAGTACAGCTCGTCTATGCGGCGCTCGGCAAGGAACGCGCCGCGCAGGTCGATAAGGGGCGTATGGGTCTCCCGTGCCAGCGCTTCCACTGCGCGGGAGTAATTCTCTTGGTAGCGATAGATGGTCTCCGTCCCGCCCAGCCACTTGAGGATATTCTCGCGGGACAGGCCGTTGCGGGTGATGAAGTCGAGGTAGCGCTCCGCCAAGATGGGCGGCAGGGTCGTGAGGAACGCGCCCACGCCGTTGTCCTTGAGGAGCTTAAGGATCTTGCGGTAGGTCTCCGTAAAGAGGGGCAGCGGCGTATGGGGCAGATGCTCCGCATCGGGTTCCGCCGCCACGGCAGCCCAGTCAAAGTCGCAGTCGTTGCCGCCAAAGTCCATCACCACATGATCGGTGCGCTGTCCGCGTGCAATGGCGCGCTCCAAGAGGGCATAGCCCTTGGTGACGGTGCAGCCGAAGCGGGAATCGTTCTCGATCTCCAAGGAAAAGGCACGCTCCAGCGACGGTACGTCGATGTGATTGTCCACGCAGTAACGCTGGGTATCCGTCTTTAGCTGGATGCCCTTGAGGATGGAATCCCCATATACCAATATTTTCTTGACGGGCTCGATCACGCTGCGGCCTCCTTCCGAGAATATACAGCCATAGTACCCTTTCGGGCGCGGAAAGTCAATTCCGAAAATGGGGAATTCACGAAAATGATGAAATCATCAGAACGATCGATGCCGAAACGGGCTTACGGTACACTGTCCAAAAAGGGGAGGAAGGCTGTTTCCCTGCCCTGTTCATAGGAGGCTGCACGAACATTTCTGCCCCATGAACGCGGCAAACAGCGATATTTCTCGATTATGTGTAAATTCGTCGTTGAAAATATCTCGATAATGTGGTATATTGGCGGTGTAAAAATGTCAATTTCGTGGGCAAGCAAGAAAGGGGAAGCCGATGAAAAGAAAGATCTATGATTCGCTGCTCAAATGGAAGCAAAACGGCGCAGGCAAAACGGCGCTGATGATCGACGGCGCTCGTCGCGTTGGCAAGAGCTATATCGTTGAGGCGTTCGCAAAGGCCGAATATAAGTCTTACCTTATCATCGACTTTAACCTTGCCGGCAAAGAGGTGCGGGACCTGTTCGACAAGTATCTCAACGACCTTGACACGTTCTTCCTGTATCTGTGCGGGTATTACAACGTAAAGCTCTATCAGCATGAATCCCTGCTCGTTTTTGACGAGGTGCAGCTGTGTCCCCGTGCCCGCGCCGCCATCAAATATCTGGTGGCCGACGGCCGATATGATTATGTGGAGACCGGGTCGCTGGCGTCCATCAAAAAAAACGTGGCTGACATCGTAATTCCGTCCGAGGAGCGCCACATCAAAATGTACCCTATGGACTTCGAGGAGTTTTTGTCGGCGCTTGGCAACGACACGCTGATGAGCATCATAAAAAAGTATTTTGAAGAAAGAAAGCCGCTGGGGCAGCTGCTGCACAGAAAAGCCATGGACTATTTCCGTCAGTATTTGATCGTGGGCGGAATGCCCCAAGCGGTGCAGGCGTATGTCGATACTCGCGATTTCGATACGGTCGATCAGATCAAGCGAGATATCCTCGGCTTATACCGCAGCGACATTCACAAGCATGCACAGGGCTATGAAATGAAGGTGCAGAGCATATTTGACGATATACCGTCACAGCTCAACAAGCACGAAAAAAAGTTCAAGCTTTCATCGTTGAAAAAGGATGCACGCCTGCGTGAGTATGAGGACGCGCTGTTTTGGCTGGATGACGCCATGATCGTCAACACCTGTTACAACACCACGGAGCCAAACGTGGGTCTGCGTATGAACCGTGACCGCCCAACGCTCAAATGCTACATGGGGGACACGGGACTGCTCATCAGCCTTGCCTTTGACGAAAACGGCTTGGTCAGCGAGGAGATCTACAAAAAGCTCCTGTTTAGCAAATTGGAGATCAACAAGGGTATGCTCACAGAAAATATCGTGGCGCAGATGCTGACCGCAAGCGGACATAAGCTGTATTTCTACTCCACACCGTCTGCAAAGGACAGCAGCTCCAGAATGGAAATAGATTTTTTGCTTGCAAAGAGCAAGATCGGCAGCAGGCACAATATTTCGCCCATTGAGGTAAAATCCGGCAACAGCTATACGCTAAGCTCGCTTAGAAAATTCCAAGCCAAATACGCAGAGCAGCTGCATATCCCCTATGTGATACATCCAAGCGACCTCAAGGAGGACGATGGCATCGTCTATCTGCCGCTGTATATGACGCCGCTTCTGTAACGGCAGGCGCAAAAGCGATCTTTGCAGGCCGAGCCGCAGCTGTCGGGGTGAACAGCCGCAGTGGTACGTTCCTTTTTGTCGAACGGACTTTAAAAAGCGTCCCTGCTCGTTTCGCCCCTGTCCTGCTGTTCCTTTGCGGCGGAGGGCAACTCCCTCAGGCGGATGAGGCGGCAGAACAGCCGACCGTGCGCAGCGCGCATCAGCTCCAAGTAGTCGTCAAATCGGATGGGCGCGCCCCTTAGCAGCAGCTCCATCTCGCTGTTCCAAAAGGCAAAGCGCAGGCCGCTGTCCACAAAGCCGTTGGCAAGGTAGAACGCCTTGCGCCGCTCCCGCTGTCGGGCGTTTGGCGCTGCGGGGTCGAGGCGCTCGATGTCTAAAAGGATGGTTCGATCGTTATACAGCTCCCTAAGCGCGGCAAGCGTCCTACCGCCCAAGCCCGCACCCCGCCTGTTCGGATCCACCGCCAGATAGTCCAGCATCACAAGCCTTGGAGACTCCAGTACAAAGGCAAAGCCCGCAAAGCCGTCCTCCTCGATCACAAACAGCCGTGCCGCGCCTTGCCTAAGCTGCCAAAGCAGCAGAAACAGCGGCTTTCGCTCGTAGGCGGGAAACGCCTCGCGATACAGCCGCTTGAGCGCCTGCCTGTCTGCACTTTGATAATTACGCAGCTGCATGGACACGGCTCAATTGATCTGCATGCCCACGATCTTCGGGGTCGAGCCCGTGGTGCCTACCACGAAGTAATTGCCGAAGGCCGCAGGCGTGCCATCGATGCGCGAACCCGCTTGGTAGCTGTCCAGCAGCGTGCCGCGTGCGGCGTTGTACAGCTTGATAAAGCCGCTGCGGTCGCAGGCGATGAGGTATGCATCCCCCGCGTCGGTATAGACGACCAGCGGGGAGGAGACGTAATCGCCCGAGCCTTCCTGCTCGATGCTCCACTGCACGGAGCCGTTCGAGCGGTCGTACGCCACGATGCGTCCGCCATATACATAGGAAACATTGCCCGCCTCATCGGTCTTTTCAATGCCTGCGCCGTAGTAGGCCACGATCAGAAGGTTTCCGACGACGCCCTTGCCCACATGGGGCGTGGCCTTGCAGCCCGACTTGTAGCTGCCGTCGCCCACATAGCAGACCTGCGTTTGCGTCCACAGCGTCCTGCCCGAAAGTCCGTCCAGCTTGCGCACGGTGCAATAGCCCCAGCCGTCGGGCAGCGAAGCGTCGTGCTGCTGCGTTTGGTTGGCGGTGTACAGGTAGACGGTGTTCGCGTCGCCGTCCTCCTCCAAGACAAGGCTTGCATCGGTGTCGCTTGTCAGATCCGCCACAAATTGCAGTGTGAGGGAGTTTAGATCCAAGCAGAGCAGCCGTCCGCCGTTGTCCGTCAGATACAGGTAATTGCGAAAGCCCACCGCCGACGCCTCAAAGCCGTACCAGCGCTTGCCCGCAACGGAGCTGCTGACATAGTCGCTGCCGCTGTAGCGGAACTTCACGCGGTCGCCGGGATCGATGGACACCGTACCCGCCGCCGCGTCGAACTTGGTGTTCAGGCGGATGGTGTACAGCACGCCGCTCTCGGCGGGCATGATGAGCGTGTCGTTCACGATGAGGGGGGAGGAGTCGAAGGCGTTCCAGTCGCTGCGGCGGGCAAAGTAGTCGCGGCCGCCAAAGGTACTCACGACCTCGTTCTTGATGAGGTCGACCGCATAGACGTACGCCACATCGGTGCCCTTGCTGTTTTTGGACATGACCCCCTGCCCAACGTAGAGCAGCGGGTAGCCGTTGGGATCGAGCGTTGCCGTGCCAAGCAGGGACGCGCCTATGTTGATGGGGGAGCGTGTGCTGCTGCCCGTGCTCAGCTCGTAAAAGTAGATGTTGCCGTCCGCAGCGGGATAGATGACCTCGGTGAAGCCGTCGGACTGCTTGTAGGCGTCGGATATGCCAAGTGTCTTGCGCACCTCCTCGCTCCACTGCACGATGAGGGGCTGTCCCGTCCAGCCTATGCCCGAAAGCTCGCCTAAGCTGCCGACGCTCATGGCCCACTTGTTGGTGAGCTTCTGCATGGTGACGGTGGCCGTGCCGTAGCTGAAGCTGCTGCGGTAGTTGTTGGAGCCGAAGGTGGTCACGCCCGCCACCGTGCTGTATTTGGAGGCGGTCGTAAAGGAAAGGTTGCTGCTGCGGCTGTAGGAGGAATAGATCTTCTCCTCGTTGTTGATGCGCACCTCGCTTGTAAAGCCCGTCAGGGAGCTTTGCGCGCTTGCATCCGCCACCACGGTGTAGCTGCCGCCCTCGGGCAGCGGCTTGGGCGTGGCGATGACGCTGTCGGACAATGCGGCCTTGGTGGCGTTTGGATCGGCGGTGGCGCCGTCGTCGCCGATGAGGGCGGTGGTCGTTGGCAGGTTCAGGCTCTCCTTGGCCTTGTTGTCGCGTATGGTCTGGGTGACGGCGGAGGCAAGCAAAACGACCCCGACCAGCAGCAGCGCGCTGACGACGAGGAAGATGAAGAAGCGCGGCTGAAAGGCGCGCCGCTTTTTCCGTCCGGCCATACGAAGGCCTCCTTTATTGTGTTATTCGCATAGGGAACAGATCCCCTTGCTGACAGTATACCGCAAAAGGCAGTCCCCGCGCAAGGCGGGGACTGTGACAGATTCGTAAAGCTTGAAGCCGCTCAGCTCACCAACGCCGTAAGAAGCGTCAGGGTGGCGTTCAGCGCATCCGTGTGGGTGCGTTCGTAGCCGTGGGTCTCCAGCACGCCGGGGCCAATGAGCGCATGGCGCACATCGTAGCCTGCGCGCAGGGCTACATCCGCATCGGAGCCGTAGCGCGGCAGCATCATGTCCAAGGCATAGGGAGCGCCGCTCTTTTCCGCCAAAGCGATCAGCTCGCTGAACAGATCGGTATGGTACGGGAAGGAGGCGTCCTTGGCGCAGATGGTGACCTTGTGCTCGTCGGAATCGTGATCGGGACCCACGCAGCCGATGTCCACCGCCACAAGATCGCGTATCCCGTCGGGCAGGTTCGCGCCGCCGTGACCGATCTCCTCGTACTCCGTGAACAGCAGCGCCACGCGGCGGCTCAGTCGGATCGTGCCGTCCGCAACGGCCTTAGCCAGGGTCAGCAGGATGGCGCAGCTCGCCTTGTCGTCCAAAAAGCGGCTCTTGATGTAGCCGGAGGGGGTCTCGACATAGCAGGGATCCAAGGCAACGCAGTCGCCGCAGCGGATGCCCAGCGCCTCCGTCTCCGCCTTGGTCGTGACCGCCTCGTCCAGCAGTACGAACAGATTCTTGTCGTAATCGGGCAGAGCCTTCCGCTCCTCCTCGCTCATCAGATGGGTGCTGGGGTTGGAGCGACGCATGACGCCTGTGAACTGCCTGCCGCCGCGGGCATAGACGCGGACGTTGGCGTTCTCGCAGTAGAAGGGCGCAAGGCCGCCTAAATTGGCCACCACCAGCGTGCCGTTCGGGTTGACGCGGCGCACCATCAGCCCAAGCGTGTCCGCATGCGCCGCAATGCAAAGATCGTCTCCGCTGCCGCCCAGCTCCACGCGCACCCCGCCCTTAACCAAGCGCTCGGGCGCAAAGCCCCACTTTGTCAGCAGCTCCATCAGATAGTCGTCCGCCGCATGGAAAAATCCCGTCGGACTGTCGATCGCCATAAACGTGCGAAGCGTTGTCGTAAGTTCGCTCATGCCTGCTTCCACCCTTTCATTTCTTCCCGCCTCGGCGGGGATCTACCCGCAGTGTAGCACAGTTTTCTTTCTGCGGCAAGGCTTCTCAAAAAGAAGGTCAACGACTTGCTCAAAGGAAAATGTGCGCGGTGTACCGTAATAAAAGCGCGCTGAACCGACTTTGACACGCGATCGCGCATGGAGCGGGGTTTTGGCAGCTATAAAACTGCCTATTTGCAGCAAGCAATATCAGCAAAGGGTCATAGTTTGGTCTTGCAGAGGAAGCGTCAGAATTCGCCGTTCCCTTTTTGCTTGCTTTCTGCTATACTGAAGCAAAGACGGAGGTGCGTATGAGCAGGATGCAACTATTGGAGCGTGCGGACGGCACGAATGTGGAGGGCTTTTGCCTCATCAAGGCGGCCGCAGCGCGGCTGGACAGCAAGGGGCAGGAATACCTCGACCTCGTTTTGACCGACTGCAAGGGCGAATGCGCCGCCAAGCTGTGGAGCTACAGCAAGGCCTCGCACGGTCTCTTTGCCGCAAACGACGTGGTGAAGATACGCGGCAGCATCCAGTATTGGAAGGACTGCGAGCAGATCAAGGTCGACCGCATCCGTCACAGCCTCCCGCAGGACGAGGTGAACATGGCGGAGCTGGTCCCCTGCGCCCCCATCGACCCGTCCGAGGCCTACGACGAGCTGTACGCCGAGGCGGAACGCTTCAAAAACGACGAGCTGCGCCGCCTTGTGCAGTACCTCCTGCGCGAGAACAAGGACGCGCTGCTCATCTATCCCGCGGGGGTGAAGCTGCATCACGCCACCCGCGGCGGTCTGCTGCACCACAGCCTCAGCATCGTGCGTCTGGGCAAGAGCATCGCGGCGCAGTATGAAAATTTGGACGGCGAGCTGATCACGGCGGGAGCCATCCTGCACGACATCGGTAAGCTTGACGAGCTGGAAGTCAGCTCATTGGGGCTTGCGGGCGCGTATACGGCGCAGGGGCAGCTTATCGGTCACATCAACATTGGCCTTAGCAAGGTGTCCGCCGCTGCGGAGCTGCTTGGCGTTTCCGAGGAGACGTCCATGCTGATCGAGCATATGCTTTTGTCCCACCACGGCCAGCCCGAATTCGGCAGCCCCAAGCTGCCCATGTTCCCCGAGGCGGAGGTGTTGTCCGTCTGCGACCTGTTGGACAGCAAGCTCTACGAAATGTTCGACGCCTTGGAGGGCGTTGCGGAGGGCGGCTTTACCGAGCGGCTGTGGGCGCTCGATAATCGGCAGCTCTATAAAAAGCGCAGCTCGGAAGCATAAAAGCTTAGTCAACGGTACGAAAAGAGCGCATATGCACGCCTTTACTCCCCCTTGCATAGGATACGGTATCCGAACAAGGGGGATCTTTGTATGCGAATGGAGACGGGTTCCCGCACCGGGAACAGGATCGATCACGGCCCTGCGCCGTATGTGGCAAACATCGCCATGGCGGCAAAGGAGAACGACGCCTACCGCGCTGCGCTGTGGACGGGGGAGCAGCTGCAGCTCACGCTGATGAGCATTCCGCCGCGGGAGAGCATCGGCTTGGAGGTGCATCCCTCCGTCGACCAGTACATCCGTGTGGAGGAGGGGCAGGCGCGGGTACTCTTGGGTCGCTGCCGCGAGCATCCCGACGCGCAGTACCGTCTGACGGTCAACGAGGCGGTGTTCGTGCCGGCAGGGACTTGGCATGATGTTGTGAACTGCGGTTCCTGTCCGCTGAAACTCAGCAGCGTATACGCCCCGCCGCAGCATCCACGCGGGACGGTGCATTGCACAAAGCGGGACGCGGAGAAAGCGGAACGGTAAGAGCAAAGCGAAGAGTGGAATTCGACCCTCTCAAAGAAAAATGTGGGGGAAGAGAGTTGCGCGGCAAGGCGGGCGGATGGTATCCGCCCCTACGGGATGTGGGGGGAAGACGGTTGCACGGGCAAGGCGGGTGGATGGTATCCGCCCCTACGGGATGAGGGGGAGACGGTTGCACGGGCAAGGCGAAATGAACGCCGCGGCGGGAGATCCCGCCGCGGCGCTGTTATTGGACAGCGTTTGTTTGGAGCTCAGGAAACGGCCTTGTAGAGGTAGATCGCCTTGGCCGAGCTTGTCGTGTAGGAGCGGAAGCTGTCCTGATAGAGCGTCAGGCAACGTGCAGGGCTGCCCGCAAGCTGCATGCGCAGCGCGCCCGTTCCCGCCATATCGCTGACCGTGTACCCGTAGGTCGGCTGCGCTGCAGACAGGGTGAAACCGTTGGAGCTGTTGCTTGTCAGCGCAAGGTAGGTTCCGCTTGCCGCGTTGTACAGATCGGCCGTGCCGTCGCCGCGCAGACTAATCGTCCACACCAGCGCCGCGTCGGGATCGGTGATGACGCCGCCCACGATGGAGATCGCTGCGCCGCCGATCTTGCCGCTTGCAAGCGTGTTGCCCATGGCACGGGTGTAGCTGCCGTTGACGCCGATGATGACATAGTCACCCGCCGTCATTTGAGAGGCATCCGTCAGCAGGGCATACTGCTGCGTCCCCGTCACGGGGGTCTCGGTAGGCGTTGCTTCGGTCGGCTCGGGCGTGGGCGCCTCGGTGGGCACGACGGTGACGCTTGCCGCTGACAGCTTCTCGTAGAGGATGAAGTCCTTTGCTGAGGCGCTGTAGCTTAATGCGCTGCTGCTGACGCCAAGGTAGACATAACGATCCAAGCTGTAGCTGCTGTTCTTGAGCGTGACCGTGGCCGTCCCCGCCGTGATCGTCCAGTCGATAAGGCCGGAGCTGCTTGTGGTGTAGGTGGGATAGCCGCTGCTTGAGAAGGCCAGATAGCCCTTCGCGGCATTGCGCAGCCGCCAGTTGGAGCCGCTTGCAGAAGCCGTCAGGTGGAACGCCGTCAGGTCGCTGCCGTAGGCGGTGTTCGCAAGCGTCAGCTCCGCAAGATCACCGTTCTCTTCCACCGTGACCTGCGCCAAGGCAGGATAGCGGCTGTTGCGGCTGTTGCGATAGGTGGTCGTGGTCACATAGCTCGTTCCGCCGGAAACGTAGACCAGCAGGTACTCGCCGCCCTCTGTCGGGGTCGTCACGCGGCGATAGCTGTAGGAGCCGAGCTGCGGTTCGGGGGTGGCGGTCGGTTCGGGCGTCGGCGTATTCGTAGGCGTAGGCGTCGGGGTATCCGTGGGCGTAGGCGTCGGGGTATCCGTGGGCGTAGGCGTCGGCGTATTCGTGGGCGTTGGCGTCGGGGTGTCCGTGGGCGTAGGCGTCGGGGTATCCGTGGGCGTGGGCGTCGGGGTGTCCGTGGGCGTTGCAGCCGTGACCTTTTCGTACAGCTTGAAGTAGACCGCGCTGCTGCTGAAGGTCAGGTACTTGCCGGTGCTGTAGCCCAGATATACAAAACTGTCATAGGTGTACGAGGTGTTGCGGAAGGAATTGGTGGTCCCGCTCGCACCCAGCGTCCAGTCGATCAGGCCGCTCGACGCATAGGTCGGATAGCCGCCGGAATCGAAGGCCAGATAGCCCTTCGTGGCGTTGTTGAAGCGCCAGCTCGTACCGTTTGCGGACGCCGTGAGGTGGAACGCGGTCAGGTCGCTGCCGTAGCTCGTGTCGCTTAGGCTGATGTTGACATGGTCGCTTGCATCCTCGATCGTCACTGCCGCCATGTAGGGATAGCGGCTGGAGGACGTGGTTTGATAGGTCGTCGTTGCCACATAGGTGGTGCTGCCGCTGGTGTAGGCCAGCAGGTAGTCCTTGCCCGCCGTGGGTGCGGAGACCAGCACATAGGCGTTGTCCGGCACGGGGGTCGCCGTTGGCTCGGGCGTAGGCGTCATGCCCTCCGGGGTGGCGGTGGGCTCGGCCGTGGGCTCGGTGCTTAGGGAGATACCCACATACTTCAGGCTGCTGCTTGCTCCCGAAGGCGGGGTGAACACGCCGTTTACGGGCTTGACGACGATGAAGCCGCCGCCGTAGATCGTGGCGCTGGTACCCGTGAACACAACGGGGGAAAGCAGCGAGTAGATGTCCGCTACATTGTAGTAATCCGCAGGATCGTAGCCGTCCTGCATGGTGAAGCTGTACAGACCGTCATAGCTGTCGTGGCAGTTTGCGACCATGGCGGTGACAAAGTTGCCAAACAGCGTGGCGATGTTGGTGCCCATGGCATTGGCTACGGCCGTGGTGGCGGTGGTGCCGCCTGCAACTGCGTCTATGACCGTCTTGAACACGGCGTTGCCGTTGGACGCATGGCTGAACAGATACTGGCTGTACAGTGATACGATGGCATAACGCGCATAGATGTCATCTGCATTGCTGTTCCACGCGTACATGGAGCCGCCCTTATGCAGGTCGTAGGCGGAATTGTAGGCATACTCGGTGGGCGGATTTGAAAGCTCGGAGCTGGCCGACCAGTAATGATCGTGCCAGGACTGGATGCGCGAACGGATGCTTGAGGAGGGATAGCAGATCTCCTCTGCCGCCGCCGAGAAGGATTCGTTGAGCCAAGTGGACATGCCGCCCGTCTCGGAATAGTTGATAAGGTGCTGGAACTCATGCACCATCGTGCCGTAGCAGCCGTCCAGCTCGGTCTTGGTCTCGCCTGCGGTCGTCACCCACTGGATGCCCGGATAGGTGTCGATGTGCAGCATGGGCGAGCTGTTGTAGGTGGTCAGATCGGAGCTCCAGAAGTAGCCCGCCACGTAACCCTGTCCCGGCTCCCAGCCGTCGTCGATGTTGTAGAACAGCAGGTTGACCTTGCCGTTGCCCTCTTTGTCGTTGAAATCGCCAAAGGAGCTGTTCATCAGGGTGTACTTGGAATCGAACTCGTCCGCAACGGTCTGCGCGTAGCTCGTGTCGATCTCGTCAAGCGGATGATAGCTGCTGACCGTCGTCGTCCAAATGTAGCAGTGGCTGCCGATGGCAAGCAGCTTGAAGCTGAGGTTGCCGGAGCTGCCCGACGGGCTGTAGCTGGAAGAGATGTAGAAGGTGCGCGTGGAGCCTACGGTGTAGGTGGCGCGGGTGGGCAGGCGCATTTCGGCGTCCGCCTCGTGATAGGATTCAAAGTATTGATCCACATCCACGGCATACGGCTTGTCGGTATCCGCGATCGCTTCTGCTCCGCGCACGGGCTGCTGATCCGAGGACGCCACCGTGGTCTCGATAAGACCCGTCAGCGTTCCCGTGGAGTAGCCCGACGTGGTGGAGGTCCCGCCGTTGTAGATGACCACATAGTCGCCTGTGTAGCCGCCTGTCGAGTCGGTATCGATGACCACGCCGCTGTTTATGCCGCGTGTCGCCGAAAAATCGACCTCGTTGCCCGCTCTTGTGCTTGCCAAGCTTGGAAGCTGTGTGGGCAGCAGCACGACGGCCAGCGCCAATGCCAGAACAAGGCAGAGTACTTTTCGGATCCGTTGCTTCATGTTCACATCCCCCTTTGATTTGGTCGTATTTATTCCGTCTCCTGTACACGGAGACAAAGCATAGTTTATCTTACCATTTTTTGAACGATTTGAAAAGGGGAATTTGTATATTCTTTATAAAAGCTGCGATAAAAATACCAATATACGGAATTTAGAAAACGGGCAATTTTTCAAATAATTTGTCTGAACCTATCAAATTTTCGCGGCAGCACGCCGTCAGCAGTACGGACAGCTCCGTTAGCAGCGCTTCGTTCAAGCGCACGCGTCCCAGCTCGTCGTCCTTAAGCAGAAGGATGCGGCGCATGACCTCTAAGCAAAGCTTTTGTACGGGTCTTGCCCCGCCCGCGCAGGAGGCGCACAGCGCCCCGCCCCTCGCGGCGGAAAAGTACAGCTTGGGCTCGTCCCTTAGGTCGCGGCCGCAGTTGGCGCAGCGCACGATGGCGGGGCAGTAGCCCGACACGTCCAAGCAGCGCAGCAAAAAGGCACAGAACAGCTCGGCAGGGGTCGCCTCGCCGTAGGCTAAAAAGCTCAAAGTGTGATACAGCAGGGAAAAGAGGGCGCGGTCTGCCGCATCCCTTTGGAGCGCCAAGGTGCAAAGCTTTGCACACGCGTCCGCATAGGTGAAGCGCTCGTAGTCCTCGCGCAGGGGATAGAAGCTCTCCTTTAGCTCCGCGGCCGTGACGACGTAGCGGTCGTGCGCAAAGTACAGCTCATACTCGCCGTAGGCAAAGGGCTGCGTGCAGGGCAAAAGAGGCGCGGTCGGCTTTCGGCAGCGCCTTGCCTTGACGTCGACCCGCCCCTGTTCGATGGTCAAAAGCGTAAGGATGCGGTCGTTGTCGCGATAATCCGTACAGCTTGTGACGATGCCGTTTACGGTCAGGGTCGGCATGGGCCGCCCTCCTCTCCTGATCCTGCGTTACGGCTCGTTCCCGTCCCGCAAGCGTCTGCGTATGGCCTTGTAGCGAAGGTAGGCCTCGACCTTGCCCGTTCGCACGAACGCGTCCCAAGCGGGCGCGATGTCCTTATCGTCCTTATCCATGCTTTCGCCTCCTTTTCCCTCAGTATTCCCTCTCATTTCGTCAAGAATCGAGGAAAAATTCGGGAAAATTCGTATGTGGCACGGAGCTTGTCGTGAAGAACGGAGCGCCGCCTCAGCGCAGGTCGTAGCCCAGCTCGTTGAGCATGGACTGCTTGTTGCGCCAGTCCTCCTTCACCTTGACCCAGATTTGCAGGTTCACCCGTGTGCCAAGCAGCCACTCCACATCCTTGCGCGCAAGGCTGCCGATGCGCTTGAGCATGGAGCCGCCCTTGCCGATGAGGATGCCCTTGTGGCTGTCCCGCTCACAGTAGATGGTGGCGTACACGTCCATCAGCCCGCCCTCGGGACGCTGCTCCATGCGGTCGATGCTCACGCCCACGCCGTGGGGGATCTCCTCGCGCAGCAGCTCCAGCGCCTTCTCGCGGATCAGCTCCGCACAGATGACGCGCTCCGGCTGATCGGTCACCATATCGGGCGGGAAGTACTGCGGCCCCTCCACAAGGTAGGCCTGCAGCTTCTGCTCCAGCTCCGCGACGCCTTCGCCGTTCTTGGCGGAAACGGAGAGCGTGGGCCAGTCCGCACCCGCGTTTATGAGCGCCTCCCGCGCCTCGTTCATCTGCGCCGCGCTTGCCGCGTCGCATTTGTTGATGATGGCAAACACAGGCGCCTTGCCCGCAAGCAGCCGCGTGATGAGCAGTAGATCCCGTTCGCCCACGCCCTTTAGCGCGTCCGCCACGAACAGCACCGCCTCCACATCCTTGAGCGCGTCTGCGGCGACCTTCTGCATGTATTCGCCCAAACGATTGCGCGCACCCGTCACGCCGGGGGTGTCCAAAAAGATCATTTGATAGTCGTCCCTTGTGACCACGCCCGTGATGCGGTTGCGCGTCGTCTGTGCGCGGTCGGTGACGATGGCGATCTTCTGCCCAACCAATGCGTTGATGAGCGTGGACTTGCCCACGTTGGGGCAGCCTACGATGCTGATAAAGCCGCTGCGATAGCTCATTTTAACAGATCCTTCGGGCCGAACGACCAAGGCAGCAGCTCCGCAAAGCTGCACTCCACGATCTTGCTTGCATCGCGGTTGCCCGTGATGATTAAAAAGTCCTTGCCGCAAAACTCCGCCATCACCTGCCGACATACGCCGCAGGGAAAGCCCGGCTCCACACCCGTGGAGACCACGGCAATGGCTTCAAACGCACGCTCACCGTCGTATACCGCCTTGAAAAAGGCCGTGCGCTCGGCGCAGATGGTGGGCGTAAAGCCCGCGTTCTCTATGTTGCAGCCCTGATAGAGCTTGCCGCTCTTGGTCAAAAGGCACGCGCCCACGCTGTAATGCGAATAGGGCGAATAGGAATGCTCCCGCGCCTCGTAAGCGAGCTTTATGAGCTTGTCCTTCATGTTCTTGTCGATCATCTTGCTTGTCCCATCCCTTCTAAGATCCTCGTTTGTTTTTCGCGCATGAGCTGCTCATCCGCAGGCTCCATGTGGTCGTAGCCCAACAGATGCAGCACGCCGTGCACGGTCAAAAATGCAAGCTCCCGCGCAAGGCTGTGCCCGTAGGTCTCCGCCTGCTCCTCTGCGCGTTTTTTGCATATCATAATGTCGCCCAAGTATCGATCGGGCGGCAGCACGATCTCGTCCCCCTCCCACGCGGGAAAGGTCAGTACGTCCGTCACGCGGTCCACATGACGAAACTCGCGATTGAGCGCCTCGATGTGCGCCTCATCGTCCACAAGCACGGTCAGATCTCCGCCGCGCCCCTCATGCGCAAGCGCGGCCTCCGCCGCCGCCATGATGAGCCGCTGTTCCTCATTACTGAGCTGCTCGTTCTCACAGTAGACCTCGATCATGGTCTTGTCTCTCCCCTTGCGCTCTCGGCGCGCTCATAGGCTTGAATGATGCGCTGCACCAGCTCGTGCCGCACCACATCCTTGTGCGTCAGGCGCACCACCGCCACGCCCTTGACGTCCTTTAGGACATTGATGGCGTGAACAAGACCGCTGCGCCGCTCCTGCGGCAGATCGATCTGGGTGATGTCCCCCGTGACCGCGATCTGCGAGCCCTCGCCAAAACGGGTGAGGAACATCTTCATTTGCTCCACGGAGCAGTTCTGCGCCTCGTCCAGAATGATGAAGGCATTGCTGAGCGTGCGTCCGCGCATATACGCCAGCGGCGCTACCTCGATGGCGCCGCGCTCCATGAGCTGCTTGTAGGTCTCAAGGCCGAAGAACTCCTGCAGGGCGTCGTACAGCGGCCGCAGGTAGGGATCCACCTTGTTCATCAGATCGCCGGGCAAAAAGCCCAGCTTCTCGCCCGCCTCCACCGCAGGACGCGTGAGGATGATCTTTTCGACCTCCTTGTTCTTGAACGCCAAGACCGCCATGGCCACCGCCAGATAGGTCTTGCCCGTTCCCGCAGGCCCCACGCCGAACACCAGATCGTGCTCCTTGAGCGCCTGCACATAGCGCTTTTGCCCCAAGGTCTTGCACTTGACCTGCCTTCCGCGGTTGGTCAACGCCACCACATCGCCCATGATGCGGTCGATCAGCTCCGCGTTGCCCTCCTTGGCAAGGTCGATGGCGTAGCGGATGCGTCCCCTGTTGATGGGTTCGCCCCTGCGCTGCATGTCGATCAGCTTTTCCAAGACCACGCGGCACAGCGCCGTCGCCTGTGCCTCGCCGACTAAATAGATCCCGTCCGCCTCCACGCGGATCGCCGCTCCCGTCTCCTCCTCGAACACGGGCAGGTTCTCGTCAAATGCGCCGAACACGCCGATCGCGTCGTCCATGGATTCCAATTCGATGCGCTCCGCTGTGCTGCGCTCTTCATCCGTCATGCTCTAACTCCCTTGTAAGATCGATCCGTTCCTCGGTCGTAATGCAGCAAACGCCGTACAGTACGCCGTCCTTCTCCTGTAAAAAGCAGGTCTTGAGCAGTATGGCCGCGTCCTTTGGAAGCTGCGCCAACGCCTCCTCCTCCGCAAGCGCCAACGCCAACGCCTCGCGCTCCGCCTGCTCGGCGGTGCGCTCCGTTTCAACAAGCTCGTACACCCGCCCCGTCGTAACGGTCACGGGCAGCAGCAGCTTATTGAAGATAGCCGTCTGCAGCTCGCCCTGCTCGCTGTGCGCATAGGGCGCTGCACTTTCCATAAGAGTGTGCCCCGCCGCCTCGATGCGAATGTATCGCGTCCACTCCCCCGTCCTCGTCAGCTCGACAAGCGTTTGTGGCGCCGCGACCCATGCGCCATAGGAGATGGCGGCATAGACCTCGCCCTGTGCGTGGGTGGTGTAGCTCGTCATGTCTTCCTTGTAGACGACATGGCCGCCGATGAGCAGCTCTCCCGCCTCGACCCGCTGCCCTACGCTGACCGCCGCCTTGCCCCGCAGGGTCGTGATGCGTGTGATAACGCCCGCCTTTGCCGCGACCACGTCGCAGGGCTCGCTAAGATCGGGCTTTTTGTCGGTGGGATCCGCCTCCGTGCACTCGATCTCCAAGATCACGCCGCGCCGCGTCAGCCCCAGCCACTCAAGACGGGGTTCGGCGATGGTGATACGATGCGCCAACGCCACCAGATCCAGTCCCTTGTAGGCGCAGCCAGTCGTCACGCCCTGCTGCTGCAAAAGCGCCGCAAGCTCCGCCTCCGTGAGGGTCTTGAGGCCATCGAAGCGGAAGAACCACAGCCGCGTTGAAAGGAACAGCAGCAAGACAAAAAAGAGCGGTGCGCCAAACAGCAGCACGGGTCGCCGCTTGGCCCGTCTCCACACGAAGGGCAGCCCACGGCGCTCCACGATGTGGATGCGGCAGGGGCAGCGTCGGTGGACGGCGGGCAGGCGCAAAAAGCTTTTTGCGTCCATCGCGCAGCGCAGGCTGCGGGGAGCGGGTCTGTCCACGTTTAAAAGCGCAATGCCGTTTGCCGTGCAGCGCGTCAAAAAACGTTCGGCGGACAGACCGTCGATCTGTATTATAACATACCCTTTACAAAATTTCCACAGGGAATCCTTCATACATCCACATATTTCAGCTCGCTGAGCTTTCCGCGTATCCATGCGCGCTCCTCGGTGAGCGCCGAAAGCAGCAGCCCCTCGCCCCGCACCTCCAAGCAGCCCTCGCCCGTTGCAAAGGTGCAAAGCTCGCGGCTCATGCGCAGCACCCCGCGATGGTTCTCCACCAGCAGGCTGTCGCGCCCAACCAGCGTCAGGCGGGGCGTCAAGGCGTCCAGCTCCTCGGGCAGATCCAGCAGGGTCAGGGTCTTTTTCAGTAGGCGCGCTTTCCGTTTCATGTGCTATCGTATGCAAAAAAACGCGGAAAAAGCACGGCGGAAGCGGGCGTAAGGAGCAAGGCGGGATGGACAGGAGTGCCGAGGCGTGGTATACTTATTTTACTTTCGGAAAGGGCGGCGTCCTATGGAAAACACCTATGCCCCACTCCCCGCTCCGACGGCGTCGTCGGAGCTTCGCGTGCAGGATCGCGCTTCCCTGCGCAGGCTGTATTCCCGCGTGGGCTTTGCCCTGCTTGCGGGCGTTTTGCTGCGCTATGCGCTGGAGCTGCTGCTGGTGCAGATCTTTTCCCGCGACGTCTTTGCAAACAGCACGGTGAGCATTGCCGTCAGCGCCCTCATCGTTTACGGCTGCAGCCTGCCCCTTGTGTATCTGCTGATCCGTTCCCTGCCGCGAGAGCGCAGCATTGTAAAGACGCCCCTTCCCGCCAAGCGTTTTTTTGTCTATGCGCTGCTGCTGTTCAGCCTGACCTATGTGTTTGCCTACCTCACAGGCGTACTGCGCGTGCTGTTCAACATCCCCACCGACACCTCCGCCCTTTCTCTGGCCACCAATCCGCTGTACTATATCACGCTGCTGCTGCTTGCCCCCGTTTTAGAGGAGCTGCTGTTCCGCCGCGTCCTCATCGAGCGGCTGCTGCCCTACGGCGAGGGCGTTGCCATCGTCTTTTCGGCGCTGGCCTTCGGCCTGTTCCACTGCAGCTTCGACCAAAGCCTCTACGCGACCATGGCGGGTCTGATGCTTTCCTATGTATACTGCCGCACGCGGCGGGTCGGCTGCACGATGCTGCTGCACTTCCTTTTAAACCTTGTGTCGGCTGTCACAACGCTCGTCCTTTTTAGCGGCAACGCGGACGCAAACTCCTTCAGCGGCGGTCTGCTGCTCTACAACTACCTCATCCTTGCGCTGCTCATAACGGGCTATGTCCTGCTGTTCAAGCGCCGCGGCCGGCTGCAGCTAAGCAGCCTGCACACCCCCAAGGGCGGACGCCTCGCATTTTGCAATGTGGGGATGCTGCTCTATGTCGCCGCCTGCCTGATCGCGGTGGCATGGGACGTGTACACGCGCGTGATCGGATAGCGGCGACACATCTTTCCCTCCCTAATCGCATAGGCTCCTTACGAGCGGGAACGGCAAGTCCCGCGTAACGGAGGCGTGCATGGAGAGAGCAAGCGGATTCATCTTGGCGCTCAACGCTTTGATCTGGGAGCCGTGGCTGCTCGTTTTTCTGTTGCTTTCGGGGCTGTTTTTAAGCATCCGCCTCCGCTTCTTCCCCCTTCGCCGTCTGTTTACTTGGCTCCGGATGACCCTGATCGATCCGTTTCGCCCCGCCGCCCTCCGCGATCACAGCAAGATCCGCGCCGCGGACGGCGCGCTTGCGGCGCTTGCGGGCACCATCGGCACGGGGAACATCGCAGGCGTAGCCACGGCGCTGGTCTTGGGCGGCGCAGGCGCGGTGTTTTGGATGTGGGTCGCCGCGCTTTTGGGCATGGCCATCAAGTATGCCGAGGTGTATCTGGCGCTCCGCTGCCGCAAGCGCGATGCAGCGGGAGCTGCTGCGGGCGGTGCGCTTTCCTATTTGGAGTGCGCTCTTGGCAAGGGCGCGGCCAAGCTGTTTGCCCTGCTTGCGCTGCTGTGCGGCTTGTGCATGGGCAACCTTGTGCAGAGCAACACCGTGGCGGCCGCCGTGACGGGGGTCTTTCCTTCCCTGCCCGCGCCGCTTGTGGGCGTTGCCGTGAGCGTCCTTGTGATCTTGGGCATGGGCGGCGGCTTTCGCCGTCTGACTGCGTTGACCGACCGCATCGTTCCCGTAATGGGGCTGCTCTATATTTTAGGCTGCTCGGTGCTGCTCATTTTCTATATCGACGCCCTGCCCGCCGCCGTCATGGGGATCTTTCGGGGCGCATTCAGTGTGCGAGCCGCCGCAGGGGGCGCGGCGGGCGTTACAAGCGCCAAGGCGCTGCGCTACGGCGTGGAGCGCGGCGTATTCAGCAATGAAGCGGGACTGGGCGTGAGCGCCTTTGCCCACGCGGGTACGAGCGAGACGGAGCCTGCCAAGCAGGGGCTGTTCGGTCTGTTCGAGGTGTTCATCGACACCATCGTCATCTGCACCTTCACGGCGCTGGCGATCCTGTGCGCCTTTCCCGACGCCGTCGCCTTTGAAAACGGCCTGCGCTTGGACGGCGTGCTCCTCACGCAGCGCGCCTTTGAAACGGTCTTTGGCGCGGCGGGTGGGTATCTGATGGCGCTCTTTGTGCTGCTGTTCGGCTATTCCTCCCTGCTTGCTTGGAGCTACTACGGCGAGCAGGCGGGGCGGTATCTGGGCGGCGCCAAGCTTGCAAAGGCGTATCGCTGCGTGTTCGCCCTGCTTCCCGTCTGCGGCAGCGTGGTGAGCGTCACGCTTGCATGGGAGCTTGCCGACCTTGCAAACGGCCTGATGGCGCTGCTGAACCTGACCGCCGTGCTGCTGCTGTCTAACCTTGTGCGCGACGGTACGGCAGAATTTTGGAAAAGCTACGACTCTGCGCGGCAGAAGAAGCGCTGCGGGCGCGGCAAGGACAAGACGGTGCGGACGTGAACGTACCGCAACCCCCCGCCCCATGGGGTTGGGATCTTGCTTGACAAGCGCCGCCGCTGTCGATATACTTTTTCATGGAAGCAGCAAGAGGGGAGGGCGGAACCATGCGAAACGGAGCGGAACGGTTTTCGGTACGGGACTATCTTCTCTTTGGCACGGCGGTACCGCTCACGCTCCTTCTTTGCGTGTGCTTGGGGAGCGTCAACATTCCCCTTGCCGACACCCTCCGCATCCTTTGGAACGCCCTGTTTGGTCTAAAGCAGACCGCAAGCGGCGTCTTTGTATCCATCATCCTTTCGTTTCGGCTGCCAAGGGTGCTGTGCGCGGCGCTTGTGGGCGCTTCGCTGTCCCTTGCGGGAGCCTCGATGCAGGGGCTATTGAAGAATCCCCTTGCGGACGGCTCCACGCTGGGCGTGTCCTCCGGTGCGAGCTTGGGCGCGGTCCTTGCCATTGCCTTTGGCATCGAACTGCCCTCCCTGCCCTTTGCAGGCACGATGGTCATGGCCATCCTCTTTGCATTTTTGTCCCTGCTCATCATCTTAGGGCTTGCGTACCGACTGGATCACTCCTTTTCCACCAACACCATCATCCTTATCGGCGTGATCTACTCCATGTTCGTCTCCAGCTTGATGAGCATTCTCATCACCTTTGCCTCGGAAAAGCTCAAGCAGATCACCTTTTGGACGATGGGCAGCCTGCAGGGTTCGACCTACGCGAACGTGCTGGTGCTGCTTACAGCGCTCCTTGTGTGCGGCGCCTTCTTGCTGTGCCGTGCAAGGGAGCTGAACGCCTTTGCCATCGGCGAGGAGAACGCGCGCGGCGTGGGCGTGAACGTGCGCCGCGTCAAGCTGACCGTGCTGATCGCCGTGTCCGTGCTGATCGGCGTGTGCGTGTCCGTGGGCGGCACCATCGCCTTTGTGGGACTGGTCACGCCCCACATGGTGCGCTTGATCGTCGGCCCCAACCATCGCCGCCTCCTGCCTGCCTCACTGTTTGCGGGAGCCGTGTTTTTGATGCTGGCAGACCTTGCGGCGCGCACCGTCCTAAGCCCTGTGGAGCTGCCCATCGGCGTGGTGACCTCGCTTGTGGGCGCGGTCGTGTTTGTCCTCATCCTGTATTCCACAAAGAGGGGGCGGGGAACATGCTGACGGTCGACAGGCTTTCCGTGCGCTGCGGCGAACTGACCATCCTTGACGAGCTTAGCTTGTCCGTGGACGCGGGGCAATGGTGGATGGTCATCGGTCCCAACGGGGCGGGCAAGTCCACGCTGGTCAACGCCATTGCGCAGGCGATCCCCTATACGGGCAGCGTCCTGTTCGGCGGGGAAAACGTCAAGGCTTGGCGCAGCAAGCAGCTTGCAAGGCGCATCGGCATCCTTGCGCAAAGTCACGCCGTGGGCTATGCCTTCACGGTGGAGGAGGTCGTGCGGCTGGGTCGCTATGCCCACACAGCGGGGGCGCTTGGCGGCGGGGACACAGAGGGCGAGGAGAAGGTCGCCGCGGCGCTCAAGCTGACGGGTCTAATAGACAAGCGCAGGCAGTCCGTGCTGACCCTGTCGGGCGGGGAGCTGCAGCGCTGCTTCTTGGCGCAGGTCTTTGCGCAGGAGCCGCAGCTGCTGCTGCTGGACGAGCCTGCCAACCATCTCGATCTGATCTATCAACGGCAGCTGTTTGAACTTATCACAAACTGGCTCAAGACGCCAAAGCGCGCCGTCGTGTCCGTGGTGCATGACCTCAGTCACGCCAAGGCCTACGGCAGCCACGCGCTGCTTATCGATCACGGACGCGCAGCTGCCTGCGGCACGGTGCGGGAGGTCTTGACAGGGGCAAATTTGGATCCCGTCTACGGCATGGATGTGTACGCTTGGATGCAGAGTCAGCTACTACAGTGGCGGGAGGATGAAGGTACGAAAGGAGAAAATCATGTTGGATCGTGCGGGCTTTGATCTTTGGGCGGACGGCTATGAGGCCGATGTGTATCGCGATGCAAGCTCGGAGCAGTATCCCTTTGCGGGTTATCCCGCTGTGCTCAGTTCCATCTATCGCAGCGTGCGCAGCCTTGCGGGAAAGCGGGTGCTGGATGTGGGCGTGGGAACGGGCGTCCTTGCAAAACGGCTGTATGACGAGGGCTACTCCCTCACGGGGGTCGACTTTTCGCCGCGGATGCTTGCCATCTCGCAGGCAAAGATGCCCCATGCGCTGCTGCTGCAGGCGGATTTTTCCAAGGGACTGCCCGACGAGCTTCGCTCTGCCGCCTTCGACGCCATCGTCTGCACCTATGCGCTGCACCACCTGACGGACGAGCAGAAGCCCTCGTTTTTGCGGCTGCTTGAAGGTCTGCTCGCGCCAAACGGGCAGCTGCTCATCGGGGACGTGGCCTTTCAAACGAGGGAGGAGCTGAACGCCTGTCGTGCGTCCTGCGGCGACGAGTGGGACGCTGCGGAGTTCTATGTCGTGGCGGACGAGCTGCTTGACGCCTTTCCTGCCCTGCAGTTTGAAAAGCTGTCCCACTGCGCAGGCGTGCTGCGCTTTCCGCCCGCCTGACGCTTAACGCAATAAAGCAAGACCCGCTGCGCTTGATCGCGGCGGGTCTTATTCTGCTCTTTTGTTTGCCTACAGGCTGTCCACGGCGGTCTTGAGCCGCTTCATGGCGGCGATCAGCGTTGCGCGGGGACAGGCGAGATTGAGCCGCTCAAAGCCCGCGCCGCCCTTGCCGAAGATGAAGCCGTCGTCCATAAACAGCTGCGCCTTTTGGGTAAGGAACTTGGACAGCACCTTTGGCGTGAGCTGCAGCTCCCGAAAGTCCAGCCACTGCAGGTAGGTCCCCTCCAAGGGATACGCATGGATCTGCGGCAGCTCCCGCTTTAGGAAGCTCTCCACATAGGCGCGGTTGCCGTCCAGCACGTTCAGCAGCGCGTCAAGCCACGGCTCCGCCTTGTCGTATGCCAAGCGGCAGGCCTCGTAGCCAAGGATGTTCAGCATACCGTTCAAGCCCGCCGCCTCGGCGCGCTTGCGAACAGAAGCGCTCTTGATGATGAGGTTGGAGCACTTCATGCCCGCCAGATTGAAGGTCTTGCTGGGCGCGGTGCAAAGCGCGATGTTGTCCAGCTCCTTGCGGAACGTGCCGCAGGAGACGTGCTTGTATCCCGGCAGGATGAGGTCGTTGTGGATCTCGTCCGCAATGACGAACACGCCGTTCTCGCGGCAGAGGGTCAAAAGGCGCTTGAGCTCCTCCCGCGTCCACACGCGCCCAACGGGGTTGTGGGGGCTGCACAGCAGGAACAGCTTGACCTTGGGATCCTTGAGCCTGCGCTCCACATCGGCAAAATCGATCTCGTAACGGCCGTTCTTGACGACAAGGCGGCTCTCCGTAAGATGGCGCCCCTGCTGCTCCACGCAGAAGCGGAAGGGATGGTAGACGGGCGTGAGAATGAGCACCGCGTCCGTTTTCTCGGTCAGCGCCTCCACTAACTTGAACAGCGCAGGCACTACGCCGGGCGCCGTGACGATCCACTCGCGCTTGACCGTGAAGCCGTGCCGCCGATCCATCCAGCGGATCACGCTTTGATAGTACGCGTCCGTGGGGCCGTTGTAGCCCAGCACATGCGTGTCAAGGTAGCTTTTAAGCCCCTCGGTGATCTCGGGGGCGTTGACAAACTCCATGTCCGCCACGGACAGGGGAACGATGCCCTTGTCCACCTTGGGGTTTTGGCGGTACATGTCCATCCACTTGAAAGCGCCGCAGCTGCTGCGGTCAACTATGGTCTCAAAATCGTACTGCATTCCTTATTCCACCGTCACGCGTCCGTCCGCAAGGACGCTCACGCGCATACCGTCCTGTACATAGTTCAAAAAGTCGTCGCCCAGTGAATCCACCACGGGCATGGACACCTGCGTCCACACATCCGTGAGGATGGCTCCCGCCGCCGCCAAGGAATCGATCGGCTTGGAAAAGAGCAGGCAGGCAGGCTCCCGCCCGAAGGACGCCGCGCAGTACAGCACCATGCCCCCCGTTGTAGAGCCGATGGTCTGCGGCAGGCACAGCGCCTTATGGTACATGGCCTTGCCGTACAGCTCCTCGTTGTTCTGATCGGAGCAGGTGGCCTTTTTGTCCCCGAACATCAGCGCTTTTTGAAAGCTGGCAAGGGTGTTGAAGCCGCCGTGCGACACCAGCGCCTCCGCGCTTGTCGTTCCCTTGACTATGACGCGTCCGCTAAACTCCCGCATCTTACTTGCCCCCCTTCGTCAAAAGTTCCAGTATGTCGGCGTCCTGCTCATAGCGCGCGCCTGTGTAGGTGCGCAGCTTGTTGGAATTGGTGATGACGGGCATCTTGCCGCAAAGCGGATTGTTCATGTACATCAGGGGGCAGATGGACGAGACCACGCCGCCGATCTTTTTGAGCCGCTCGAAAAACGGCGTCTGCTCGAACGCCTTGCGCACGCCCGGTGCCGTGGTCAGCACCGTCGGGATGAGCAGGCGCTCGTGCTTGGACTGCATCAGGCCGCTCTCCAAGCGGATCGTCCAGTCGATGAGCTGCTTAAGGCTCAGGTGCGGACAGCCGATGAAGCAGAGCTGCGGCTTTGCGTCCTTGTCCGCCCAGATGCAGGGATAGGACTCCTTGACGCGCCTTAGCTCGGCGTCGTCGATGACGTAGGTCTGCGCCCCCTCGCGGATGAGTGCCGTCCCCTGCTCCACCGCCTCGGGCGTCAGGCCCTCGACATGGAACAGCCCTACCGCGCCGTTGGACGCCGTTGCAGCGCCCATGTCCTTCATGTAGGCGCACACGCCGTCGGTCAGCTCGTTGCCCAAAAACAGATCCAAGCCCTTGATGTAGGGCACAGCTTCCATCACCTTCATGCCGATGGCGGAGCCTAATAGCTGCGCCTCCGGCGTGCGGTTGGTCTTGATCTCTACGACCCAGTCCGCCTTGCGCCCCTCGTCCGTCAGCAGGCCAAAGCAGGGCACGCAGCCTGCGATGCTGCCGAACAGCTCGATGATGCCTGAGTTGCGGTTGCAGCGCGCTCCCAAGACGGAGTTTGCATACACCACCGCGCTGGACTCCGCCCAGCTTAGGATCTCGCCGCGTGCGGGGCGGTTGCCCACCTCGTCCATGTAGCAGGTGCAGCTGAAGGCATCCTCGTTCATAAGTCCCAGCGCCGCAAGCTGCTTTTCGTAGCGATCCTGCTTGCTGTACATCACCTTGAAAAAGAGATTTTGCAGGAAGGTCGCAGGCACGTTCTTGTCCAGCGGCCTTGGATCCATGGAGAAGGGCTGCTCGGAAACGACGCCTGCGTCGATCAGCTCCTCCATCAAGGAATACACGGGTGTGAGCATCGACAGGCCAAAGCTGGTCACCAAATGCCCGTATTTGGAGCTGACAGGCTCCATGCGCTCCGCGCCGAACACCTCGCCGTAGGCCACTAAGGTGCGCAGCACCTTCGCCTTGACCTCGCCCTGTGCGCCATCCAAGATGGCCTGCTGTTCCGTTGTAAGCTGCATAGCGTTTCCTCCCTTCTATATATGGGACGCCACGGCATACGCCGCACGCGTGGCTTCCAGCACCTTGCCGCCCGCAAAGCTGTCCCCGATGTTGTACAGCTCGGGGGAAACATGCAGCGCCTGCGCCCTTTGATACAGCGTATCGTCCGCCTTGCCGCCCAGAGCCAGCACGATGCAGTCGGCCGAAAGCGTCTCCTTGACGGGTTCATAGCCGATCTTCTTTGCCAAGGGATTGACCACGTTCTTGGGCAGGATGGGCTGCCAGCAGTTGTAGGGGTCGGGCAGGTTCTTGTGCGTGTTGCGCTCGATGGCGACCTCTCCTGCGGCAAAGCCCGTCACCTTGGCGCCGTTAAGAAGCTGCACGCCCTTAAGCTTGAGGTAGTGCAGCAGATGGCCGCGGTTGGCGGTGCATACGCCGTCCATGAAGTAGGGCAGCATCTCCACCACCGTCACCTCGCAGCCCTTTTCGTAGGCCAGATAGTAGGCCGTTTCGCAGCCCACCGAGCCGCCGCCCACGACCACCACGCGCTTTGCCTCTCCAAGGCGCGAAGGATCCAGCAGCAGCTCTGTCGCCTGTACCGCGTTCGCCTCCGCCAAGCCCGAGATGGGCGGAATGGCGTCCTTCGTCCCCGTGGCAAACACCACCGCGTCATAGCCCTCCGCCTTGAGCTGCTCCGCCGTGACGCGGCAGTTGAGCTTCAAGGCGATCTGCCCCGCGTCCACGGCAGTCTGCAGCCTGTTCTGCAGATAGCCAAGGTAGTTGGCAAGGTCAAACTTGATCTTGGGAACGGAGCCTGCATTCAGCTTGCCGCCGATGCGTTCCTCCGCCTCGAAAAGGGTCAGCTCGTGTCCGCGTTCCGCGGCAAACAGGGCAAAGTTGACGCCTGCAGGCCCCGCGCCCACCACGGCGATCCGCTTTGCTTTCTCCGCCTTTGGAAGCTGCGGCGGCGTCACATCCTCAAAGCCCGTGCGGGGATCGACCGCGCACTGCGGATGGCCGCCGTCCACGAACTCGTTGATGCAGCCCTCCTGACAGCCGATGCAGGGGCACAGCTCGTCCACGCGTCCCGCGTAGACCTTGTTGGGCCATTCGGGATCCGCCAGCAGCGGCCGTCCCAGCATGATCATGTCGCATTTGCCGTCCCGCAGCGCCTGCTCCGCAAGGTCGGGATAGCCAAGCTTGCCCACCGCCACCACGGGGATCTCGCTGCCGCTGTTGCCCTTGATGCCGTTTGCCAAAAAGTAGTCCTTGACCAGCTTGGACACCGCAAGGAAGCAGCCTGCGGGCATACCCGAAGGCGGATGCGGCAGCCACCAGTTGTCATAGCAGCCCAGATCCACATCGAAAATGTCCACGCCTGCCTTGACGAGCGCCGTCATGTAGGACAGCGTTTCCTCCACGCTGCGGCCGTTTTTGAACTTTTTGAGCGCCTTTGCCTCCATGCCCTCCTCGCCGTAGGTCTCGTTGAGCGCCAAGGACAGGTCGATGCGGTACATGATGGGATAGCGCTCGCCTGTGCGGGAGCGGATCTGCTTGACAAGATCCACGCCGAAGCGCTGCCAGTCCGCATACTTGCCCAGCTTGCGCCGATTGAAGGCGCGGTTGGTGAGCTGCTCGAGCAGGTAACCCTCGTGTCCGTGCAGGTACACGCCGTCCAAGCCGCAGGCCATTGCATCCGCCGCAGCCTGCCCCGCGTTGCTGATGATCCTGTTCAGCTGCCCATCGCTGAGGCGCCAGCAGGGCAGATCGGACATGTAGTAGTTGGGGTTGAAGGAGGCGGAAACTGGGAATTTCAGCTGGGTGGTAAGGCACTGCGGGTTGCCCACGCGTCCCAAGCCCGGCGTCAGCTGCACAAAGATGCGGCTGCCATAGGCATGCACGCCCTGCGCCAGATCCCGCCAGCCCGACTGCACCGTGCGCGAACGGTCGATGCGGGGAAAATAGCTGAGCTGCCCCAACTCCGTCACGGAATGATCCACGCCGTGGCTGATGGGGATAAGCCCCGTCGTGAGTAAGCCCGTACCACCCTTGGCACGGGCAAAAAAGTATTGCAGCATCTTGTTGTTGGGTCTGCCCGTCTCCTCGCACATGTCGATGTTGCCCATCGGCGCCATGACGATGCGGTTCTTGACGGTGAGCCGATTGATCGTCAGCGGCGAAAACAGCGCGTCATAGGGGTACTTCTCCCGCGTCATGCGGGCGGGTCCCAGATCCTCGCGCTCCCAATCGCCGTAATGATCGACCAACTCCGAAACAAAGGCGTCCGTTCTCATATCGTTCTCATCCTTTCCTTACTTCCCATCGTGTGCCGTCTTTGGTGAAAATTCTGTGGATATTCAGGGAATTTTGCCGTTTCACCGTATATTCATACAGCTTTAGTGTAGCACGCAAACGCCGCCGCGTCAACGCGCAAGAAACGGAAATTTTAGGCAGCGGCGCACAAAAAAGCCGAGCAGCGCGCTCGGCTCAAGCTGTTAGGAAAAGAGACGTCGAATCGCCCCGCCGATCCATGAATGAAACAAAGGGACATCCATAAGTGACCGTCGGATCGCCCCGCCGATCCATGAACGAAACAACGGGACACCCATAAGTGACCGTCGGATCGCTCCGCCGATCCGACAACGAAAGAAACAAGGGAACAACCATCAGATCCATCAAATCCGGCGACATGCGCGGCGGATTTGATACCTTACTTGCCCTTTTGGGTCTCCAAAAGGGCAAGAGAAAGCCCTGCCGCAGCAGACTCGTCAAAAAACATCGGTTTTTTGACGAAGCCGTCCTTGACGGCTAAATCCGGCGACATGCGCGGCGGATTTGATACCTTACTTGCCCTTTTGGGTCTCCAAAAGGGCAAGAGAAAGCCCTGCCGCAGCAGACTCG
>CAZBBX010000021.1:0-41039 GCA_964490325.1 uncultured Oscillospiraceae bacterium
TGCTTTGGTGTCGCCATGCCTCTTATCAAATTCCACGGAGTCTGGGACAGGCTCCATACCTTTGCCCCCGCCTTCTGTCCATAACAACGCCTTAGCGCGTGTTATATATAACGAGAGGAGTATTTAAAATGAGGAAGATTGTTGCACTTGTGTTGGTATCGGTTCTGCTTATGGCCCTTTGCGCCTGCGGAGCCTCTGTTGAAAACGTTCAAGACGCTTCTGATACCACCGTACAAAACACACAAAAAGCGCCAATTGGTGAAACTGTCGAGAAGACGGCAGAGCCTGCCGCCGCGCCTGCGGAGGCCAAGGCATATGAGGTCACCTATACAAAGGCAGTTGCATGGACGAACAGTATCGGTACGTCTTGGGTACAGGTCATCGTGGAGATCACCAATACCGGCAGCTGCGACCTGTACCTATCAAGCGGTGCTTATGATCTGGAGGATGCAGGCGGAAAGCTCGTTACCAGTCAGTCCTATGTGTCGATGTATCCCGACGTGCTTGCTCCCGGTGAAAAGGGCTATCTGTATGACGAGACCACCTTGGACGCTGCGGTGGACGGCGAACTGAAGGTCGTTGCCAGACCCGATGTGAAGGAGGCCACCGTTGAGCTGATCCGTTATGCCGTAACGGACGCCGAGCTGAAAGACGGCAGCTACGGCGGACTGAAGTTGCTTGGACGCGTTGAAAACACAAGCAGTGCAGCCGCCGATATGGTCTATGTCGTTGCTTTCCTCTATGACGACAACGGTGTTTGCATTGGGCAGATCTTTACCATTCTGACCGATGAACTGGCGGCAGGTGCAAAGGTCGGCTTCGAAATGTCCGACTTTTCACTGCCCGACAGCGTCACCTTAGACAGCGTTGCAAGCTATGTGATCTACGCCTATCCGATGCAGATGCAGTTCTAAGCTGCTGCGCGGCTTCAATAAGGAACGGATCCAAAAATGCAGCCCCTTGCGGCTGCATTTTGCATTCTCGATCGGTATTGAAACAGCGAAGGAGACTTACTTGTCGTCCTCCTCGTCCTGCTCGTCCAGATCCTTGTTGAACAGTTCCAAGAACAGCTCGAACAGCTCGTCCAGCAGGACCTCGCTTTCGACGCTGTTGAACAGCACCTCATCGCCGTTGTCCACCATCTCCAACAGGACGACCTCGTCCTCGCCCACGCCCTCGACCTCGCCGATGGGCAGCAGCGCGGCATAGCGTTTTCCTTCGTAATCAAAGGCCAAAACCATGTCGAAATCGGTCTCGTTTCCGTTATCATCGGTCAAAGTGACGATCTGATCGCGTTCTTGTTCCATTGCTTCCTCCTAAGTATTGGAATGCAAGCTCATGTAGCCCTGCAGGATCACCACGGCGGCAAGCTTGTCCACCACGGCCTTTTGCTTCCTGCGGGAAATATCGGCGTCCACCAGTACGCGCCGTGCCGCCATGGTGGTCAGGCGTTCGTCGTAATAGTCGTATCCGTCGGGCCAATCCATAGAAAGTTGCTCGGCAAACGCCTTCACGCGCTCCGCCTGAAAGCCCAAGCTGCCATCCATGTTGCGGGGCAGACCAAAAATCAGTTTACAGGGAGCATAGCGCTTGGCAAGCGCCAGCAGGTACTCCCTGTCCTTCTCGCGGTTCTGTCTTGTATAGGTCTCCACGCCCTGTGCAGTAATGCCCAGAGCATCGGACACGGCAACGCCGATGCGCCTCTCGCCCACATCAAAGCAGAGATAGCGCAGCATTATGCTTTTTTGGTCTGATTGTCCACATAGAAGCGCACCAATTCCTCGATGAGGTCATCGCGCTCCACACGCAGGATCAGGTAACGCGCATTGTTGTAGCTGGTGATGTAGGTAGGATCGCCCGACAGCAGATAGCCGACGATCTGGTTGACGGGATCGTAGCCCTTCTCCTGCATGGCGGCGTAAACCGTCATCAGCACCTCACGCGCTGTCTTTTGTTCCTTTGCTGCGGAAAACTTCAGCGTGCCGCTGCTGTTTTGTTCCATGCCGCTCACCTCCACATTGATTATAGCGCAAGAGAGGTCGATTTGTAAACCCCGTTCACCGAAAAGCTTTTGCGGGCATAGGATGAAGCACCGACAAAATAAGGAGGAATATCGAATCGATGAAACGTATCGTTTGCGCTGTACTCGTACTCGTCCTTGCCCTGTGCCTTTTGACGGCCTGCGGCAAACAAAAGGCGGATACGACCGAACTGACTCCCTTTGCTCTGCATGAGGTGACGCGCTCGGTGTTTTACGCGCCCCAGTACGTCGCGCTCACGAAGGGTTACTTTGCCGACGAGGGCTTGGACGTGACCATCACCGCCTCAGGCGGCTCCGACAAGGCGATGACCGCGTTGGTGGCGGGTGAAGCGGACATGATCCTTGCAGGCCCCGAGACCTGCGTATACGTCTATAATGAGGGCCGTGAAAACGCTCCCGTGATCGTAGGACAGCTCACCAAACGTGACGGCGCTTTCCTTGTTTCCCGCACAGATGAAACAAACTTCCAATGGGAAAGCCTTGCGGGCAAGACTCTTATCGGCGGCCGCAAGGGCGGTATGCCGCTGATGACGCTTACTTGGGTCTTGGCGCAGCACGGTTTGACCGCAGGGGAAAACATCGAGGTGATCGACTCCATTCAGTTCAACCTGATGGCAGGCGCCTTTGAGGGCGGCACAGGCGATTATGTGACCTTGTTCGAGCCGACCGCAACGGAGTTTGAAAAGGCTGGCAAGGGCTATGTTGTGGCAAGCGTCGGTATGGAATCGGGCGAGGTGCCCTACACCGTCTACGCCGTGCGTCCCGACGAACTGACGACCAAGGGCGAGGAGTTTGAAGCCTTCCTGCGCGCCATCTACAAGGCGCAGCAGTGGATCAAGACCGCGACTGACACCGAGATCGCCGAGGCTATGCAGCCCTGCTTCCCCGATGCGTCCATTGAAAGCTTAGAGTACGTCGCCAAGAGCTATCGCGATTCCGACTGCTGGAAGGGCGAACTTGAGATGTACGAGCAGGACTATGATCGCCTGTTGACCATCATCGACTTTTCCGGGGAGCTTTCAAGTAAGCCACCCTTCAGCGAGCTTGTAAATAATACGCTTGCCAAGAAGATCCAAAGCGGGAACTAAGTGTAGACGCGCATACGAATTAGGAAACGGCGGGGTCTCTCCCGCCGTTTCTGCTTGTATTTGTGAGTAAGCAGACAAGCCCTCCTTTCCTAAAATGCATTCTCCAAGGTGAAGCTGTCACGGGACTTTTCCGTTCCGCTGTAGTAGTTGTAGTCGTCCAAATATGGCGAGTAGGTCGTTACCCGAATGCTGCGGTCGATGGGATCGAAGCAAAGGATGCGCAGATAGCCCAAGCCGTATTTCTTGTCATCCTGAAAGTTGTACATGAGGGCGTTAACGCGGTGGGCGCCGTCCTCATAGCTTCCCTGCCAACGGGTCGAACCGTCGTTGTGTCCGCAGAGCACCAAGCGGATAGAGGCATAGTTTTGAAGCAGCTCGGACTCGATCAGTTTGCCTGTACCCGTCAGTTCGCCGTCATCGGTCAAGAAGCTGTGTACGAGCAGAATGCAGCAGCAGTTTTCATAGCGTTCCAGCACATCCTTTGCAAAGCCCAGCCAATCCGTGTCGGTCTGCCAACCGATCCCCAATATAAGAAAATCCGTTCCGCCTGCGGAGAAGGGTTCGTAAAAGCAAACCCCGCCGCGATACAGCTGATCGGCGTTGCTCACAGCTAAAAAGCCGCGCCGCAGCCACTCCGTGTAGTCCGCGCTGTCGGCGCCTACATCATGATTTCCCGCCACGCACAGCAGCCGCAGCTCACCGTCCAGCAGCTTAAGTGCCTTTTCCGCATTGTCCCAATGTACCGAAAGGTTGCGGTTGTCCACCGTATCCCCCGTGTGCAGCGCATACAACGCGTTGTCCTCCGTGTGATGCGAAGCCATATACCCCGTCATGGCGCTAAACACCGTGGGCAGCTTGTACGCATAGACCTGCGTATCGCTGAACCAGTACAGAGAAAAGGGCGTGGGCTGCGGCGTTGCTGTGGGTGCAGGCGTGGGGGAAGCCGTTGCTGTAGGGGAAGGCGAGGGCGTACGCGGCACGGGGCTGAGGCTGCCCACTGCTGTAGGGATGCTCACGCGCATCACACCCGCTTCGCTGTCGTATTCGCCGCGAATGGGAATGGGACTTGCGGTAGTAAGCAGCGGTTCCGCCGTGGCTGACTCCTGACGGCGGGCATTGATGACCAGCACACAGGCCAAGGACAGAAACACGAGCCACACGATCTGAAAGAACACGGTCTTCTTCATGGCTTTGCCTCCTTCTATCTCTGTGCCGAAGAGAATAGCATACGAAAGCAGTCGAAAGCTGTTTTCGGCAAAGCTGCCCGTAAAGAATGCAAAGTCCTTCCGTTTCGCAGGTATAGCGCGATCTTTACGCAAACTAAATTGATTTTTATGCAAAAAGCATTTAACAAACCGAAAAAAGCATGGTAAGATATCATATATACGGAAACGGGGAGGAAATCGATTTGGAACAGCAGGAGCAGCCGAAAAAGCGCAATCGCATCTGGAACAGCTTCACCAAGCCCGAGCGAAGCTGGATCACCTATGACTGGGCAAATTCCGTTTACGCCACCAACATCATGGCGGCGATCTTTCCTATCTACTTCGCCATGCACGCCACCGATGCGGGGAACAAGTGGTACGGCATAGGCGTGTCCATCGCCTCCTTCCTTGTAGCTATCCTTGCGCCCATCTTGGGCGCTGTGGGCGATATCAAGGGCTACAAGAAAAAGCTGCTGACCGCCTTCATGCTCATAGGCGTGATCTTTACGGCGCTGATGGCGGCGGTAGGCACTTGGCAGCTGATGCTCATTGGCTACATCATCTCCCGCATCGGCTTTTCGGGCAGCTGCGTCTTTTACGACGCCTTCCTGACCGATGTGACCACCGATGAGCGCATGGACCGCGTCTCCGCATGGGGCTACGCCATGGGCTACATCGGAGGCAGCACGATCCCCTTTATCATCTCCATCGCGGTACTGATCTTGGGCAAATACAGCGATGCGGCCTTTAAGTTTTCCATCCTTATCGTCAGTGTGTGGTGGTTCCTTTTCTCCATCCCCATGCTGAAGAACGTGCAGCAAAAGCATTACATCGAGGCGAAGGCCTCCGGCATCGCCAAGACCGCTTGGAGCAACTTTTTGTCCACGCTCAAGGGCCTTGTGACCAACAAGGGCCTGCTCATCTTTGTGCTGGCCTACTTCTGCTACATCGATGGTGTGGACACCATCATCAGCATGGCCACGAACTACGGCACGACGCTTGGACTTGGCTCCATCGGTATGATACTGGCGCTGCTTGTCACGCAGATCGTCGCCGTGCCCTGCTCCATCCTCTTTTCAAAGCTGGCCGCCAAGTTCCGCGCTCTTAGGATGATAACCATTGCCATAGGCGTGTACTTCCTTATCACACTGGTGGGCTTCTGCATGGGGCGCATGGCGGAGCCTGCCCAGCTTGCCTACGCAAGTATGGCGAAGGAGGCTGCCGTGTCCTATGAGCCCGCAGGCTTGGGCGAGGAGGATCAACAGATCTGGGACGAGTCGGTAGAGCAGCTGGTCGAGGACGGACGGGAGCTGGTCGCAAAGCCGCTGACCCTTACGGAAAACGGGCTGAGCGAACGCGAGAACGCCTACTTCGGCCTGTATGAATACGACGAGACGGACGGGTACTATAAGCCCGTGGGCGTCTTTGCGGAGCTTTTGATCCGCATGGAGGATCCGAACGGGGCGTACTACAACGACACGCAGTATACGCAGTATGTTTTCAGCTCCGAAGAAGCGCGCTCCAAGGTCTACGCGGCGTTGGACGGCCTGCGCTGCGATGCTTCCTTGAAGGCCTCCGTACTGGATGAGGACTTCACCGAGAGCGCGGTCAGCGCCGTTCATACCGCTTCCATCCTGTTTTGGGTGCTTGCCGCCTTGGTCGGTACCGTGCAGGGCGGCATACAAGCGCTGTCCCGCTCCTACTATGCCAAGCTGGTCCCGCCTGAGCGCTCCAACGAGTACTTTGGCTTCTTCGACATCTTTGCAAAGTTTGCGGCTGTCATCGGACCGATGCTCTATGCGCTGTGCTACATGTGGACGGGACGCGCTTCCTATGGCATATTGAGCCTGCTCATCCTCTTTCTTGCGGGAGGGTTGCTGCTCATCTTGGGACGCAAGACGCTGTATCAGGCTGAGGAGACGGTGCGCTTGGAAAAGCAGCAGGCGCAGCGCTTGGAGGAATAATGGACGCTACGCTCACAGAACGCGCAAAGCGCTTTTGCGCTGCAAGGCAGCAGGCGGCGGCGGTCTTTCGGGGCGCTTCCCCGATGATGCACGCCCTGAGCGCATATATCGTTTGTCTATATGAAAGTTCGCCCGATGCGGAGCAGCTGCGGCAAACGCGCAAGCTCTATAAGCAGGAGACGAGCCCCTTCTCCTCCTTCCGCGGTGCAGCCATGCCCGCGCTCATCACCAAGCTTTCGCTTTCCCCCGAGCCGACAAAGCACTTGGAAAGCGTCAAGGCTGCGTTTTTAGAACTCAAGAACGCGGGGTTTTGGCCTTCGGACTATCTGGTGTGGGCGGCGTCTCTGCTGTCGACAAGCGAGGCAAACGACCATGCGTATGCCGTTAAAGCGCGGGAGATCTGGCTGGACATGCGCCGTGTGCACCGCCTGCTCTCCTCCAGTGACGATGTATGCTTTGCGGTAATGCTGGCGATGTATATCGACAGCGTGAGCGACTGTCTCACCCGCACCGAGGCGGCGTATGCCGCTCTTCGCGAACGCTTTGGCGGCTTGAACGTGGCGCAGGCTATGAGCCACGTCCTTGCCATGGGCAGCGATGTGGAGGCGGGAGCAAGGCGCAGCATCGCCATCTTCGACGCGCTGCGGGCGGACGGTCTGCGCTGCGGGCGGACGGCGGGGCTTATCATGCTTGCCGCGCTTTCCCTTTTGATCGCCGACGATGAAACGGACAAGACAGCCTGCGACTTGGTGGAACTGGACGCGGCGCTGCACGGTGAAAAGGGCTTTTCCAACTTCAAGGTGGGAAAGGATCAGCGGCTGCTCTACGCGGCGGCGCTCTTGGCGCAGGAGAAGCTCAAGACCCGCGTGACGGAGCCGCAGCAGGCTAAAAAAATGCTGGAATTGATCGAACTATCCATGGCGCTTGCCGTGACGAACGCCGTCATCCAAGCTTCGGCAGGCGCAAGCTAAAATCGATCCGATCGGATCAAGGAGGTCTTTATGGCTGTAAATGAGAGCAAACTAAATGAGTATGCGCGCTTACTGGTCGAGGTCGGCATCAACGTGCAGCAGGGGCAAACGCTGATCGTCAACTGTCCCGTGGAACAGGCGAGCTTTGCCCGCCGCTGCGTCGCCGCCGCCTATGAGCGGGGTGCAAGGGAGGTCCTTGTCAACTGGAACGACGATACGGTCACGCGGGAAAAGTTTCTCCATGCGGACGACGCCGTCTTTGACGAGTTTCCCGCGTTCGAGTCCGAGCGTCCCCTGTATTACGCCAAGATGGGCGCCGGTTTTCTCAGCCTTATAGCAAGCGACCCAAGCAATCTGATGGGCGTGGAGCCCTCCCGCGTGCTGCGCAGCAGGCGTGTGCGCAGTGCGGCGCTGCAGCCGTGGAACGAGCTGGTCTTGGGCGGCAACAACGCGTGGAGCATCGGCGCATTGGCCTGTCCCGCTTGGGCAAAACGGGTCTACCCCGATCTACCTGCAGACGAAGCCGTGGACAAGCTGTGGGACGCCATCTTTGACGCCGTTCGCGTGGACGGCACGGGCAAGGCGGTGGAGGCTTGGCGCGCACATGTTAGCAAACTCGGAAAGTGGCGCGATGCGCTCAACGCCTATCGCTTCACCAAGCTGCATTACATGAACGCTCTCGGCACCGACCTGTGGGTTGGACTGCCCAAGGGACATATCTGGGCGTCGGGCGACGAGGCGACTAACGGTGGTACGGTCTACCTGCCCAATCTGCCCACCGAGGAGATCTTCACCGCGCCCAAGCGCGACGAGGTGGACGGCGTGGTGTATGCGTCCCTGCCGCTCTGTCTTGACGGCAACGTCATTCGCGGCATACGGTTTCGTCTGCAAGGCGGAAGGATCGTGGAGGCTGCAGCAGAGGAGGGCGAGGAATTCTTGAAGAACGCCATCGCCGTTGACGAGGGTGCTTCCTTTCTGGGCGAAGCGGCGCTTGTGCCCTTTGACTCCCCCATCTCCCGTTCCGCTACGCTGTTCTACACGACCCTGTTCGACGAGAACGCTGCCTGCCACTTTGCCTTTGGCCGTGCCTATCCGATGAGCGTGGAGGGCGGCCTTGCCATGCAAAAGGAGGAGCTGCTTAAGGCGGGGCTGAACGTGTCCAACACCCATGTGGACTTCATGATCGGCACCGCCGACCTGTCTGTCACGGGCATCTGCGCCGATGGACGGGAGATCCCCGTGCTGCAAAACGGTAACTTTGCCTTTTAGGAGCCTGCAAATGAAGAAGGAAGTTGGCTATCCCATCTGCATCGTGCTTGGCGTGGTGCTTGCCGTCCTGTTCGTGCTGCTTGGCGTCGTACTGTACACGACAAATTAGCGGGTACAAAGCAAAATATCGACTGCGGCGGGGCGACTTGCCGCTTTTCTTTTGCGTGCGCGGGTCGTTTCCTGACAGGATTTCCCGCCCAATGTTTCGATTCTGTTCATCAATTCCCGACACGCTTCTGATATAATAAGGTGAATTTATATGGGCAGGCGGAAGATGAAGGAGAAGCGAACGATACCGGAGGAAAAGGCGAGCAGGCGAAAGACGATCGTCAGCTGCTTGCTGCTCCTGTGCCTTGCGCTGCTCCTGTGCGTATGGTATATGGCTGCGCGCTGCTACAGCGTCAGCCTGACGCTGGCAGACTATACAACGCTTGCGCGAAACCGTTCGGGCGTGCCGACCGCCGTGATCGATGTGGACGCCATTTTGAGCGATTTGGGTCTGCCCAATCCTCGCCGCTTCGGTGTGGACGCCGACAAGTACCCCGATGTGAAGGCGCTCATGTCGATGGAACTGCGGCTGGAGTACACCGATGAGGACGACGTGATGCTCTTGACGGTGCAGTGCGATACGGATACGCTGGCGAAATACGGTATCCGCATCGATACGCTCAGCTGGGAGCAGCAGATCAAGGGCTTTGTGGCGGACGACACAGTGGGCGCAAGCCCCTCGCCATCGCCAACGCCGCTGCCGGCGGCTTCCTTCACGCCTGCGGACACGGTCGCCGAGCCGAACGGCTACCTTACTTCGCTGCTCGACAGCCGTCAGAACGGCTACGACCTGCGCGCCGTCTGTGAACGCGTACAGAAGGAACGCGACTCGCTCTGTGTCGAAATTTTTGGAAACAATTATGACACAGCAAAAACGAATGTATACTTTATAGTATCGGTGGAGAAGTCTGTGTTCCGCAATCTCTACCGCGCCTGCTACACCGCTTCTCTGCGTTCCGATACCGATGAAGCTTTGATCGTATACTTCACGGTGGACGTGTATGACCTGCAGCTTGTGGACGGAAAGGTCTACTACGGCGACGTGGATGTGACGCTTTGCAACAGCGAAAGTGAAGCGTCCTCGCTCAATGCGTTCCCGCAGACGAGCTACACGACCTGCACCCTGTACGGCGGGGGCGTGCTGGTCAGCGGGAAAACGGTCTTTGACCAAAACGGCTTTGTCCGCTTCCCCGACAAGCCCACCAGCTTTCGCATGGCCAACGGCGTGTATTGGTCGCCCAGCTACGACCTGCTGAGCGAGGAGAGCATCTGGCAGCTGACCGCAACGGACAACATGTCGCTTGCTAAGCTGCTGCGCTATGCGCGCAAGGAAATCTATGCCCGCCACGGCCTGCAATTCGACCCGACGGCCGAGCGGGAATTTGCCGCGTACTACACAGGTTTCGACTGGTATGAGGCGCTCTATGAAAACGTAGATGCGCTTTTGACAGACGCGGAAAAGGCAAATGTGAGCCTGCTGCGTGAAATACAAACTCTGATCGAACATTAAGGAGGATCTTGCATGAAAACCATTCGTACCATTCTGGCTACGCTGTCTGTTGTGCTGCTGGGCTACGGCCTGTTTGCATTGATCAGCGTAAAGTCCGAGGCTGCGCTGGTGCAGCGCACACTGTATCAGCTTTTCAGCAAGTCCAGCTTCATCACCTTGGTGCTGGGCGTTGCCTTTCTTTTGATCGCCGTGATCCTGACCATCGCCATCGTCAGCTTTCATGACGACGACTCCAACAAAGTCCTTTCCGATGATGAGGATGACGAGTTGTTTGAGGCCGCTCCCGCTGAGGAAGCAGAGGCTCCCGCCGAGGAGGACGTCCGCTCCTATCAGCGCCCCGCACGTCCCATGCACAGTGCGGCGTTTGCCGCGCACATGGAACCTGAACCGCAGGAGGAGGAGCCTGAGTCGTCCACAGAGGCGGATACCGAGGCTGCCGAGGAGCCTGACGCCGTGCAGAAGGACGCAAACGTTCGCTACTGCATCTACTGCGGCGCCATCGTTCCGGGAGAAGCCGTCTTTTGCCCGAGCTGCGGCAAAAGGCAGTGAGGTGCGCCATGCCCGCAAAGACGAAATCGATCGTGGTCGCAGTCGCTTCCGTGCTGATCGTCATCATCGCGGTCGTCGCCTGCGTGCTGTACACGAATTCCTCCGCAAGCCTGCAGCAGATCAGCCTTAGGCGTTATGCTTCGGTCGAAAAGGACGCTTCGGGGGCGTATGTGCTGTCGGTCGATCTCAATAAGCTGCTGACCGAGCAGCACTTGCCCAATCCCTATGAGACCGAGCTGAACGTAAACGACTATCCCGATGTGGCGATGCTGCAAAGCTTGGGGCTGAGCCTCACAAAGAACGCGGACGGCAGCTATCTCGTGCAGACAACCTCTACCGAGACAGATGTGAGCACGGTGCTTCGCAAGTACGGCCTTGTGCTTATCAACACGGAGTGGAACTGGACGGAGAGCGACCTTAAGACCGCCTATGAGCAGAATCAAGAGTATCCACGCCGCTTGGACGCGCAGCAGTACGCCCTTGTCAGCCGCAATTCGGACGGCAGCTATGTGGTGACACTGGACAACACTGCCCTGCTTGCCGCCTGCGGCTTCGACCTGCCCACAGCAGAGGACGCACTTGCCGCGCACACGGGCTATCAGGCCGTGATGAGCTTGGCGTTCCGCACCACGCTTTCGGGCGACAGCTATACCATCGATACCACCAGTACGCTGGAGGGCGTGACCACGCTGCTCAGTGACAACGGCGTCGTTTTATACAACACCCAATGGACTTGGACGACAACCGAGATCGCAGCCGCCTATGAAGCGACCGCGCCTGCTTCCCCCTCTCCCTCCGAAAGTCCCATTGGCAGCGCTTCGCCCGATGCAAGCGTCTCCCCCGAAGGCAGTGTCTCGCCCGATGCAAGCGCAACAGCTTCCGCCACCCCGACGGCCACCGCAACCGCGTCGGCAACGCCCACAGGTACGGCTACAGCCACGCCTACGGTCAGCCCCACGCCGGGCGTTACCCCAACGCCCATCGTCAATCCCGACAAGTCCAACTGCCTAAGCAGCCTCTACGCCTACGATCAGACGGCCTTGCGCAAGGCGATCCGTCAGGCAAAGCTGAACTACTATGGCAGCGGCTATAAGGACAGTGAGGTCGTAGCCAACTACTTCATCGCCTCCGTCAACAACGCCACGCAGTACGGAAACTGCTTCCGCCTCGTTCTCAAGGTGACGACGGCAAGCGGCAGCTCGTACCTCGTCGCGGACGTGTACAACATCCACGCTGGCGACAGCTTCACGGCGTCCAACGTCGTGCTCAAGCAATACAGCGGCAAGTCATCCGCGATCAGCACGAGCGACTTCTCCGCCTCGCAGTACAAGATCGTCACGCTCGAAGGCGGCAGCGCTCCCTTCGATGAGAACAGCGGCTTGTCTCCCTTCGACGAGAACGGTCTGGTCTGCTCCAAGAGCTTGGACAGCAAGCTCACAACGGCGGAGCTGTGGGCCATACCCTCAACGGATGACTACTCCCTGCTGCGCCTGCTAGGCTATGCCCGCAACGAGATCTTTGCGCGCTGCGGTCATCGCTACAGCGACAGCAGCAACTACTATAAATACTTCTCCTCGTTCTCTTGGTATAAGCCGACGGGCGAGATAAGCTACAGCGACATAGCCGCCAAGTATCCAAACGGTGCGGCGAACATCAGCCTCATCAAGGAACTGGAAAACCTCATCAAGGTGGGCTGACAAAAGGCATTCATGGGAGCTGCGGTGGGATACAAAGACCGCCGCTCTCCCGAATTTCGATTTTTTGCGCAGATGCGCAACCCAAAGGGGGTGTATCGGGTATTATGGATGAAAGGGCCGAACGTGAGACGCGAACGGGGATCGCACCCGCCGACGCACACGCCAACGACAAGGAACAAGCGCCTATACCGCTCGACGGCGAAGCCCTGTTCCAAGCTTATGCGGACATGCTGTATCGGCTGTGCTTAGTGCGCACCCGCAGCCGTTCCGACGCAGAGGACGCCGTGCAGGAGACCTTCCTGCGCGTGCTGCGCAGCAAGCCCACGTTCCAGAACCGCGAACACCAAAAGGCGTGGCTGTTGACCGTTGCGATCAACTGCAGCAAGAACCTGATGGGTTCCGCGTTCCGCAGGCATCAGGCGTCCGACGAGCTGATGGATACCATCCCCGCGCCCGAAGGGTCGGACGGCAGCGTCCGTGACGCGGTCATGGCTCTGCCCGAAAAGTATCGCACGGTGGTGCATCTTTTCTATTACGAGGGGTACAGCGTTGCAGAGATGAGCCACATCCTCAGCGCACCCGAATCAACGGTGAAATCATGGCTGTTCCGTGCGCGTGCCGCGCTAAGGGACAGTTTGAAAGGAGGGTTCGACGATGTTTGAACAGGAATATAAAAGCTCCATGGACGCGCTGCATTGTCGGCCCGAAGTATTGGACGCCATCCGCGCAGCGCAGGCAAAGCCGCAGGCCAAGCCGCGCACATGGATCTACAAGGTCTCCGCAGGTGCTGCAGCGGCAGCGGCGGTCGTCCTTATAGGCGTTCTGTTGGTCCCCCGCCTGCTGCCCGGCGCAAGCAAGAGCGCGGATTCTGCCGATGAGACCACAATGCTTTCCGACTCTGCGGACATGGCCGTGGAGGGAGAGCTGAAGTCCTTTGCGTACAACGACAGCACCGACACGACCGCCGCAGACGACAGCACGGAGAGCGATCAGCTGCTTGGCAGCAGCAACAACGCCTCGGTGGATGTTGGCAGCGTCTATACAACGGATCTGCCCACCTGCGGTTCGCTCTGTTCCGACAACGGTGTAAACGCAGCTGACGATCCCCTGCAAAGGGAGAACGCAGCGTTGCTGATCGCATCCGCATTGGACTGCGATACGGATACCGCGCTTTCCCTGTACGATGAACTGACTGCGTTCTATGGTGGTCTGTCCATTGGGGAGCTGTCCCGCGCCACGTTAACGGCGAGCGACAAACTGACGCTCTATGCTGCGGATGGGTATATCTACGACTGTACGCTGTCTAAGGATCTGACGCTCCTCTCCGTGGAGGAATCATTCGGGGAGTAAAGCCGCCTGCATATAGACGTCGCAGCAGTTGCCTTTCAACGGCTTCCCCATCCCCTTGCACGGAAAAGGCCAATTGTATAGGAAGCAAAGCACCGCTGATCAACGGTGCTTTAATTTTGTCTCTTTGCCTGTATAGATTGTTGATGTACGGACACCGCTCTTTGGCAGCAAGCATCGATCCCGTTTGGCGAAATTCTTGAATTTAAAGAAAAAGAAGTCCGCAGACTTCTGTTTCTTTGGTCGAGGCGACTGGATTTGAACCAGCGGCCTTTTGGTCCCGAACCAAACGCGCTACCAAACTGCGCTACGCCTCGATATAAAAAATGGAGCCAATGGCAGGATTCGAACCTGTGACCTGCTGATTACGAATCAGCTGCTCTACCGGCTGAGCTACATTGGCCCGCAACCTAAATTATTATAGGGAAAGAAAGCGTTTCTGTCAATACCTTACGAGGCCTTTTTTGCGAAATTGCGAAAGCTTTTTATGAAATTTCCCAAAGCAGATCCCCAAAGCAGGCTTCGTTTTAGAAGCTGCTTTGAGGACACAAGGATGCTTTATATGCGGTTTTTTGCCTGTATTTCAAGGCTTTTGGGCTGTTATCATGTACTACAGCTGCAGCATGGAGGACGCAAAGCTGAAGTAGACCAGCAGGGAGATGGCGTCCACCAAGGTGGTTATGAACGGACTTGCCATCACTGCGGGGTCAAAGCCGATCTTCTTTGCCAGCATTGGCAGGGTGCAGCCGATGAACTTTGCCGCCACCACCGTCACCGCAAGCGTCAGGCACACGACCAGCGAGACCATGAGCCCCACGCCGTCCAGCAGCATCAGCTTTGCAAAGTTGCAGACTGCCAACGTGATCCCGCACAGGATAGAGACCAGCAATTCCTTGCCCATTACGCGGAAAATGTCGCGGAACTCGATCTCGTTGAGGGACAGGCCGCGGATGACCGTGACGGAAGCCTGACTGCCCGAATTGCCGCCTGTGTCCATGAGCATAGGGATGTATGCCGTCAGCGTCACGCAGGCTGCCAAGGCGCTCTCGAATTTGCTGATGATCATCCCCGTAAACGTGGCGGAGATCATCAAAAGCAGCAGCCACGGGATGCGGTGCTTGTAGATATCAAAGGCGTTCGTCTTGAGGTAGGGGCGGTCGGAAGGCGTGATAGCCGCCATCTTCTCGATATCCTCTGTTGCCTCCTCCTGCAAGACGTCGACTGCATCGTCGATGGTGACGATGCCTGCCAGACGAAAGTCTCCGTCCACTACAGGCATAGTGGAAAAGTCGTACTTCGACATGAGCTGCGCCACGGTCTCCTTGTCGTCCGTGGTGCGCACGGCGATCACGTTGTCCTGCATGATCTCGCCTATGGTCACGTCCGCTTCGGACACGATGAGCTTACGAATGCCCACATAGCCAACCAGCGTTCGATCCGCTCTTGTAACATAGCAGACGTTGATGGTCTCGCTGTCCAAGGAGGTACGGCGGATCTTTTTGATGGCGTCCTCGACGGTGTAGGTCTCGCGCAGGCTCACAAACTCGGTGGTCATGATCCCGCCTGCGCTGTCCTCGGGATAGCGCATGATCTCGTTGATCATCTTGCGCATCTGCGGATCAGCCTGCGCTAAAATACGCACCACAACGTTGGCGGGCATTTCCTCCACGATGTCCACAGCGTCATCGACGTAAAGTTCCTCGATGACCTCCTTTAGCTCGCTGTCCGAAAAGCCCTTGATCAAAAGCTCCTGCGCGTCGCTGTCCATCTCGACAAAGGTCTCCGCCGCAAGCTCCTTTGGAAGCAAGCGAAACAGAAGCGGCAGCGTCTCCGTCGGCAGCTCGTCAAACAACGCAGCAACATCCGCGGGGTTATGCTCCTCTAAGACCTCGCGCAGCGCGGTATATTTTTTTTCTTGAAGTAGGGATTCGACCGTCTCAACTTCGATCTCCATGCGGTCTTCACTCATAAGATCCGCCTCCTTTCTGTTCGATAAAAGGAAGCGGCACGATCAATGCGCGAAAAGCACAACAAAAGGGGGTGGCTTGCGTCACCTGTCCTTGCGGCTTAACGGTGCTTATTTCGCGAGGTTGTGCGGCAAAGCTGCCGCGTTTGTTCGCGGAACCTGACCTATGCCGCAACTACTGCCCGCATCCATGCTTTGCCCACCTCCCGACATATGTGGTATTTTGCCTTTTGGCAAAGAAAGTATAAGCATTTTTTCGCGTTTTGTCAACGGAAAATTTGCTGCGCACTTTTGTTCGCATACTATTTGCGTTAGTATGCCCAAGTCGATCCTTCCCGATGCATGTATCGCAGCAGGGCTTTCGACTCATGCTTTAGGAGGCGATCTCCTCCTCGGAGGGTACGACCTTATCGACGTTCACGACAGCCTTCTTCTTAGCAAGGCGCCTCAAAAACTGTGGGGAAAGATTTTCCACGTTGGACTTGCCCTCCGAAACGCGGCGCTCCTCGTCCCGTATGCTCCAATGCAGGATCAGCGCCATCAGTCCGCGCAGCAGAATGACCGCGCCTAAGATGGCAAGCTCATTCCATTCCCGCACGACGACCGAACGCAAAGCCTCCGCACCCATTTTGAAGTCCAACGCCAAGGCGATCCCCTGCAGCAGATGCAGCTTCAAGCGGGGCGAACCACGCAGCCACATCCAAAAGCTCTGCACCAGTGTAACGACCAGTACGATCACGCCGCCGATCTCCGCCGCCAGCAGGCACCACTTGACGCCGATCTCAAAATAGGTTTGCGCCGTCTGCAGGATATCCATTCTCAATCCTCCTTTATATTGTCGCTCAGGCCAAGCGCCTTCTTGAGCTGTGGCAGCGCCTCCGTGGCTGCCCTGCGTCCCTCCGCGACACATTCCGCCGCGCCCTTTGTGGAGACCATGCCCATGAACGAGGCGTCGGGACGGATGCGCACATCGATGGGCTGTGCGCGCAGGCGTGTGACGGTCTCCTGCATGATCTCAAAAGCGCGGGAGAGCGTACCCGTCACGGTGATCTTGCCGTCGCCCATGGAATACTTTTTGATGGACAGATCGATGGCGATGACGACGTCCGCACCCTGCGCCTTAAGGCAGGCTACGGGAATCTCCTCTTGGATGCCGCCGTCGATGTAGTATCTGCCGTCGATATACGCGGGGGTGAATACCCCGGGGATCGCCATGCTTGCCCTTGCGCCGCGGCAGAGAGGCCCTTCGTTAAACACCCGCTGCTCCCCCGTCTCCAGATCCACCGCCGTGCACCAATAGGGAATGCGCGTCTGTCCGAATTCCAGACCGTGGGTCAGGGTGCGTACCATCTCCTCAACCTTATCCCCCGCCAGCAGTCCGCCGCTTGTCGGCGCAAAGCTGAGATCGAGGATGTTCTTGGGCAGCAGCGTATCCGCATACCGTCCCAGCAGCTTGAGATCGGTGCCTGCACAATAGATGGCGCCAACAAGCGCGCCTATGCTGCAGCCTGCACACAGATCGATGGGGATATGTTCCTCTTCCAGCACCTGTAAGGCGCCGATATGCGCAAGACCGCGGCCACCGCCTGCGCCCAATGCCAAACCAACCTTTTTTCGCTGTTCCATAGTACTCCTTTCGCCTCTCGGCTCCCGACGCGCTGCGTCAATCCGCATACATCCGCAAAAAATGCGATAGGATAGAGTATGAGATCGTATCTTCGCCTGTGGCCGCTCCTTTTGATCGCGGCTCTGCTTGTTTGTCCCGAGGCGGCGATCGAAGCCGCCAAGCGCGGCGCAGCCCTGTGGTGGACGCGTGTCTTTCCTTCGCTCCTGCCCTTTCTTACCTGCTGCAGCCTGCTGCTGCGTACGAACGCCTATACCCTGCTCTGCCCAAAGTCTATGCGGCGGTTTCCCGCTTGCGTACCGCCCGTTACTTTGCTTGCTCTCATCTCGGGCTACCCTACGGGCGCCAAGCTCTTGGGTGAGCTTGTCCAGAAGGGCGAACTGTCGAAGGAGGACGCGGAGCGCCTTTCCTATGCCCTCAATGTCTGCAGCCCCAGTTTCCTGATAAGTATTATAGCATGTGCGCTTTTTCATGACAAGCGGCTTTGTATCCCTCTTTTTGCTGCGCAGTACATCGTGACGGCGCTTGTCTTTGTTATTACGCTGCGCGGCTGCCGATCCGTGGTCGTATCCCCCGCGTCAAGACTGCCCGCCGTCACCGTAACGGCGGAAAGCATCAGTTCCTCCATCACCGACGCTCTCCTTTCCGTTGCCCGCATCGGCGGCTGCATCGTGCTGTGCTCCGTTTTGACCGCGTTACTCCAACAAATGGGTCTGTTTTATGGGATCGCAAAGCTGACGGGCTTGGAGGAAGCCGCCTGCTCCGCTTTCCTTGGCGGGATCTTGGAGCTGACGCAGGGCTGCGCCGCCGTTGCGGAACTGACCCTGCCCGTACCGCTGATGCTGTCCCTTTGCGCCTTCCTTTACGGTTTTGGCGGCTTCTCCGTGCTGCTGCAATCAGCCTGCTTTTTTCCCTTTGCGAAGCCTTGGCGTTATGTCGGCGTAAAGGCGCTGATGGGACTGTCGATGGCTGTGCTTTGTTACCTTGTATGCCTGCTGCTGCCAACAGACAGCGCCGCGGTCTTTGCAGACGGAGCGACCATTGCCGCAAACACCGTTTCCGCGTTAAGCCTGTTTGTAGGAAGCCTTGTATCGCTTATGGCGGCGCTCCTGTTGACGATGGTCTTTGCGGGACCTAAGCGTTCTCGTCGGAAGGGAGGATGAATTTTTATACGCCTGCAAGCTGGACTTTTCTCTTTGCTTGCCTTATACTGAAAGAATGAATAAATTAAAGCGTTTTTTGGCCTACTACGGCCCCCACAAGAAACTGTTGATCCTGGATCTGTCCTGCGCAAGCTTCGTTGCGCTGGTGGATCTGTTCTTCCCCTTACTGACGCAATACATTCTCAAAACGCTCCTGCCCGCCATCGGCTTGGGACAGGCGCAGTTCTCCACCTTTCTGCTCTTGATGGCGGCTGTGCTGGGCGCATACTTGGCGCGCATGGGCTCACAGTATATCGTCAATTACTGGGGACATCTATTGGGCGTTCGCATGGAAGCCGACATGCGGCACGACATCTTCTCCCACCTGCAGGAGCTGTCCTTCAGCTTCTACGACCGCATTCGCACGGGCAAGCTCCTTTCCCGCGCCACGAACGACCTGTTTGAAGTGACCGAGCTTGCGCATCACGGCCCCGAGGATGTGCTCATCTCCGCCTTGACCATCATTGGCGCCTTTATCGCCATGTTCATCATCCAATGGCAGATCGCCTTGGCCATGCTTATCGTCATGCCCTTTGCCATTTGGTTTGTGATGCGCACACGCTTCCGTATGCGGCAAAACTCGCGGCAGGTCAAGGAACGCGTGGCGGAGATCAACGCGGGCATTGAGTCCTCCATCTCCGGTGCAAGAGTCGCCAAGGCCTTTGCCAACGAGCATTACGAGATCGAAAAATTCGAGCAGGGCAATCATCGCTTTCTGACGGCCAAGGATTCCTTCTATCGCACCATGGCCTTGTTCAACAGCGGCACGGAATTTTTCATTGCGCTGTTCAACATCGTTGTTCTGACGGTCGGCGGTACGCTGATCTATAAAGGCGGCATGGACGCCATCACGCTCATTACCTTCACGCTGTATGTTTCCGCCTTTGCCTCCCCCGTCAAACGCCTTGCCTCCTTCATGGAGCAGTACGTCATGGGCATGGCGGGCTTTACAAGGTTTTTGGAGATCATGGACACCAAGCCCGAGGTCGCGGACAAGCCCGACGCCAAGCCGCTTGAAAACGTTAAGGGCGACATTGTGTTCCATGACGTGTCTTTTTCCTATAACGCGGGAAAGGACGTACTGTCCCACATCGATTTGAGCGTTCCGCATGGCAGCACCATTGCGCTTGTCGGCCCCTCGGGCGGCGGCAAGACCACGCTTTGCCATCTGCTCCTGCGCTTTTACGAGATCAGCGACGGCTCCATCACCGTGGACGGTCACGACATTCGAGACGTGACGCTTGCAAGCCTAAGGCGCAACATCGGCATCGTGCAGCAGGATGTGTTCCTGTTTGCGGGTACCGTGATGGAAAACATTCGCTACGGACGCTTGGACGCCACGGACGCCGAGGTGGAGGAGGCGGCTCGCCGCGCCCATATCCACGATGAGATCCTGCAATTTGTAGACGGCTATCAAACGGAGGTCGGCGAACGCGGCATGATGCTCTCCGGCGGGCAAAAGCAGCGCATCTCCATTGCGCGGCTGTTCCTTAAAAATCCGCCCATTCTCATCCTTGACGAGGCGACCAGCGCTCTGGACACCGTGACGGAAGCGGACATTCAGCATTCCTTTGACGAGCTTGCAAAGGGGCGCACGACCTTGGTCATTGCGCACCGTCTATCCACCGTGCGCAACGCGGACGAGATCGTGGTCATCGACGAGCACGGCATCCGCGAACGCGGCACGCATGAGCAGCTGCTCAAGTCGGGCGGCCTGTACGCGACCTTCTATCAAGCGACGCTGAGCGACGACGACGAATAGGATCAATGCATGAGGTAGACGCAAAAAGTATCCTCTCGGCGGGCAACGGCATGAACCTGTACCGCGGCTGTACGCACGGCTGCATCTACTGTGACAGCCGTTCCCGCTGCTATGGCATGACGCATGCGTTTACCGATGTGGAGGTCAAACGCAACGCGCCTGCGCTGCTGGAGGCCGCTCTCCTGCGCCGCAAGGCGCGCTGCATGGTCGGCACAGGCGCCATGTCCGACCCCTATCAGCCCCTTGAGGAGCGCTTTTTGCTGACGCGCCGCTGCCTGACCCTGCTTGAGCAGTATGGCTTTGGAGCGAGCATACAAACAAAGTCCGACCGTATCCTAAGGGACGCGGATCTGATCGAGGCGATCCACCTTAGGGCACGGGCTGTCGTACAGATGACTGTGACCACCTATGACGAAGCGCTGTGCAAATTGATCGAACCGAATGTCTGCGGCACGCAAGCGCGCTTTGAAACGCTGAATGCCTTTCATGAGCGGGGGATCCCCATCGTCGTATGGATCACGCCGCTGCTGCCCTTCCTAAACGACACGGAGGAGAATCTTCTTGCCCTGCTGAACGGCTGCTTTGCGGTGGGCGTAAGCGGGATATTGAGCTTTGGCATGGGCGTGACCCTGCGTGAAGGGGATCGCGAGTATTTCTACGACTGTTTGGATCGTGATTTTCCGGGCTTGCGCAAGCGATATGAACAGAGCTTTGGCGACGCTTACGAGTGTCCGTCTCCGAAGCAGGCGCGCTTGAATCAGATCTTAGTTGAGCAATGTGAGGCGCACGGCGTACTGTACAAGACAGATGAAGTCTTTGCCTTTCTGCGTGACTTTCCCAAAAATAAAAAAGCAGAACAGCTTTCCCTGTTCTGAAAAATTCTCTGCATTGCTTTGGCGGTTAAGCGGGGTCATTGTCCGTCGTGGGAGCGACCGACGCCGACCCCGCTATCACCTGATCGCGGAATCGTTGGCTCTGCCCTGCGGGACGCGGCGGGGCAGAAAGCCTTCTTACGGTTTGTCCGTGTTTTCGGGCGAGGTCGAGGTATCCGGCCGTTCTGAACCCGTGGCGTTCGCCCCGTTGGTCGCGCTCGTCGTCGGTCGTTGTGTGGGAGTCAGGGTCGGCTCCGTAGTCGCGTGCAGGCTTGCCGTAGGCGTAGCGGTCGCCGCAGGCACTTTGCCTGTTTGACAACTACAGCCGATGAACGTAAGCGCGGCGCTGAGGATCAGTGTCATTACGATCCATTTCTTCATGGATTTACCTCCGTATCAAGTGATACGAACAGTGTGTCCCGCTGAAACCCAATTATGCGCTTTGTATTTGGAAAAATTTAGCTTTCGGTCGTGACCGTGATGGTAAGCCCCGCATGTCCCAGCTTCTTCGCCTCTATAAGCGCCAGCCTTGCCTTGCCCTTGGAAAGGCGCAGCTCCATGCGCTTTACGGAAAAGCGCGCCTTATCGAGCGCTTTGAACAGTGTTTCGAGCGCTGCGGCGGGATAGCAAAGGTAGAGCCTTCCGCCGTTGTTGAGCAGTTGGAAGGCGGCAAAGAGGAAACGATCCAACGTGTCCCCCGCGTCGTGACGCGCCTCGGCTCTTGCGGCGGAAGCGGCGTTCGTGCCCGCTTTATAGTAGGGCGGGTTCATAACAGCCGTATCAAAGCGTCCGCGTCCCAATAGCGTTGGCGCATCGGAAACATCCGCATGTACAAAGCACGCGGCCTGTCCGTTCTCCGCTGCAGAGCGGCGCGCTAGCAAAAGCTGCGCTTCGTTTCTGTCCACACCCGTAAAGTCCGCACCATACAAAAGCTGGGCATACAGCGCGATCACGCCATTGCCCGTGCCAAGATCCACGCAGCGCTCCTCCCGCTTGAGGCGCATAAAGCGACACAGCGCGATCGCGTCCGCCGTAAAGCAGCCCAAGGCGTCGTCCTGCCAGATGATGGAGTTTCCCGATAAGGGTTCTCTGCGTTCCATGCGTTTATCATAGCAAAAATCGTCTTTCCTTTCAAGTGCGAACCTGCTATACTCACAGTATGAAACGACTTTTGATCCTGTTTTGCTGCATCCTTGTATCCCTGTCCGCCGTTGCCTGTGCGAACGATACGGAGGCGCACACAAGAAGCGGCTTTCTCATGGACACGAGCTATACCCTGACCGCCTACGGCAAGAATGCAGAGACGGCGCTGGACGCCTGCATAGAGAAGCTTGCCGCCTTGGACGTGGAACTGAATTGGCAAAACGAAAACAGCAGCCTTTGGACGCTCAACCATGCGGACGGGGCATGGACACAGCTTGACAACGACGCCTTTTTTGCGCTGCAGCGCGCAAAGGAGTTTGCTGCGCTCACAAAAGGCGCCTTTGACCCGACCATAGGAGCTGTGCTGCTGTGCTGGGATCTGTTCTCGGGCGAGGTGGTGCCTACGGCTGCCGAAGCCGCGGAAGCTGCAAAGTTTGTGGACTACAACGGGATCGAATTGGACGAAAGCACGCAGAGCGCAAGGCTTGGCGCGGGACAAAGCGTTGCCTTGGGTGCGATCGGCAAGGGCTATGCCGCCGCTGCGCTTAGGGAGCTGTACGAAGCCAACGATGTGTCCGGCGTGATCGATCTGGGCGGCAACATCCTGACCATGGGCGACAAGCCAAACGGCGAGGCTTGGCGCGTGGCCGTGCGCGATCCCAACGACGACGCCGCCTATCTGAAGATCCTTGCGATAAACGGAAGCTGCGCCGTTGTAACGAGCGGCAGCTATGAACGCTTTTTTGAAAAGGACGGCGTGACCTACCATCACATCTTTGACCCCTCCAACGGCCTTTGCGCCGACAGCGGGCTTGTTTCCGTGACCATCGTCACGGCGGATGCGGCCGAGGCGGACGCGCTTTCCACCGCCCTGTTCGTACTGGGCTTGGAGGACGGACGAGCACTGGCCAAGGCCTCGGGCGTTCGGGCGATCTTTCTTACGAGCGACGGGACGCTCATTGACACGGAGGACGACGCATGAAAGCGTCGCCAAAGCCCAAGCCCCTTGATCTTTTGATCGCGGGGCTGATCGCGCTGCTTTCTTTACTTGCCCTTCTCCCCTTCCTGCCCACGCAAACGGGTACGCTGGTGCGGGTGGAGCAGCGGGGCGAGCTGCTGTATGAAGGACCGCTTGATGTGGGCAAGGTCGTTGCAGCCGATGGCGCGACCGTGATCATTGCGGACGGCACTGCGCACATCATCGACGCGGATTGCCAAAACAAGCTGTGTATGCAGGGGATCGCAACGACCCTGCATCCGCTGTACTGCGTACCAAACCAGCTGATCGTCCGCATCATTTCACAGGGAGAGGAGGCGCCCGATGGAGTCTCCTACTAAAAAGCGCGCTTCCATGAGCGTAAAGCGCTTGACGCGGCTGGCGCTGTTTTTGGCGCTTGCGCTGATCCTGCAATACTTGGAAAGTCTTCTCCCCTACCTCATCCCCGGCCTGCCCATCCGCGTGGGGCTTGCAAACATCGTTGTACTATACGCCCTTGTTCAAATGGGCCGCAGGGATGCCGCGCTCATCGGTCTAACGCGCTGCCTGCTGTTCATGCTCGTAACGGGGCGCGCCTTCTCCGCGCTCTATGCCTTGGCGGGCTCTGCGCTGTCGCTTTGCGTCATGTGTCTGCTGCTTGGCTTCTGTCAAAAGGGGCGCATCAGCCTGTACGGGCTTTCAATGGCGGGAGCATTTGCGTTTCAGTTGGGGCAGCTTGCCGTGGGCGTTTGCGCCGCGGGCAGCGTCGTACTTGCTTATCTGCCTTGGCTGGGGCTGCTGTCGATCCCCTGCGGCGCCGTAACGGCGTTGCTTGCGGCTCTGCTGATACAGATCCTGCCGGCGTCCATGGACAAGGATCTGTGTCCGTAGCGCTTCCCAAAGGTTCCACCGATGGCTGTGCGAAACGATAAAGAGCGACCTCGCGATCGCTCTTTTTGCATAGCATCAGTTGTTCCGCTTGTCGCCTTAGGAAAGCTTGATCTGCAGTCTGACGGGGTTATGATCGGAATAGGCAAAGCCTGCGTCTATGGTCTCTGCCAAGACAAGCTCTACGTTCGGAGAAAGAATGAACCCGTCGATCACATAGTACTGCGTTGCCGCATCGGACGCGTCATACGCTTGATTGAGCAGTCTGCACGATGGCGTGGTGTTGTCATAGGCAAACTGCCAGCCATTGGGAAGATCGGCGCTGTTCAGTACGCCCGGCGTCCAAAGCTGTGCATCCACAATGGGCCAAGCATCCAGTGAGCCTTCAAAGGATTGATTGAAATCTCCCCCCGCAATGACATAGTTGCCTTCCGCATACTCCTCCTCTAAGATCTCAAGCAGCATGGCGGTCTGTGCGGCCTTTCCCTCGCCATCGTCATAGGCTTCCAGATGCAGGTTCACAAGCACAAGCTCTTTGTCGCTGCCTTCCAGCGGGATCCGACTGATAAGCAGGCAGCGCTTTAGGTTCGCTGTCCGCAGCGGCCACGAAAACGGGCAGGGCAAGGAGACCCGCTCCGCCTGTCGAATGCTGCAGTCAGTCAGCGTCAGTACGCCGCTGTGCACCTTACCCATGGGCGGCCACGGGAAGGGAACAAACGAACAGGAATAATTGAGTGCATAGGCGCTCTGCGCGCTCATTAGGTCGTTTTGCAGGGAGCTGACCTCGTTATAGCCGTAGCTGCGCGAGGAATCGGAGTCGACCTCCTGCAGGATATAGATGTCGGCGTCCAAGTCACGCAGGGTATCGGAAACACCTTGGTAGTAGGACAGCATTGTTTCCTTGCTCTTGGGTCTGCCGCTGCCGCTGCCGCCGTCTAAGACGAAGCTTTCTTCTGCGCCCAGTCCGCAGTATCCGATGTTCCAGCTGACGATGTTGATCGTATCCGACTTATCTATGTTTGTTTCGCTCTGCCCTTCGACGGAGATCGCCTCAACGTCTGCAGGTCGATACTCCGATAAGGTAAGATAAAGGAGGAACACGCCTATTAGGACAATCAACGCCGCCAAAACGATCAGCAAAACCTTGAAAAACTTTTTCACTTTCTCCGCTCCTTGCTTTCAAAGTAGTTAGAGAGAGCCGCAAAACGACTCTCTCCGTGTTGAATGGTACGCCGCTATTCGTCTAAAGCTCTGCGGCGTTCCTTCAGTTTACCAAGCATGTCCTTGGCTGAATCCAGCTTGCGGCGCTCCTCCGCTACAACGGCCTCGGGCGCTTTGGCGATAAAGCCTGCATTGTTGAGCTTGCCTTCGGCTCTTAACACGTCGCCCTGTACGCGTTGGATCTCCTTATCGATGCGCTCACGCTCCTTTTGAAGATCGATGAGCGAGGACAGGGGGATGTACGCCTCCACGCCGCTGCAAATAAGATGCACGTCGCTCTTGTTGACCGTACCCACTATTGTGGCAAGTTCGACCTTATCTGCGCCTGCAAGGCGCTTTAGATAGGTCTCCGCCTCCGAAAGTCCTGCGGGATCCGCTGTGATAAGCTTGAGCGAAATGCGTTGTGCAGGCGGCACCTTCATCTCGGCACGAACGTTGCGCACGGCGCGCACCAGCTCCATCACGACGCCCATCGTTGCTTCTGCAGCCGCATCCCTGTACGCTTCCTGCGGCTGCGGCCAATTAGACCGCATGATCGTTTCTTCCGCATTGGGGAGCTGCTGATACAGTTCCTCCGTGAGGAAGGGCATGAAGGGATGCAGCAGCTTCAACGCGTCGCGCAGCACACGGATCAGCACGCCCGACACGCAGCGCTTGCGCTCGGCGTCCTCCCCGTACAGCGCCGCCTTTGCTAACTCGATATACCAATCGCAAAACTCGTTCCAGATGAAGTCGTAGATCTTCTGCGCCGCGATGTTCAGCTCAAATGCCTCCAAATTGGCGCTGACCTCCGCCGTGACCGAGGTTATGCGGGAAAGGATCCAGCGGTCGGCGGCGTCCATCCTCTCGGGATCGGGGGTGTAGGACGCGTTCTCGTCCAGATTCATCAGCACAAAACGCGCAGCGTTGTACACCTTGTTGCAGAAGTTCGATGCGGCTTCCACCTTTTCCCAATAGAAGCGCATGTCGTTGCCTGCGGAATTTCCGGTTATCAGCGAGAAGCGCAGCGCGTCTGCACCGTACTTTTCGATGATCTCCAACGGATCGATGCCATTTCCCAACGATTTGGACATTTTCCTGCCCTGCGCATCGCGAATGAGCCCGTGCACATACACGGTGTCAAAGGGCTTTTGCCCCATCACCTCCATGCCGAACACGATCATGCGAGCGATCCAGAAGAAGATGATATCATAACCCGTGACCAGCGTGTTGGTGGGATAGAAGTACTTGAGTTCGGGCGTCTCGTCGGGATACCCAAGCGTGGAGAACGGCCACATGCCGCTGCTGAACCAAGTGTCCAGCACGTCCTCGTCCTGCCGCAGAGCGCCGCCGCAATGCGGACAGCAGCTTGGCGCGGTCTCCTCCACGATGGTAGCGCCGCAGGCGTCGCAGTAGTAGGCGGGAATGCGATGCCCCCACCAAAGCTGACGGGAGATGCACCAGTCGCGGATGTTCTCCATCCAGTTCATGTAGGTCTTGGTGAAGCGCTCGGGCACGAATTGGATCTCTCCGTTTTGCACCACATCGATGGCGGGCTTGGCAAGCTCTTTCATGGACACGAACCATTGCTTGGACACGATGGTCTCAATGGTGTTGTGGCAGCGATAGCAGGTGCCAACGTTATGCGTATACGGCTCCGTCTGGACAAGGTTGCCGCTTTCCATTAGATCTGCGGCTAACTTTTTGCGGCAGTCCATGCGATCCAAGCCCTCATAAGCGCCGCCGTTCTCGTTGATGTGCCCGTCGTCAGTGAACACCTTGATCACGGGCAGACCGCAGCGGCGGCCTACCTCAAAGTCGTTGGGATCGTGCGCAGGTGTGATCTTCACAGCGCCTGTGCCAAAGTCCATTTCACAGTAGGCGTCCGCCACGATGGGGATCTCCCGCCCCACCACGGGGATGACGACCGTCTTGCCGATCAGCGCCTTATAGCGCTCGTCCTCCGGATTGACGGCAATCGCCGTATCGCCAAGCATGGTCTCGGGTCGCGTGGTGGCCACCGTGATGCTGTAACTCTTGTCGGGAGCATCGTAGCGAATGTGCCAAAGATTGCTGTCCTGCTGCTCGTATTCCACCTCGGCGTCAGACAAGGCCGTCTTGCACACGGGACACCAATTGATGATGCGGTCACCGCGATAGATCAGACCCTTGTCATACAGCTGTTTAAACACCTTGAGCACTGCGCGGTTGCAGCCTTCGTCCATGGTGAAGCGTTCCCGCTCCCAGTCGCAGGAGGAACCCATCTTGCGAAGCTGCTTGACGATGGTCGTGCCATATTCCTTGCGCCAGTCCCAAGCGCGCTCCAAGAAGGCCTCGCGGCCGATCTCGCGCTTGTCGATCCCTTCCTTGGCGAGCTGTTCAACGATCTTCACCTCGGTTGCGATCGAGGCATGATCCGTCCCCGGCATCCAAAACGTTTCATAGCCGCTCATGCGCTTGTAGCGGATCAGCACATCCTGCAGCGTATTGTCCAATGCGTGTCCCATATGCAGCTTGCCCGTAATGTTGGGCGGCGGGATCACGATGCAATACGGCTTCTTGTCGGGGTTGGGCTCGGCGTGAAAATAGCCATTCTCCTCCCAGTGCTTGTACCACTTGCCCTCCACGAGTGCGTGGTCATAGGTCTTTGCCAACTCTTGCTTCATAGTATCCTCCAAAAAAGTTAAGCCCGCCTCGTCAAAGGACGAAGCGGACGCTCGCGGTACCACCTTTGTTGAACGAACCTTTCGGTCGTTCCTCTCATGCCATAACGCAGCCCTGCGTGCGCGGCTGATGCTTTCACCGCGCAGACTCCAAAGCGACCTTCCGCACCCCTGCCCCGACCGCCCTTTCAGCCAATGAAGCGGTCTCTCTTGTGGGTGAATGACGCGTACTCCTCTTCTTCACCGTCATATTTCTTGCATCATAGTAAAGTCTTGCACGTTTGTCAAGATATATTTTCTTGTTCCGTCCAATGCGGACTGTCCGAAGCGTCCATGCCCTCGGGATATGTCCCCTGCCAGCCCAAACGGATGAGCGCCGTTTTCATGTATGCGGGCAGCGGTGCAAAAAAGGTCATCAGCCTGCCCGTCGTGGGATGGGTCAGCTGCAGGCGATAGGCAAACAGCGCCTGTCCCGTCAGGCCAAGTTTTGGTGCGGGGGAACCGTATACGGGATCCCCCAAGAGCGGATGCTTCAGATACGCCATGTGCACGCGGATCTGGTGGGTGCGCCCCGTTTCCAGCTCAAACTGCAGGAAGGTTGCTGTGCCGAAGCGCTCGATCACGCGCCAATGCGTCACGGCACTGCGACCGTCTTGGCGCACGCACATCCGCTTGCGATCCGTGGGATGCCGCTCGATGGGGGCGTCCACCGTTCCCGCATCCTCCTTGAAGTTTCCCGCCGCTAAGGCTATGTAGCTGCGTCTTGCGCTGTGGGAGGCGAACTGCTTTGACAGGGCTTCGTGCGCCTTGTCGTTCTTTGCCGCCACGATCAGGCCGCCTGTGAGCTTGTCGATGCGATGAACGATGCCGGGGCGGATCTTGCCGCCGATACCGGAGAGATCCTTACACCGATACAGCAGCGCGTTCACCAGCGTCCCCGATTCATTGCCTGCGGCGGGGTGTACGACCATGCCCTGCGTTTTATCGACAACGATCAGATCCGCATCCTCGTAGGCGACGGAAAGGGGAATGTCCTCCGCCTGCGGCTCGATGGGCGCAGGCTCCGGCAGCGCAACAAGGACGGTATCGCCGCTTTTGACGGCGGCCTTGGCAATGGCAGGCGAACCGTTCAGCAGCACGCCGCCCTCTAAAATGAGCCGTTGGATCTGTGCGCGGGAGATCCCCGTCGCCTCGGCAAGAAAACTGTCCAAGCGACGTGCGTCCTGCTCTGCTTTGAGCTCCAGCTGCTCGCTCATGTCTCGATCTTTTCCTGTGGCACTGTCGGTTCATCGGGCTGCGAAGCCTGTGATGAAGCTGTGGGGGCGGCGTTGGCTGCTTCTGCGTCCTTAGCCTTTTTCTTCTTGTCGGGGAAGACCTGCTCTGCTACCTCGAACACACCGTGCTTCATAAAGAAGGTTTGGATGAGCAGCAGGATGACGCCGATGACGATGGCGCTGTCCGCAATGTTGAACACGGGAAAATCGATCAAGCGGAAGTAGATCATGTCCCGCACATACCCCAAAAACACGCGGTCGATGAGGTTGCCCACAGCGCCTGCAAAAAGGAGGGCAAGCAGGATGCGGGAATAGGTGTTGAGCTTCTTGCGCGCCTTTATGAGAAAGAACACCAATAAGGCCAAAAACAGCAGCGTAAGGATGATAAAGGGAATGCGCGAACCTTGAAAGATGCCCCAGACCGCGCCGCGATTTTCGACATAGGTAAGCTCCAGTACGCCCTTGATCAGCACCAACGGATCCTGCTGCCAAATATTCGCAGATAAATTCTTAAGCAGCAGATCCAGCCCCACTACGCCTATAACGATCAAAATTTCCAACATATCAGTCCTCTCCGAGCGTTTCTCCGTACAGCGCGGTATAAACGCCCTTTGCCGACAGCACGCGATCGACATACTTATCCGTTTCGGGATACGGGATATACAGCAGCGCACCCGCGCTGTCAAGCCCGTATTGATCCATCCAATCCTGTGCGCGGGACGGTCCCGCGTTGTAGGCGGCTAAAGCCACCGCTTCGTTTCCGCTGAAGCGATCCAAGAGCTTGCGCAGGTAATAGCAGCCGAATTGAATATTCACGGCAGGCTCGTTGAGCTGTTCTGCTTTATAGTCGTCAAGACCTATCCCCGCAGCGATCTCCTCTCCCGTTGCGGGCATGATCTGCATCAGGCCGACCGCCCCCGCTCCGCTGACCACGGTCGGTCGAAAGCTGCTTTCACAGAAGATGACCGCCGTGACGAGCGTCGGCTCCAAGTCATACTGTTCCGCATACTGCAAAATAAACTGCTTATACTCTAACTTGTACTTCGTTTTGAGCAGCATCGGTCTTGCCACAAACAGGTACAGTAAAACAACGAGCACCAGCGCCGCCAAAACGATCGCCGCGATCCACCATTTTTTCTTGCTCTTAGTGATTACTTCCATTCCCCCGCCTCTCCGAAAGCTGCGTCCACAGTGCCTGCGCCTTTTTGATGAGCGCCTGTATCGTGTCGTTGTTTTCGAGAATATAGTCCGCGTACCGCGCTTTTTCCGTGTCGCTCAGCTGCGCGCTTACCCTTGCCCGCGCCTCCGCCTCGTCAAGTCCGTCCCGCGCCATGATGCGCTGTATGCGCGTGTCCTGCGGCGCGGTGACCAGCACCACTTGACCGCAGTACTCGTTCATGCCGCTTTCGATCAGCAGCGGCACCTCCCACACGATGGGATCGTCTGCGCATTGAAGCGTCGCTTTTTGCAGCGTGTCGATCACATAGGGATGGACGATGGCGTTGAGCGCCGCCCTTGCCGTGGCATTTGAGAACACCAGTGTGCCCAGCCTGCGGCGGTCGAGCGACCCATCCGCAGTTTGATAATCCGTGCCAAAACGTTCTAAGACGGCTGCATAGCACGCGCCGTCCGTCTTGAGGGCGCTGCGCGATACCGCATCTGCGTCCAAGACCGCTGCGCCAAGAGCGCGCCAGCAGGCCGCCACAGCAGACTTTCCGGAGGCGATACCGCCCGTCAGTCCTATGATATGCTTACGCTCCCCGCTCATTTCGTGTCAAACCAGCTGTGGCCGATCTTTGCGTCCGCCTCCAGCTTCACGGTCAGCGGCGCTACCCCCTCCATGCAGCGCTTGAGCAGCTCAAACACCTGTTCCGCTTCGTTTTCGGGGGCGTCCACGATCAGTTCATCGTGGATCTGCAAGATGAGCTTGGCTTTAAAGCCGCCTTCGTCCAAAGCCTTTTTGACCGCGACCATAGCCAGTTTTATAACGTCCGCCGCGCTGCCCTGTATGGGCATGTTCATGGCAACGCGTTCGCCAAAGGAGCGGGTGTTGTAATTGCTGCTTGCAAGCTCGGGCAGCGGCCGTCTGCGGTGAAAGATCGTCTCCGCATAGCCCCGCTCCCGCGCAAGCTCCACGCTGCTCTTGAGGTAGGCCTCGACGCCGGGATAGCGCTCAAAGTAGCGGGCGATATAGTCCTTTGCCATGAACACGGGGATGCCGAGGTTACGCGCCAGTCCAAAGTCGCTGATGCCGTACACGATGCCGAAGTTGACTGCCTTTGCCGCTGCGCGCTGCTCCTTCGTCACCTCGGACAGGGATACGTGAAAGACCTCCGCCGCCGTGCGCGCATGGATGTCCTCGCCGTTGCGGAAAGCGTCGCGGAAGCGCTCGTCCCCGCTGATATGCGCCAAAAGACGCAGCTCGATCTGCGAATAGTCCGCGCCCACCAAAACATTTCCCGGGGAAGCAATGAACGCCTTACGGATCTCCCTTCCCTGCTCCGTGCGTACGGGAATGTTTTGCAGGTTCGGCTCGGTGCTGGAGATGCGACCCGTTGCCGTCACGCACTGCATGAAGCTCGTGTGGATGCGGCCGTCCGCGGGGTCACGTTTGTTGAGCATCGCCACCGTAAAGGTGCTGTCCAGCTTGGTCAAAAAGCGGTACTCCAGCACATGCGCGGCAATGGGATAGTCGTTTTGCAGCCCCTCCAAGGCGTCTGCATCCGTTGTATAGCCGCCTGTTTTGGTCTTCTTTCCGTGAGGCAGACCCAGCTTGTCGAACAAGACTTCGCCAAGCTGCTTGGGCGAAAGGATGTTGAACTGCTGTCCCGCCTCCTCATAGATCTGTTTTGCCAGTCCCTCAGCACGCTGTGAAAAATCAAGATGGAGCTGTTTCAAGACCTGCGGATCCACCAAGAAGCCCTCACGCTCCATGCTGAACAGCACCCGCATGAGCGGCAGCTCCATGTCGCGATACAGGGGCGTCAGCAGGCGCTCCTCCATTTCCGGCAGCATCCTGTCGCGCAGGGTGAACAAAAGCGCCGCCGTGGGTTTGCTGCTGTGCAGCACGTTCGACGCAAGCGCCGTAAGATCGCCTGCGGGACGGTTCGTGTTCAACAGATAGTCCGCAATCATCGCATCGAAGTCGATGGAGATCGTATCGGCATCCGTTGGAAACAGGCGATGCAGCAGGGTCTTTGCATCAAAGATAAGAAGGCTCGGCTTCTTTGCCCGAATGCAGGCGGCCACGGCCTTTAGCACAGTATCCTGTGACAGCCCCGCATCCAGGAGCGTCTCGCCCTGCTTGACGATGTAAGCGGTCGTTTCGTCTGTGGCAAAGCTGACTGCGGGCCGCAGCGTCAAAGCAAGCTTGTCGCCTACTGTGTTAAGCGCCTCTGTCAGCTGCGCTTCATCCTCCAAGGCGATGAGCTGTACCTCGCGTTCCGCCGTGTCTGCCTTGCTTTTCTCGCTCTTTGGCAGCTTGGTTGCGATGTTCCGAAGCTCTAATTGCAGCAGCTGCGCCTCGGCGTTGCCAAGCTTTTTCGGGTCAAAGATGCAGTCGTTTGGCGTAATGGGCAGCTCCGCGTCCGTCTTGATCTTACCAAGCCAGTAGGACAGCTCCGCCTTGTCGCGATTTTCGCGTATGCGTTCGCCTAATTTTCCCTTGATCTCGTCTGTGTGCTGCAGTACGCCGTTCAGGTCTCCGTAAGTGTCCAGCAGCTTGACCGCCGTCTTTTCGCCTACGCCCGGGACGCCGGGAATGTTGTCCGAGCTGTCGCCCATCAGCGCCTTGAGATCGACCATACCCGCAGGCGTTCTGCCGTAGGTTTCCATGAGGTAGGCAGGGTCGGCTTCGACCGTTTCGCTGATGCCGCGTTTGGTCAATAGTACCCGTGTCGTGTCGCTGACGAGCTGCAGCGCATCGCGGTCTCCCGTGACGAGCAGCGCGTTCAAGCCTTCTTTTTCACAGCTTGCGGCGATGCTGCCCAGTATGTCGTCCGCTTCCAGTCCCTTTACCTCGCACATCGTCACGCCCATTTTTGTCAACAGTTCCTTGAGCACGGGAAGCTGCGTCCTCAAATCGTCGGGCATGGGCTTGCGCCCCGCCTTGTACGCGTCATAGCGTTCGTGCCGAAAGGTTGGGCCATGCGAATCGAACGCCACCAGCATATAGGCGGGATCACGTGCGGCAAGCGTCAGCAGCATCGTCAAAAAGCCGTACAGCGCCCCCGTTGGCGTGCCGTCTCTGGCGGTCATGTCCGGTAAGGCGTAGTAGGCTCGATACATCAGGCTGTAGCCGTCGATGGCGATAAGCTGCTTTTGCATATTCCTCCAAGGCGGCTATACGCTGTGCAAAGCCGCCGATCCGACAGATATTTGTTTAGCCGCGCACCACGTCGTAGACCATGGGGCGGTATTCGGGCTTTTTGTCGCTGATCTCCAAGGCGGAGTAGAACATTTCCTTTGCGCTGTCCAGCTTGCTAAGGTCGTTGACATACATCACACACAGGGGTTCGTCCATCGTCACCTTGTCGCCCAAGCGCTTCTGCATCACAAGACCCACGGCGGGATCGATCTTGTCCTCCTTGGTAGCGCGTCCCGCCCCAAGGATCTGTGCGGCTGTGCCGATGCGCTCGGCAACGGTGGCGGACAGATAGCCTTCCTTGTGCGGATAGATGGGGACAAGCTCCTTGACCTTACACAGCTCGTTGATGCGCTCCATGCACAGGTAGGATGCGTCTCCGCCCTCTGCGGCTGCCATCTGCTGCAGCTTGGCAAGTCCCGCGCCGCTGTGCAAAGCGTTTTCAAGCTTCTCCCGCGCCTCTTTCTCGTCCTTTGCAAGCTTGCTTAGGAGCATCATGTGTACGCCAAGCAGCATGCAGACCTCGTACAGCGGGTCGCCCTTTTTGATGCGCCCCGACAGCAGCTCGACCGCCTCGCGCACCTCCAGTGCGTTGCCCACGGCCATGCCCAGCGGTTGGTTCATGTCGGTGATGACGGCTACGCACTCGCGGCCGACCAGCTTGCCAATCTGTACCATCAGTTTTGCCAAGATCTCCGCGTCCTCCACCGTCTGCATGAAGGCGCCCGAACCCGTCTTGACGTCCAGCACGATCGCATCCGTTCCCGCAGCAAGCTTTTTGCTCATGATGCTGGAGGCGATGAGGGGAATGCTGCGCACGGTGGCAGTCACGTCCCGAAGGGCGTACATTTTTTTGTCGGCGGGAACGAGATTTCCCGTCTGTCCGATGACGGCTACGCCGATGTTGGAAACGATCTCGCGAAAGCGATCCATGCTCTGCTCGATATTGAGTCCGGGTATGGACTCAAGCTTGTCCAAGGTGCCGCCTGTATGACCCAGACCGCGTCCGGACATCTTTGCAACGGTGCCGCCGCAGGCCGCCACCAAGGGTGCAATGACTAAGGTGGTCGTGTCGCCCACGCCGCCTGTGGAATGCTTGTCCACCTTGACGCCCTTGAGCATGCTGAGATCAACAACATCGCCTGAGTGCATCATGGCCATCGTCAGATCGGCGGTCTCCTGATCGGTCATACTGTTGAATACGACCGCCATCATAAAGGCGGACATTTGATAATCGGGTATGGAGCCGTCCACAAAGCCCGTAATGATGAAATGGATCTCCTCTTTGGTCAGTGTTCCCTTATCGAGCTTTTTCTCGATCAGATCGACCATGCGCATACCATATACCTCCACGATAAAAATACTTACCATATAGTATACCACGGGAAGCGCATTCCTGCAACAAAAAACAGGCTTTGCCCGGCCAAGTGCTCCAGCCGTCCGCAGCAAGCAGAGATCAAGTCCTGCAAGTAATATTTTCTTGAAAAAAGTGCTTGCTTTTTGCTCGAAACTCTGTATAATAACATGTGGTTGGAAAATTTGTTTCGCTTGGGGCATTAGCACAGTTGGTAGCGCGCAACGTTCGCAATGTTGAGGTCAGGAGTTCGAATCTCCTATGCTCCACCAAATAAGGTAGTAGATTTTGATAGAAAGTCTACTACCTTTTTTCTATGCAAAAATCCCTTGAAATAAGGGGTTTTCAGCCTTTCAAGGCATAAAGCAACCCGTCCTGGATTGATTTCCAGGACGGGTTTTTCTTGTTTACGGCGGTCGCAGCGGACTGCCGTAAAAGTAAAGGTTTGCTTTGTGGGGTATTCGTTTGCTTTTTGAGTAAAGGTTTGCCTCGTGGGGTTATCGTTTGCTTTATGGATATTAGGGTTAGTGCAAGCCATCTGAACGCAAGCGGTATATGAGGTCAAATCACTATAAACCACAACAAACCGACTTAAACCATTGAAAACATACAGCTTATGTGTTATAATATTATTTATTGGATTATCTATATCAAGGGGGTTCTACGATGGCTGAAATAAGCAACGATAAATGGATAAGCGTTGATGAGGCGGCTGATTATCTTGGCGTTAAACCTGGCACTGTCCGGGATTGGATTCGTAAAGGAAAAGATATCCCTGCTCACAAAGTGGGAAAACAATGGAAGTTCAAATGTTCTGAACTTGATGAATGGATTCAGAGTGGAAAAAGCGCTGATGCCTAATTAACAAAGAAAACAATACAGGAAGGATTCTTTAATGAGCGAGAAAGTAAAATGCCTCAGCCTGTTTGCAGGAATAGGAGGCTTTGAAGTTGGAATGTCCCCTTGCGGGTTTACCTTTACAAATACTTTAGAGTGGGATGAAAATTGTTGCACTAGAGAGATGTGAACTGAGTATTCATAGTCATACGTATAAGTATCCTTATACGCAGGAATCAGTACTTTTTTCTGTCCCTGTTTGATCAATGCGAGATAACGACTCCATTCGTTTTTTACCCATACGGCATTAAAATATTCAGGCTTTGTACCAAGTACAACCATGATTTTTGCAGAGTTTAGGGCTGCAAAGATATAGGGTTCATATGCCACACCCAGTTTATCTTCCAATGTAATACGAGAGAAAAACACCTTAAAGCCATCTTCTGTATGGAAAATGCGGTCTGTGCCGACAGCAGAGTCCGTGGGATGTTCCAGTTCTACGGAGCAAACAGAACCGGAAGATTCGCGGGAAGGCTCGTCCAACTTCAGAACCTTCCGCAGAACCATATGGAAGACCTCGCCGATGCCAGAGATATGGTGTGCAGTCTGAGTTATAAAGCAATCAGCAAAAAGTACGACTCCGTGCCGGATGTGCTTTCGGAACTTGTGCGTACCGCCTTCGTTCCGCAGGACGGCAGGAAATTCATCGTAGCCGACTTCTCCGCTATCGAAGCGAGAGTCATTGCCTGGTTTGCCAGTGAGGAATGGCGGCAGAAAGTCTTTGCGGACGGTGGTGACATCTACTGTGCATCCGCAAGTCAGATGTTCAAAGTTCCCGTTGTGAAGAACGGCGAAAACGGACATCTTCGTCAGAAAGGCAAAATCGCAGAACTGGCTCTCGGCTACGGTGGATCTGTCGGGGCGCTCAAAGCAATGGGTGCAATCGAGATGGGTCTTTCCGAAGAGGAACTTCAGCCGCTTGTGAATGCCTGGAGAAACTCTAATCCGAACATCGTGCGTTTCTGGTGGGATGTGGATTCTGCGGTTAAAAGAGCAATCAAGCAGAAGACCGTCACGCAGACCCACGGCATCACCTTCACCTGTAAAAGCGGGATGCTCTTCATTACGCTTCCTTCCGGCAGAAGTCTTGCTTACGCAAAGCCTCGCATCGGAGAGAATCGTTTCGGCGGTGAATCCGTGACCTATGAAGGTGTCGGAATGACAAAACGCTGGGAGCGAATCGAAAGCTACGGCCCCAAGTTCGTGGAAAACATTGTCCAGGCAACGAGCCGCGACATTCTGATGTATGCCATGAACACCCTTCGATGCTGCAGTATCGTTGCCCATGTTCACGATGAACTGGTCATCGAAGCGGATAAAGGTATGTCCCTTGATGCCGTCTGCAAGCAAATGAGCAGGACACCGCCTTGGACACCTGGACTGATTCTTCGTGCCGACGGGTATGAGTGTGAATTTTACAAAAAGGATTGAACCAATGAATATTCCATTTTTAAACAGTGAGCAGTATGCCGACCCTACGGTATACGAGGCTCTTACCAATATAGAAACAGAAAGGAAAGCTCTCCGTGCTTTCAGACCTATCGTGTATATTTGCAGTCCCTTTGCGGGTGACATTGAAGGTAATGTTGCCGCCGCAAAGAGGTACTGCAGGTTCGCTGTTGACAGCGGATATATTCCCATCGCCGTGCATCTGCTTTTTCCGCAGTTCATGGATGATGGTGACCCGGAGGAACGGGAACTCGCTCTTTTCTTCGGTAACGCCATCATGAGCAAATGCAGCGAGGTGTGGGTTTTCGGAGAGCGCATTTCTTCCGGTATGGATTCCGAGATCAAGAGAGCCAAATGGAAGAACTACCGCTTAAGGTATTTTGATTCAAACTGCGAGGAGGTCACAGATCATGCGTAATTTACCGATATCTGTGAAACATCCGAAAAGCTGAATCCGGACGATGTCAGAGATGTAGTTCGCAGAATTGCCGGTGATATCGAAACCGACTATGTGGAAGTTCCGCAGGATGAACATCTGGCAAAAAACCAGGATAAAAACTTCCGCTGCGGAGATAACGGAATATTCAAAGGAGTTCCTGTAAAAAATCACCGAAGCGGTATCCGTTTACAAGCACAATCAAATGCGGACTCTGTGGAGAGAACTTCAAACGTGTTACTGCCAACGATAAAATATCCTGGAATTGCCGTTCTTTTCAGGAACAAGGCAGAGCATTTTGTAAATCGAAATCAATACCGGAAACAACTCTTATAACCGTTACTGCGGAAGTTCTCGGTTTGGATAATTTTGATGAAAAGATCTTTTATGAAAACATCGACCGCATCGAGGTTCCGGGAGCTAACCGCCTGATATTCTATTTTAAGGACGGTCGCAGCGTAGAACGGGAATGGAAAGACCGTTCACGTTCCGAGTCATGGACACCGGAGATGCGTGAAGCGGCAAGGCAAAGAGCTATAAAGCAAAGGAGAAATAAATAATGGCTGTAACAGCCCGTTCGGTAAAAATCATACCGCAGACAATTAACCCGGCAACGAGAATGCCGGATAAAGGCATAGCAAAACGAAGAGTTGCGGGATATGCCCGCGTATCAACAGACAGCGATGAACAATTCACAAGCTACGAGGCACAGGTCGATTACTACACACAGTTCATCAAGAGCAAGCCGGACTGGATTTTCGTGGATGTTTACACAGATGAAGGTATCAGCGGTACGAACACCAAGCACCGTGCCGGATTCAACAGAATGATTCAAGATGCCCTTGACGGCAAAATTGACCTTATCGTTACGAAGTCGATTTCAAGGTTTGCGAGAAACACGGTTGATACACTTACCAATGTCCGAAACCTCAAAGAACACAATGTTGAGGTTTATTTCGAGAAAGAAAACATTTACACATTCGACAGCAAAGGCGAAGTACTGATTACCATCATGTCCTCCCTTGCACAGGAAGAGAGCCGGTCGATTTCGGAAAACGTAACATGGGGTCACAGAAAACGTTTCTCGGACGGAAAGGTCAGCCTCGGTTACAGTTCCTTCCTCGGCTATGAGAAAGGACCTGACAAAGACCATCCTCTCGCAATCGTAGAAGATCAAGCGGTCATTGTCCGCAGAATCTACTCGATGTTCATTGACGGCAAGACACCGTTTACCATAGCCAAGACCCTCACCGAGGAAGGCGTACCAACTCCGGGAGGGAAAAGCAAATGGGGTTCTGCCGTTGTGGAGAGCATCCTTACAAACGAGAAGTATAAAGGTTCTGCGTTACTTCAGAAGAAATTCACGGTGGACTTCCTTCAACACAAGATGAAGGAAAACAACGGCGAAGTCCCGCAGTACTACATCGAGCATTCCCACGATGCCATCATCCCGCCGGAGGATTGGGAACTGGTGCAGCTTGAGATTGCAAGGCGAAAGAGCCTCGGCAGACGGTACAGCGGAAACAGCGTATTCGGAGCAAGGCTTATTTGTGAAGACTGCGGCGGGTTCTTCGGTGCGAAGACCTGGAATTCAACGAACAAATATAAGCGGACGGTACACCGCAATTAAGGATAAGGTCGAAAAACTTCGTGAGCAGAGCGAACAGCGGAAGGCACAGGCAGATTCCATTAGTGCATTCATGTTTGAATTGCACGAAACCGGTGAGCCGGTCACGGAGTTCGATAGCAAATTGTGGGTCTCAGTCATTGACAGCGTGGTGGTAAGGCACAACGGAACGCTCCTTTTCCGGTTTAGAAACGGTATGGAGATTGAAGGATAATACCCACAGAAAGCGACAAGTCCGCAGCCGGTTTGACTGCGGATTTTTGTTATAATGTGGCTTGCACCTACGCAACCTCATTTGCACCCACAGGTATCAAATTGCACCCGTGACCTTGAATTTGCACCCATAGGCAGAAATTCTATCAATATATGATTTCCTTTCCAAAAACAGTTCTGTCAAATGACAGGGCTGTTTTTTTATGAAAGCTGTCACGCGTACAATGCGGCGACTCACGATAAGGCGTACATGGGCTGCAATCGAATTTTTCCTTTTCATCCTTGTCGATTCGGCATATACTATAGGCAGAAACGGAGGTGCGTATGTGCGGAAGATTCTATGTGGAGCGCGAAGATCTGCCCGAAGCGCTATTGGCCAGGATGCAGGAGGCCTTGTTGGAAAAGGTGCAATGGGGCGAGGTCTTCCCCTCTAAAAATGTTCTTGCCCTTGCGCCGTCGCGCAGCGGACAAGCCCGCGCCTTCTCCTTTATCTGGGGTCTGCCGCGTCGTGACGGCAAGGGTCTTGTCATCAATGCGCGCTATGAGACCGCGGCGCGTTTGCCCCTGTTTCGCGACAGCGCCCTGCGCCGCCGCTGCGTCATCCCCGCAAGCGCATACTTTGAATGGGATCAGCGTTTTGACCCTAAGCCCAAGCTGCGCTTTCACCAAACGGACGGCGGGCTGATCTATCTTGCGGGGCTGTACTTCATGAACGCCGCGCAGCAGGAGCCTTGTATGGTCATCCTGACGCGTCCCGCAAGCGCCGCGTTTGCCCCGATCCATCCGCGTATGCCGCAGCTGCTTGGTGAAGATGAACTGCAGTCTTGGCTTTCGCCCGACCTTCCCCTGCCTCCCCTGTCAACTGCGCTTCCCGATCTTGTGAGCGAAACTGCATCCTAAATGACATGAAAGGAGCCGCCCGATAGGAGCGGCTCTTTTAATTTCTGTCGGCCGTTTTCGCTTATTCCAGCGTATCCAGCTTCTTGTAATAATCGATCTTTTCCTTGGCTTCCTTCTCGGCGCGGTCGAACAGCTCGGCTGCCACCTCGGGGAACTGCTTCTTCAATGCGGAGTAGCGCGTTTCGCCCATGATGAAGTCCTGATAGGGAACCGTGGGATCCTTGCTGTCCAGCATGAAGGGGTTCTTGCCCTCTGTCTCCAGATCGGGGTTGTAGCGATACAGCGGCCAGTAACCCGCGTCAACGGCCTTCTTGGCTTCCTCCAGCGAATGACCCATGTTGATGCCGTGGTTGATGCAGGGTGCATAGGCGATGATAAGGGACGGGCCCTTGTACGCCTCGGCCTCGTTGACGGCCTTCAGCAGCTGGTTGGGGTTAGCGCCCATGCAGACCTTTGCGACGTACACATAGCCGTAGGACATTGCCATCAGGCCCAGATCCTTCTTCTTGGTGCGCTTGCCCGCTGCCGCGAACTTGGCGAT
>CAZBBX010000022.1:0-36461 GCA_964490325.1 uncultured Oscillospiraceae bacterium
CGTTCCCAACGCCTTCTGCTCCTAATTCACCCGGAACAACTTGACACGGTCCTTCAAACGCCGTTGCTTGACGGGACGAAGCAAAGCTGTCATACTGCTCCCATAGGGCGTGATCCTCAGCTTTCGCTGAATACCTGTATGGCAAGGTCACGGAAGGGAGTGACGGCGATGACCATTGATGCGTATCTGTGCGCCATAAACGCGCTGCCCGATGAAACGCTTGTTAAGCGCTTCCTTTCCCCTGCGCGGCAGATGCAGCTTGAAAAAACGCGTCACCCCGAAGCCCACCAAGAGCAGCTTGGCGCAGAGCTGCTGCTCCTGTATGCACTGCATGAAAAATTGGGGCTTGCCCCCGCTCCCCTGCCGTGGGCAACGGACGAGCACGGCAAGCCGCAGCTGCCCAAGGGCTTTTTGCAGTTTAACCTGAGCCACAGCAAGGGTCTTGTACTTGTCGCCCTTAGCGACGCTCCCGTGGGCGCGGATCTGCAAAGATCGAGCGTCTGCTCCCCCGCGCTGCTGCGCCGCGTGCTTGGCAGCGAGGAGCTTGCAAGGGTGGAGGCGCAAACAGAGGCGGACAGGCAGGACGCTTTCACCGCGCTGTGGGTCGTCAAGGAGGCCTACGCCAAGTTGGACGGCGGCGGGCTTGCCCTGCCCTTTTCGTCCATCCTTGAAAAGGACGGCCGCGTACTCTGCCCCGACCGTCCCCCTGCTTACGTTTCGCAGCTGTCCGTCCCCGACGGTTACTTTGCCGCGGTGTGCAGCTATGTCCCCGCAAAAACGCGCCTGCATACCGTGGCTGCAGACGCGCTGTGCGCATTGTTCACTTGAAGCGCCTATAGACCGCGTTCGCGCAGTCCCTTTAGGAGTTCGACATACAGTTCGCAAATATCGCTTACACGCTGCGGCGCCCGCTTTCTTGTCAGCGGTCTGCGTCTTAGGTCGATCGCGTCCAAATGCGATACGCCTCGCCTGCCCACCCCGCGCAGAATCAGGCAGCGCTCTCCCCAGATCGCGGAATCCAAGCTGACCAAGCCGTCGTTTTCGCCCTCGATCTGCCGTATGATGTACTGCGCCGTGGACAGATTGACGTCGCTTGTCGGATCGCGCATCACGCAGGCCACGCTTTGACAGTAGATCCCCACCTCTACGACCATCTCACGATCTAAGGCGAGCATGTAATCCGTGCCCAATTCTCGACAGACCGCTTGAAAATCGGGGGTCTTGTCCCCAATCAGGCGGATCCAGTTGTTGACCGCAAACGCGGCAAGGGCAAACAACGGCTTTGGCAGCTTCAAGAGTCGATCCATCGTGGCGGAACCGCGATGCGGCGAAGCAATGGTCGTGACGCTGGCGATACGCTTTGCGGCACCGCTCTTGGATGCCAACAGCCGCGCCTCCAGTCCTCCCTTAGAATGTCCGATGAGGTTGACCTTCTTGGCACCCGTTGCGATCAAGATCTCATCGACACGCCGTTCGAGCAGGCACACGTTGTCCGCCATGCGACCCCAGCTGTCCGTAAGGCCATAATACAGCTCTGCGCCGCACTCGGTCAAACGAGCGGGGATGCGTCCCCAGTAGAGGGGTCGTTTAAGGTCGCGAAAGCCCACGCCGTGTATGAGCAGGATGGGATAGCGCGTTTTGCAATCGGAGCCAAACGCGTCAGGCATCCGCGTCCTCCCCGCTTTGCCCTTCCTGTGACGCTGATTTTGCCTCGGAAGTTTCCTGCGCAAGCGGTTCTGACGCCTCAGACGGCTTGGCCTCCTCCGAAGATACGGCTTCCTCCGTATGATACCAGCGAATGGCCACCGTTGCGCCAAAGCGCTTTATAAAGCGCTGCGCGGTAAAGTCGTACGCATCCGTACCCGTGACCGACAGCTCCACGCGGTCAACGGCGTCCTTGACGGGCAGCAGCACCATTCGATCCGCTGCGCTCAGGATCCCTACCGTAAAGCCGCCGACGCGTACCTCCGCCGCTTCGTCCGTAAAGAGCAGCTCAGCAGGTCTGTCATACAACGCGCCGCGCTTGTCCGCCGCTTGTCCCAGCAGGTATTGTCGCTCCGAACCATCGGGATTTTGCTTGTCACAATCCTCCAAGGTGCAGCGCCTGGTGGGATGTGTGCGTAAAAACCTTTCGCGCTCCGTCTGCTGCGCCTGCTCCAATTCGATGGCGTGCTGCCTTGCCTCCTCCTGACGGTTAAGCGCGTCGCGTTCGCGTTTCCTGTCGCGCTCCTCCGCATCCCAAGCGGTCTTGGCCTTGGTATAATACTGCAGCAGCAGGATCGCCGCCGCACACAGGGCAACGCCCACGCAGAGCCATACGGCGCGGCCTGCGCCGCTGCCGCTCATGCCGCTGCCGCCTATGCACAGAGCAAACAGAGCAAGCAGGATAAACGCAAGCACGATGGATGCGTTGGAAGGTTTCTTGACGGGTCTTTTTTCCATAAAACAGCTCCTTTCGTGGCAGTGCGCCGCAAAATCGTATTTGACACAAGCATCCTTGCAGAAAAAAAGCGCCCCCCGCGGCACGGAGGAACGCCTGCGATCACTTTTTAGTATAGTCAGAAAGCCGCGATCTGTCAAGTTTTGCCCGAAGTATGGGGCTTTTTTACGTTTTACGGCTCCGTTGTAGGCTCTAAAGAGGGCGTTGCCGTGGTCAGGACCGCGGCATTTTTTGGGTCAATGAGGTACACGATGTCGCTCATGTCGCGTCCGTCGCCGCTGGGACTATTATAGATGCGCCCCTGCCAGTAGAGCTGCGCGCTGTCGCCGCCGTCTAGATTGTATGCCTTGGTGCAGCCGAGGCTGACCATCAGCTCGGACAGCTCGACAAGGGTCAGACCGCGGGAGTAGCTGCCCTGCCTGCCGTCCACCATCACGAAGCAGTAATGACCCGGTTCGTAGTAGCCGATGGCGCAGCGGGGATTGCGCGCTGCATAATTGAGCTTTTTGAAGGCGCTCTCGCCGCGTACCTGACCGTCTGCGGTGAGAGCGGGGCCGAACGCCCAAGCCTGCCACGGGTCGCCTGCCATCAGCTCCTCCACCGTGAAGCTGCCCGCCTCGTAGGTCTCCATGCGTCCGTCCCGATACAGCACGCATACATCGCGGCTGTCGACCAGGCTGTCACGGTACAATACGCCGTTGCGAATGACCAGCCCCTTGGTGTTGTGCCCGTAGTAGTCACCCGACACGGCCAGCAGGCAGCCGCTTTCCACTGCCATATTCTCCACCGTGTCATTGTGATTCTTGGAAAAATCACCGCCTGCCGCATAGCTTTGGATCAGCTCGATATCCTGCGTGTAGATATCGACCACATAATAGGTGACATTCTGGGCGTAGGTCTCCGCGTCATAGATCTTGCTGACGGTGAAGCTGAGCGCGTTGCTTTGATAGCTCTCCTCGCTGCAGGTCGCCGTACCTGCCTCGCTGAACAGCTCGGTATAGCGATCCAACAAAAGTCCCGTAGGCACAGGCGTGGCGGTCGGCGTGGGGGTCGGCGTGGGGATGGGCGTTTCCGTAGGCGCGGGCGTAGCCGTTATCGTGAGGATCTCCACATCCTTGCTTGTCTCTGCTGCAGTCGGCTCTGTTGTGGTTTCAGCAACAGGAGCGGGCGTATCCGCCGTGCAGCCAAGGCTTGCCGCCATGCCCGCTAAAAGAAATCCCGTCATAAGAACGCAGAATATCCGTTTTATATTTACTTTCTTCATGCGAAAATCCCCTCTATCATGATCTTGATGCCCAAGGCGATGAGTACGCAGCCGCCAAAGATCTCCGCCTTCTTTTGATAGCGCGTCCCGAAACGGTTGCCGATGACTACGCCGCCAAGGGAGATCAAAAAGGTCGTAAGTCCGATGAGCAGCACCGCCAACCACAGCGGAACTGCAAGCAGCGACGGAAAGGTGATGCCCACCGCCAACGCGTCGATGCTTGTTGCAATGGCCAGCACGAACAGGCGGCCGATGCTTGCGGTCTTGGACTCCTCCGCGCTCTCCGTGTCCTTTTTGCGCAGCGCGTCAAAGAGCATCTTGCCGCCGATGAACCCCAAGAGCGCAAACGCGACCCAATGATCGACCAAGGCGATATACTGCTCGAACTGTGCGCCGATGTAATACCCGATGGTGGGCATCAGCGCCTGGAAGACCCCAAAAAACAGTGCGGTCAGGAGAGCCTGTCCCCAATCCAGCTTCTTCATGGACAAGCCTTGACAAAGGGAAACGGCAAACGCGTCCATGGATAAGCCCACCGCAATGCCCAGTAATTCGTAAACCTGCATACATACCTCGTGTTTTCGTACGGAATGAACCGTGACAGTATAGCACAGTTCCTAATGTGTCGGCAAGAAGTTACACAGGAATTGACAAATTGTTTGCAAGCGCGGTATACTTTAGCAGTTGATCGTGGAGGCTTTATGAAACGCGTATTGGGCTGCATCCGCAGGGCGGACGAACGTTACCATATGATCGAAAACGGCGATAGGATCTGCATCGGCGTGTCGGGCGGGAAGGATTCCCTGCTGCTGATGGAGGCGCTGACGCTGTACCAACGCTTTGCGCACACGGACTTTTCCGTCTGCGCGGTGATGCTGGATCTTGGCATCAAGTACCAGGATACCTCCGCCGTCACGGACTTTGCAAAGCGTATCGGCATTGACTTTACCGTGCTGCACACCGACATAGGCAAGGTCGTGTTTGAGTATCGTGAGGAACGCAGTCCCTGCGCACTCTGCGCCAAGCTGCGGCGCGGGGCTTTGAACAACGCGGCGCTTGAGCGCGGCTGCAACAAGGTCGCCTTGGGGCATAACCGTGAGGACGTGCTGGAGACCTTCCTGATGAGCCTGCTCTATGAGGGACGCATGAACACCTTTGCCCCCGTCACCTATCTGTCGCGCAGCGGCGTGACCGTTATTCGGCCGCTGATCTTCCTGCCCGAACGCTATGCCCGCTCCGTGGCAAAGGCGCGGGAGCTGCCTGTGCTGGGACCGCATTGCGACATTGCGGGGCACACCAAGCGCGAGGAGGCCAAGGAGCTGATCCAATACCTAAGCAAGCTCGTCCCCGACGCCGAGGAGAAGATGATGCACGCCATCACCAACACCGAAAAGTACGGCCTGTGGGATCGGATGCGCCTTAAGGATGAGACGGAAACGATTGCCAAGGAGTAGGTCTGATACGGCATTGCATCGGGCATGAAGCAAACAGAATGATTAGGACGACAAAAGGGACGGATCAAGACCGCCCCTTTTTTGTAACTTGGATCGCCTGTACAGGACGGATCAGCCTTTCGGCTGCTGCACGCCGTTGTTGTCGATGCTCGACTCCCCCTCCAGCAGCAGCTCGCTGACGGTCACGAAGCGATACCCCGCCGCCTGCGCCGTTTCGATCAGCTTGGGTAAATAGGTCTCCAGCTCGTAGCCGTTGTTGTGGCAGAGGATGATGTCGCCGGAGCTGAGCTTTGGCAGAACGGCGTCCAAAATGGTCTGCGCGCTGCGCCCCTCCTTCCAGTCGATCGTGTCCCTGCTCCACTGGATGACCTCGAAACCCAGCTTGTGCGCCGTGTTGATGACCTGATCGTTGTACTCGCCAAATGGAGCGCGGAACAGCGTGCAGCGCTTGCCTGTCAGCTCCTCGATCTCGTCGTTCAGCTTGTTCAGCTCCTCCGCGATCTGCGCTTCCGAAAGGCTGTTCATATGCGGATGTGTGAGGCTGTGATTGCCGATCTCGTGTCCCGCCTCCGCGATGGCCTTTACATAGTCGGGATAGGCGTGTACCCAGACGCCGCAGAGGAAGAAGGTGGCGGGAATATCATACTTTTTGAGCGTGTCTAAAATGAACTGCGTTTTGTCCGTTGACCACGCGGCGTCGATTGTCAGTGCGATGCACATGTCGCTGCGGCCAACGCTGTAGACAGGCAGCGCCTTGGCGCTGAGCGGCAGGACGTTCAGCTCGTAGCATTCCACCTCCGCCATGGCGCTCGTTTCCTGCTCCTTTGCGGTCTTCTTGTCACCCCCCAGTGTGAGGATCAGCACGACGCCGAGCAGCAAAAGCAGCGCAAAGAGCGCGATAATAAGACAAGTCTTTTTTGTAATTACAAATACGGGCATAGTCTCTTCCCCCTTCATGCTCCAAGGTATGCGGGGGAAAGAGCTTGTATTCGCCGCAAAAAGCGGCTTTATGCCAAAAACAAGGGAGCCGCCCGAAGGCGGCCCCCTGAAGAAATGGAGTTGGGGATGTCCGGGGAAAAGCCGTGTCGATTACTTCGCGAGGCCCTCAGCCTTCATTTCAGCCTTTTCCAGATTCTCGATCTCTTCAACCTTGAACTCGTAATCCTTGCCGGGCAGGATTGCGTTGACCACGATGCCGATGATGGCCGCGCAGCAGAGGCCGCCCAAGGAAAGTACGTTGCCGCCGCCGACCGGAATGTTGATCGGATAGCTGTTGAAGCCAAGGCCGGAGACCAGGATCAGAGCCGCAATGAGAACGTTGCGGAACTTCTTGAAATCGACCTGGTTCTCGACGATGGTACGAACGCCTGTTGCGGAGATCATGCCGTAGAGAACGATGGAAATGCCGCCGATGATGGAAGCGGGGATGGTGTTGATGAGCGACTCGAAGATGGAGACGAAGGACAGGATGACCGTCATGCAGGCCGCGATGAACATGACCTTCGGGTCATAGACCTTGGTCAGCGCAACAACGCCCGTATTCTCCGAGTAGGTGGTGTTCGCGGGGCCGCCCAGGAAGCCGCCCAGCGAGGTGCCGAGACCGTCGCCCAAGAGGGTGCGGGTCAGACCGGGATCTGCAATGAAGTTCTTGCCGCAGGTCGCGCCGATGGCGCAGATGTCGCCGATATGCTCGACCATGGCGGCAATGGACACCAGCACGAAGGTGAGGATGGCGTTGCCGACCAGCGGGTTAGACCAATCGACAGCGTTCGGGCCAAAGAACGGGGTGTACTCCCAGAAGTGCGGAACCGCGATGACGTCGGCAAAGCTCTCGATCTTCAGACCGGAGAAGTCGACCCAAGGAAGCCCAAACAGATTCGGGTTGATGAGGGTGATGATGACGCCCAAGACATATGCGCCAAATACGCCGATGAGGATGGGCAGGATCTTTATCATGCCCTTGCCGAAGATGTTGACGCAGATGATGATGATGATCGCGGCAATAGCCAGAATCCAGTTGGTCTGCGCGTTGTTGATGGCGCTGCTGGAGAGGATCAAGCCGATGAGGATGATGATGGGGCCTGTGACCACGGGCGGGAAGAGCTTCATGATGCGCTTCGGCCCGAAGATCTTGAACAGGATCGCCAGCACTACGTAGACAAGGCCGGCGAAGAACACGCCTAATTCAGCATAGGGCAACAGCGCTTTGTCGCCGTTTGCTATGGCTGCATAGGCCGCCAGGAACGCGAAGGATGAACCGAGGAAAATAGGAACTTTGCGCTTGGTGATAAAATAAAACCAAATCGTTGCGAGGCCCGCGCAGAGCAGCGTGACGGATACGCTCAGTCCCGTAATGATCGGGACCAGCACCGTTGCGCCGAACATGGCGAACACATGCTGGAAACCGAGCACGAGCATTTTGCCTGTGCCCAGCTCCTTGAAGCCATCATAGATGCCTTCTTGTTTCTTTTCCATAAAAACCTCCTGCTTTTTTGATACGCTCCACTTCTTCCTATATATCAAGCGCGGTTCAGCCGCTGCCTAATACCATCCCTTTTATAATTATACCGTCATTCGCGCATGGATTCAACATTTTTCTTCAAATTTTGCCATGCTGGTATTACATAATTCCATACACAATCTTTATTGCTTTTTCTCGATACCGAACAGCCGCGCTTTGGCCTCCCGCGATACGATCGTGGGCAGGGTCGTCGTGCGAAGCAGCTCCTGCCTCTGCACGAAAAAGTTGATCTCCTTGACCTGTTCCATGGTCTTGATGGAGGAATAATCATGCAGCCCCGACAGCATGAACTCCGCAAGGTCGTATACGCGGTTCATCACGCCGTTGTATCGCTTTCCGATGAGGTTGACGGAGCTGAGCAAGAGCTGCGCGTCGTCGCGAGTGTCGTGCAGGCGTCTGAAGCGCTCGAGCATGTACGGATCCGTACCGCTGCGGAAGATGTCGTCCAAGGGTGCGGGCAGCTCGTCGATGGGCGGCGGCGCAGCGATCCCGTTTTCATCCGCAACGAGCGCCATGCCCTGCGTGACCATGCGTCCCTGCAGGATGTGGTCGGACAGCTCCACAAACGCCTCCGCAAACTGATCGCTGTACTTGTGTACGCGCTTCTCCCGATACATACTGAGCGCATAGATGAGCGCGGCAGCCACCGCGATGACCAGTATGGACAGCCAATACATCCTGTTACCTACCTCTCGTTTCAAGCTACGCGGTCAAGCCCGCGAAGATACGCCGTCTTGCCGCGATGTAAGGGGGATCCTGTCGAAGTTTTTTGTACAAAGCGGGCGAGCCCCACTTGGAAGCTCGCCCGCCCGCAGTTATTTAGACGTTGTCGAAGCCGTCGAAGGCAACGATACGCGAAATGCAGCTTTCACCACCGACCAACTTCCACGGGAAGCAGCCGACGATAACGCGCTTGTTGGACAGCTTGTCGATGTCGCCGCCCAAGCACTCTGCGTGGATCGCCTCATAGGGCTTGCAGAACAGCTCGATGTGCATGGCCTGATAGCGCTCCGGCCACGGATACATCTCGTTGAGGGTCTTGCCATAGCGCTCCTGCATGAGCTTGTCGCACTTGGCAGCCTCCATCGGCTCCCAATCACGGATCTTGGTGTTCATGGGATGATCTGCGCTGCCGCAGTCGACGCCCAGCCACTTGATCTTCTTGTCGCGCACCCACTGGACGAAGCTCAGGGACGGGCCGGGATGGCGCAGCATGTAGCGGCGTTCGTCGGCCTCGGGCTGATCCCAGCCGTACTTATGGTAGCCGGTGTTGATGATGAGGATGTCGCCTTCCTTGACTTCGCAGCGTGCTTCGATGTCTTCGGGGGTGTAGATGCCCCAGTCGCGGCACTCGGGAGAGTCGGACAGATCGACGACCACGCCGGGGGCGACCAGCTTTTCCAGCTCCAGGGAAGCCATGTCGCGGCCTGCCGTGTCAAAATGCAGGGGGCCGTCCAAATGGGTGCCCACATGATTGGAGTGCGTGATCAGCTGACCATTGGCGCCGTTGGGCGCAAGGCGCTTGAAGAACTTCATCTGCAGCGGCTCATAGGTGGGCCACGGCGGCGTGTTCACGCCGATGGGGATGGACAGCTCATAGATCTTGATCTTGGACCAGTCGTTCATAATTCGTACCTCCTGTACATTTTTTATGGTTTAACCCCAGGCCTTCGCACAGGCGGCCAGCGCCTGCTTGAAGCAGTCCTCCGGGGGATGGACGATGCCTGCGCCGACTTGGCCTACGCCATAGTCCTTGTGCGCGATGCCCGTGTTGATGATGGGACGGATGCCCGTCTCGATGACCTTCATCATGTCGATGCCCGTTGCGCTGCCGCGGAAGTCCAGCGCGGGGATCTTGTACGCCTGCCCCTCGCCGACCGTTACCTCGTACATGGTCTTGGAATAGTTGATGGCGTCCGCTACCTGACCGCCGACAAACTGCACGATCGCGGGAGCCGCCGCCATGCAGAAGCCGCCGATGCCCGCCGTCTCCGTGATGCAGGAGTCGCCCAGATCACGCGCAGCGTCCTTCTCGGTGAAGCCCGGGAAGTACAGACCCTCGACATACTCCGCCTGCGCTGCAAACCATGCGTTCTTTCCGAGACCCGCGATGCGGATGCCAAAGTCGGTGCCGTTGCGGCACATGGTCGCCAAGACCGTGCAGTACGGAATGTCGAAGATGGGATCCATCGTCGACTTGCACGCCGGCATGGAGATGTTGAGGAAGGTATGGTCGTTGTTGTTGATGAAGTTCAGCGCGTCGATGATCTCCTGCTTGGGCAGATCCGCCGCAAGGATGGCGGGGGTCAGCTCCCTAAACAGCAGCGAGGTGCCCGCCTTGTTGCGGTTGTGTCCCTCGTCGCCCATCTGCAGCAGCTGCGCGATCATGACCTTGAGGTCGATCTCCTTTTTGATCTTCATGCCCGCCTGAAGGACGGGTGCAAGATGGTCGCGCATCCAGCGCAGCCGCGTGAAGACTTCTTCATCGCAGGCGCCAAAGCGCAGCACCTTGCCCAAGCCCTCGTTGAACGTGCAGTAGGCACGGTTGCCGAAGGTCTTGTTCTCGATGATCCACACCGGCATGGAGTAGGTCACAACGCCCGCCATGGGGCCGACCGTGTCGTGCATATGGCAGGGGGAGAATTTGATCTTGCCAGAGGTCGCCAAGGCTTCCGCCTCTTTGAGATCCTTGGCGCGTCCCTCGTAGATGAGGCCGCCCATGATGGCGCCCTTCATCGGGCCGCACATGCGCTCCCAAGTGATGGGCGGGCCGGCGTGCAGGATGGTATCCTTGTCCATGCCGGGGATGACCTCGCCTGCGATGCCCACGCCGATGAGCGTCGGCTGCGCGGCAAGGATGCGCCTGAGGGCTTCCTTGTTCGCCGCCTCGATCTTCTCGCGCAACTCCGGTTTTTGCAGCTTGCGCAGATTTGCAATGGCGACCTTATCGCCGCCTGCGATCGGCTTCCAGTCCACATGGACGGCGGGTACCTTTTGCCCTGCCAGATCCTTGTAGAACGACTCGATGCCGAAGTTGACGACGTGCAGCTCTTTTCCGAACAGTTCGTTGACTTGACTCATGCTGCTGCCCTCCTACTTGAGATTCGCCAGCACGCGCTCGACAAAGCGCGTTGCCTGTGCGTTGGACGGGAGCACGACAGCGCCCGCGTCCCGTAGCTTCTTTTGTGTGACGGACAGGCACTGGGGATCGCCCTCGGTGCCGCAGACTGCGCAGACCACGCAAAGGTAGCGTCCCGCCTCGACTGCTTCCGCCTTTGCCGTGCGAATGGCGTCGGACAAATCCGCTGCGGGATCCTCGTGGGAACCGTAGCCGATGACGCAGTCGCACATGATGACGGCGCATTCCTCGTCCTTGCCGTCCACCACCACGCGCTCTGCGCGCAGGGACGGATCGATCATGGGATGGGGACGACCCACCGTGAACTCATCATCGCCGAAATCGAGGAAGGTATGCTCGCGGCTCTTGCCGTTGCGCGCATCCGCAAGCTTATCCTCCTTGTGCAGCGGGATGTTGCTGTAGATGTGTCCCAGCTTGCCGATCATCAGCTTCATCGCCTCGTCGCAGAGGGTGCCGCCGGTGTAGAACCCGCGCACGTACTTTTGCGAAGGCGCCATCTTGGACGCCTCGGCCTTGGCCAGCTTCTCGGCCTCCGCCGCGCCCATGGTGAACTCGACAAAATCCTTGGGCTTTTCGCCGCGGGAAATGGCGACCGCCTTGTGCGCCGCATCCTCCAAGGAAACGGCAGCCGTGAGGCCGAAGGATTCGATCTCCTTGGGATCGCCGCCGATGAAGCAGACCACGACGGGCTTGCCTGCGTCCTTGGCGATGTTGAGGATCTCCGTTGCGATCTCCTTGGCGGGGGGCTTGCTGATGAGCGTGATGATCTTGGTCGCCTCGTCATGGATGAGCGCGTCCAGACCCAGCTTCATCATGATGCCGCCGATCTCCTTCTTGAGGTCGCGGCCGCCTGTGCCCAGCACCTGCGAAACGCCGCCGCCCAGCTGATCGATGATCGAGGAGACCTCCTGCGTGCCTGTGCCCGACGCCGCCACGATGCCGATGTCGCCGCTCTTGACCACATTGGCAAAGGCCAGCGGTACATGGTTGACGATGGCCGTGCCGCAGTCCGGACCCATGACCAGCAATTCCTTGCTTGCCGCGTATTCCTTGAGTGCCTTCTCCTCGTCGATCGTAACGTTGTCCGAGAAGAGCATGACGTTGATGTTCCGTTCGAGGCAGCTTTGCGCCACATCGGCCGCAAACTTGCCCGGGACGGAGATGATCGCCATGTTGAGGTCGGGGTCCATCTTGACCGCGCCCTCCAACGTGGGCGGATAGTAGGCCGCTTCCTTGGACTCCGCCTTCTTGTTGAGCAGCTCCTCCACCTTTGCAAGGGCGCTCGTCCAGACTTCTTCGTTGGGGCAGCTGACTGCCACAAAGAAGTCGTTGGCCGAGACCTCCTCGAACTCGGGCGTTACAAGGCCGATGTTGTGGGCGATCTCTCGGTTGAGGTCGGTGCCCATGCCAACGAGCGCTTCCTCCACGCCATCGAGCTTCTTGAGGTCCTTGGAGATGAGCATGAGGGTCACGGAGTCATAGTAGGCATTTTTTCTGACTTCCAGTTTAATCAAGGTCGTTCCCTCCATAATGTTTGGTGATGGCGAGGTACATCCCCACCAGTATATCCGTACCCGAGGTCTGCCCGAAGGCCGCCACCTTGGTGGCCTCCGCCGCAAGCGTCGGGTAACTCGCATCGGAAAACAGCGCCCTTAACAGGGCAAAGGCCGATTCCGCCGCCAAGCCCTCCCCGCTCTTGAGCAGAAAGGAGGCGCTCAGCTCGGTCGTGTGCGCTGCCGCACCCGCCGCCGCAGCCCGTGTGAGGGCAAGGATGCGCTCGCGAGAGCGCCCCAGCGCCTGCGAAAGCGCCGCATAGGCGAGAAAATAACCGCTCAGCAGATCGTCCGACGAGGGCGTAAGCCCCACGCCGCAGCCCGCAAGCTCCGACGCCGCAGCACCCGCCTCTTCCGGATCGCCTTCAACGAAGGCTTGATCCAAGCGCGGCAAGCGCGGCGCGATCAGCTCGCAGTAGGGGTTCTTGCGAAGCTCCTCCACGATGAGCGGACTTAAGCCGTCCGCCTCGCCGTACTGCTCGACGACCCGATGCAGATGCCGAAGCCTGAGACTCATGTCGAGCGGGAGAAAGAGATTGGTCAACGCGTCCACGGACAGATCCAGATCCGACGCCGCTGAGACGTCGATGGTCAGCTCGGCGGACGGAATGACGATGGTCTCATCCTCCAAGAGTACGGGCGCCCCCTCCTTGATGGGAAGCTGCGTGAAGGAGCGCATTGCGCCAAGCACGCAGGAAAAGGGGTGCAGGTCATACTCGCTTGAAAGCAGCGTGACAAGACCGTAGGGCGTTTCGATGTTTACGGCTCGATTGAAGACGGATGCGATGCGTCCCTGCGCGGGACCCAGCCGCATATACGCATGAAAGCGTTTGCAGATCTTTGTTGCGAACTCGATCATATATCCGTCCCTTCAAAAGATCGGGAAGGCGCAAACGTGCCTTCCCGATCGGAGCGCTTCCTTACGGTTTGACGAAGATGAAGCCGTACTGCGGCTCATCGACCGTCTCTTTGTACTTGATGACCTTTTCCTTGATAACGCCCACGGTGGAGACCAGCTCCATGCCGCTCTCGATGCCGTCGTCAAAGCCGATCTGACCCATGACGCGAACGCCGTTCTCAAATTCGACGATGCCGAAGTTGAGCCAGGGTACCATGTAGCCTTCGGGCAGGTTGTAGCAGCGCGTCCAGGTAAGCAGCTTGCACTTGCCTTCCAGCGGGATCTGATCGAACTCGCGACCGTCGCAGTCGGGATTCTGGCAGACGACATAACGGGGATGGTGCAGCTTGCCGCACTTCTTGCACTTATACGCGTACATCTGATGTTCCATGTTTGATCCTCCTTATTTCGTCGTCAAAATGGTTGCTACGACGTTGTTGCCGAAGCCGCCAAAGTTGATGGCCAGACCCGTCTTGGCGTTGGGTACCTGACGCTCGCCCGCTTCGCCGCGAAGCTGACGCACCAGCTCGACCACCTGTGACACGCCCGTTGCGCCCAAGGGGTGACCCTTGGCCTTCAGGCCGCCGGAGGTGTTGATGGGCATCTCGCCGTGGATCTCGCTCTTGCCCTCGCGTGCCGCGATATGACCCTCGCCGCGCGGGAACAGACCCGTCTCCTCGGACTCGGCGATCTCCAGGATCAGGAAGGCGTCGTGCAGCTCGGCTACGTCGATGTCCTTGGGCTCCATGCCCGCCATCTTGTATGCCATCTGTGCGCTCAGACGAACGGCCAGCAGGTCGGTCGGCACTGCGCGGTTGGCGATGACATGCGTGTCGGTCGCGGAACCGACGCCCGCGATGCGAACCCACTTTTTGTCAACGCCCACGCCGTACTCCTCGATCTTGTCCTTGGCAATCAAAACGACCGCCGCGGCGCCGTCGGATACGGGGCACATGTCATACTGACGCAGAGGATCTGCCACCAGCGGGTTGGTCGCTGCGATGTAGCGCGGATCCGTGATGCGGTTGAGGACGACCTTTACGCGAATGTGCGCGCAGGGGTTGAGGCAGGCATTGGCATGGTTCTTGACGGAGATGATGGCAAGATCCTTGCTCTCAACGCCGTACTTTTCCATGCACAGACGGGTGAACATGCCCGCAAAGGAGGGCAGCGTCACGCCGTATTTGTATTCCGCCTCGGGATGGAGCATGGTGGCCACGAAGTCCGTGCCCTCCCAGCCCGTCACGGCGCGCATACCTTCAGCGCCGACTACCAGTACGCAGTTTGCAACGCCGGAAGCGATGGCCATGTAGCCCAGCTTGATGGCGGATGCGCCCGACGCGGGGCCGTTCTCGATCGTCTCCGCCATGGCGGGACGAATGTTCAACGTGTCGACCAAAGCGGAAGCAACGCCGCTGATGCGGGATACCATGCCCGCGCCCATCGTGCCGACGAACACCTGATCGATGTGATTCTTGCGGCCGGTCTTGCAGCCTGCATCGTCCATCGCCTCTAAAGCCGCCTGGCAGCACATGTCGATGAACGGTACGCTCGACTTACCGAACTTGGTATGGCCTATGCCAACGATACCTACTTCTCGCATTTTCCTTTCCTTTCCGAACGTTTAGACGCTCAGCTTGGCCGGTCCGTGCAGAACCTTGTTGGCCTCGATAACATCCTCGAACGCGGGACGAATGCCGACGTTCTTGTTGGCCTTATGCTTCTCCCACAGATCGCGGGTGAGAACAAAGGTGGGAACGCCGCCCAGCTCGTGGACGCACTGCGGACGATCTTCCAGTTCGTACTCGATCATCCAGCGGCGGAAACCGTTGGGGGACTCCGCAACGATCCAGACCTCATCCTGATTCATAAAGTCGAAGTGATACTCCATCTTGGCGGCAAAGAGCTGTGCGCCAACACGTGCGCCGCGCTTTAACGTCATGGTGTGGTAGGACATGCCGATCTTGTCGTTGACCAAGCGGCCGTTGACGATGCCCGCCAGCTCGCCGTTGATCGCGCCTACGAAGCAGTACTCATCCTGCACACGATAGCGCAGCATGCCCAGTACTTCCGCATAGATACGGGAGGAAACGATGTCGTAAAAGTCCTTCTGGTGGTGGAGCAAGGGCTCGATGGTGTCCAGAATGAGCATCAGCTCTTCACGGGTCGCTTCGCGCACGAGCATGTCGTCGCCCGTCGTCAGCGGGATGACCTTAGGCTCGTAAGGCTTCATTCCGATCGTCGGCGGTCTGAGCTTTGCTTCCATTGCGTCCACTACGATGTCATACTTGTCTGCCATAGGGGTACCCTCCATAAATTGATTATACTTATGCGAAAGCACCGCTTCGCACGGTTCCATATTAGCGTAAAAATCACGGATTGTAAAGACCATCTTGCAAAATATATCCGCATTTTAGGCCTAAAATACCAGAATTGCAATATATTTGCAGGATTGATAATTTGTTCCTTCATTTTTGCTTTGGAAAATCTTGCATCAATATGTGTTTTTCGATGAAATCGCGTCTTGACGGCGCCGCTTTCCGCTTCCATTTTTGCTTTTTGCATGAAAATTTGCAAAAAAAACTTTACGGAAAAATTGTGAACTTTTCACATAAAAACGGGAGAATGCATAAAGAGGGCGGGAAACGCGTCCCGCCCTGTCGTTTGGCCGTTGAAAATGGCTTTTCGGCGCTGTATTTTAGCGAACGGTGCAGCCGTCGGGCAGATCGATCAAAGGACCGATCAAAGAAAGCTGCTCATCGGCGTCATCCGAAGCGCAGAGGATCATGCCGCAGCTCTCCACGCCGCAGAGCGTGACGGGCTTGAGATTGGCCACCAGCACCACCGTTTTGCCTGTCAGCTGCTCGGGCGTATACCATTTTTTAATACCCGACGCTACGGTGCGCGTCTCGCCGCCCACGGAAAGCGTGAGCTTGAGCAGCTTCTTGGAGCGCTTGACCTCCTCGCAGGAGAGCACCTTGGCAAGCTTCAGCTCGACCTTATCAAAGTCCTCATAGTCGATGAGGGGCTTGTGCGCGGGCTGCTCGGCGGGAGCGGCGGCGGGCTGCTCCTTCGCAGGCTGCCGCTCCTCGGCGGCGGGCTTTGCGTTTGCAAGGGCGAACGCCTCCGCCTGCTCTGCCACGAGCTTGGGGTCAAGGCGGGCAAAGAGGATCTCGGGCGTGTCCGTGACGCTGTTGCCGTCCTTGTAGAGGCCGAAGGTGCCAAGCGTGTCCAAGCTGCGCGGCGCATCGTTGAGCTGCTTATGGATGCGCTTTGCCGTATCGGGCAGGAAGGGTGCCAGCAGGTTTGCGCCTATGGAGATGCTCTCGACCAGATTGTACAGCACCTCGCTCAGCCGTTCACGCTTGCTTTCATCCTTTGCCAGCGCCCAAGGCGCCGTCTCGTCGATGTACTTGTTGCAGCGCTTGAACAGCACGAACAGCTCGCTGAGGGCGTCCGCCACCTTAAGCTCGTTCATGCACGCCGTCACCTTGTCGGCGACGCCTGTGGCGAGGGTCTTCAGCTCCTCATCGATGGGCTCTGTGACGCCGCTGCGAGTCACAACGCCGTCAAAGTACTTGCGCGACATGGCCACCGTGCGGTTGACAAGGTTGCCCAGCGTATTGGCAAGGTCGGTGTTGACGCGCTCGGTGATAAGCTCCCAGCCGATCTGCCCATCATTGTCAAAGGGCGTTTCGTGCAGCACGAAGTAACGCACCGCATCCACGCCGAACACGGCGCACAGCTCATCGGCATACAGCACGTTGCCCTTGGACTTGGACATCTTGCCCTCGCCCTGCAGCAGCCACGGATGGCCGAAGATCTGCTTGGGCAGCGGCAGGTCGAGCGCCATAAGGAAGATCGGCCAGTAGATCGTGTGGAAGCGGATGATGTCCTTGCCGATCAGATGCAGGTCGGCAGGCCAGAGCTTTTTGAACTGCTCGCTGCTGTTGCCGCCGCAGTCGTAGCCGATGCCCGTGATGTAGTTCGTGAGCGCGTCCAGCCACACATAGACCACATGCTTATCGTCGAAGTCCACGGGGACGCCCCACTTGAAGGAGCTGCGCGACACGCACAGATCCTGCAGACCGGGCAAGAGGAAGTTTTTCATCATCTCGTTCTTGCGGGAGACGGGGCGGATGAAATCGGGATGGCTGTTGATATACTCGATCAGGCGCGGGGCGTACTTGCTCATACGGAAGAAGTAGGCCTCCTCGCTTGCGGGCACGCAGTCGCCGCCGCAGTCGGGACACTTGCCGTCCTTGAGCTGGGACTGCGTGAAGAAGGACTCGCAGGGAACGCAGTACAGTCCCTCGTAGCTGCCCTTATAGATGTCCCCCTGCTCATAGAGCTTGCGAAAGATCTTTTGCACCTCGGCGACATGGTCGGCGTCCGTTGTGCGGATGAACTTGTCGTAGGAGGTTCCCACCAGATTCCATATGCGGCGGATCTCCCCCGCCACGCCGTCCACGAAGCTCTGCTCGCTCACGCCCGCTGCGCGAGCCTTATCCTCGATCTTTTGGCCGTGCTCGTCGGTACCCGTTTGAAAGAACACATCGTAGCCCTCGAAGCGCTTGTAGCGGGCAATGCTGTCCGCAAGAATGGCCTCGTAGGTGTTGCCGATGTGCGGCTTGCCCGAGGTGTACGCGATGGCTGTCGTGATATAGTACTTTTTCTTCTGTTCCATGGTTTGCTCCTTTATGAAAAAATAAACGTGCCGCCCGTAAGGACGACACGCAAAGCGTTCGTATGACCACCCTACTTCCCCGAAACGGGGGCATAAGTTGCTGCTTTAACGGGCAGGACCCGCGCACGCTCACATTTTGCCGCTCACGCACGACGCTCCGGAACCATGTTCGGCGAGCTTTTGCGCAGCGGGTTCTCAGCTTGCCCCGCCTCTCTTTGGCGCTTCCTTCGCTTACTCATTCTTTCACAGCAGACACATTGTATCAGCAGCTTTGGCCTTTGTCAAGCCGAAACCATACGAAAATACTGCCGAAAAAGGCTGTGAAAACGCCGCGCAGGGCAGGGTCTCAATACCCGTATTGGCCGCTGTACAGGATCTTGTTGGCAACGAACGCCGCTGCCTCCTCAGCGCTCATGCCGCTGTTCATGCAGTCCCCATAGGTGTTCTCCAAGTTGCTCAGAGCGCCCTCGTCGAACCAGATCGGATCCCAATCCATAATTGTGTAATTTTCGTTTATGTAGCTGCGGAAGTATTCAAAATCGTCACCGCTGATGATGTTGCCCTTATAGCGGTAGACCGCATAGCAGTCTTCGTAAACAACGTCGGGATACACATTGGCGTAGTCGTAGTCCGCCTGCGGCAGGAGGGTCTCCGCATCCGTGCTGCTGAACCCTTCCAGCAGGGGTTCAAAGAAGACGCCTGCCGCCGCGTCGCACAGATAGATGGAATAGTAGCTGTCCGCCCTTGTTCCCCACTCCCCTTCAACCAAGTACACCATGTTTCCCGTTTCGGGGGATCTGTATTTGTCAATGGGCATCGGCTGATAGGCATAGTCCATCGGCATGCCGCAGGGAAACGTGGTCGTGCTCTGCAGGCAGTTGCCCGAAATGTAGTACACCGTCAGGCAGTTGTCGGTGGCCACATTGTCGATGTAGGAAAGGTGCAGCAGCTCGGGGACGCCGTTATTGTCCACATCCACCAGCAGGAACGTCAGTATGGGCATGAATTCGCTGCCCTCCATTGTTTGATAGATGAGGTACTCCAGCTGCTCTGCGTAGAGACTTCGCCAGTCCGACGGTGCAACAGGCGAGGGCGTACAGCGTGCTGTGGAGGCAGCGGTGGATCTTGGCGTGACCTGCTCCGTGGGTCTTGCCGTGGCTCTTGCAGTGGCGGTGGATGCAGCGGCGAAAGCCGTGTCCGCAGGACGGGACGTTTGGCTTGGCAGGCTCGCAGCATCGCTGTGGAAGCCGAACAGCTCGCTAAGGTCATGACTCTCGGGCGAAGCATGCGCGCTGCCCCAAGTGTCTTCAAGGCTGCTGCCGCTCTCGGTGCCAAGGAGTGTGCGCAGGCTTCTGCGGCTGCAGCCAAAGCAGCTGCACAGCAGGATGCACAGCAGGCAGACAAGCAAGCTCTTTCCCCACATACGCAGGATCGATCGTTTGTGTTGCATCTTCGCTCCCCCTTATATCGTTTTGACTGTACATTTTCGCTTTTTGCCGTTTTTATAACGTTTTTGGTATTTCATTGTTCCCTATTTCGATATCATGATAGTGATGGTTTTCGGCCTTGTCAAGCAGTTTTTCTGCTGAAAAACAGGGCATTTCTTACTTTGGATGGGCGCACGGCATAAGAAAAGAGACGCCGCAAAGGGCGTCTCTGGCTGAACGGTTGTGGGCTCCGCCGCCTTAGGCCGCGTTCAGCGGCGCTCGGCTTTTTGCAGCACGAACACCCAAGGCAGCAGGCCGCCCGCCTCCGTGCGCTTGCGCTCCAAAAGCGTAAGGGCGGGTTCGTGTGCGATGCAGTCCGCCAAGAGACTGTACTCCATCGTGTACAAAAGCGCCGTGGCAGACTCGTTCATCAGCTTGGGCAACAGGTGGATAAAGCCCCGATACAGCGTGGTGTTGTCCTGATGGCTGCCCACGCGGTTGCCGAAGGGCAGGTTGGAGAGAATGAGGTCAAACGGCTCCCGCGCCGTAAAGCGCAGGATGTCGCGGCAAAGAAAGTTTGCCTTGATCTTTCCCGCCGCCGCGTTCTTTCGCGCTAACTCCACCGCGCTGCCGCTCTTGTCCACGCCCATCAGCGCCTTGCAGTGCCCAAGCTGCTCCCTTGAAAACAGCAGCGTGCCGCTGCCGCAGAAGGGATCCAGCACGCGGGGCTGCTCCACGCGCTCGAAGCGGCGCACATACCGCGCCAGCGCCGCCGCCGTGGCGGGCTGCATCGACGCGGGCAGGCTGCCCGCCCGCCAAGGGTAGCGCGTATCGGGCACGTTCCAAAACTTCCAGTACAGATCGGCGCTGTCCATGTGGCAGTCCACCCGCAGCTCCCGCTCATAGCGCGAGGGGCTGTTCTCGCCCTCGATGCGCTCCGCCAAGCTGCGGATGAGGCGGGCTCTGTCCTTGGCGTAGCCCCGCAGCTCGATGCGATAGGGCGCGTCCGCACGGTCGTGCACGGCGGCGGCAAGCGCCTTCGCCTCGGCAGGGACGTTCTTTGCCACGGGCAGCAGCGCCTCGGTCAGGCAGCGCGCCCTGTACAGCTTTGACAGATCGTCCGTGACGACGCGCAGCGCTCCGTCCTCCTCCGTGGGAGCAAAGCCCAGTTCGGTCAGCTCCTCCTTGAGGCAGTCCAAAAAACCTTCGGGCGCACAGCAAAGCAGCGCCGAGGGCTGCGGCAGGGCATACAGCGTTTCTCGCTGCCGCCGCGGGGCGAACTGTTCAAGCGCCTTGCGCCGCGCCAGCTCGATGTCGGCGATATGCTTGTCCATGCCCTCGCAGTCGGACAGCGGCGCCTTATAAGCGCGCAGACTGTCCTCCGCACCCAAGCTGCCCAGTGCCAGCAGGATGCTGGGGATGACAAAAAGGGTCGTTTCGCTCTGCGCCATTTCCTGTAAAAGCGGCAGATCGGCAGGCTCACAAAGCGCACCCAACAGCCGCGCAAGGTTCTTGCGCTGCTTGGGGGAATCGGACTTCCAAAGCCGCCTGAGGATGGCTCGATCGCCAAGCTTTGCGTTGATCGCCTCGCGTTCGCGCTTGCTGCGCGCTAAAAGCGAGAGCGTGCCAAGCGCCGCAGCAGCGTCCTCGCCCTCTAAGGCGTTCAGCAGGGCGTCCGCCTCCGCGGCGTCGTACAGCTCGTTCGTACCCGCCGTCATGCCTTTGCCGCCTTTACAAGCAGGGAAAGGATGGCGTCCGTTCCGTCGCGCTGCGGCTCCGCCGCCATGGCTGCCTTATAGCGCTCGCGCTCCGAATAGAGCTTTCTTGCGGCCGCGGTCAGACCCTCCGGCGTGGCCTCGTCCTGCGGATAGTGGACGGCAAAGCCCTTGCGGGCAAAATACTCGGCATTTTGGATCTGATCGCCGCGGCTTTGAGACAAAGGCAGGGGGATGAGCAGGGCGGGCAAGCCCACCGCCAGATACTCAAACACGGCGTTCGCACCCGCACGGGACACGGCTATGTCCGCAAGCGCCATGAGGTCGGGAAGCTCACTGTCCACATACTCGTACTGGACATAGCCCGTCTGCGTAAGGCTGTCGTCCTTTAGGCCTTTTCCGCACAGATGCACCACATCGAACGTTTCCATGAGCGTGGGCAGGGCGGCGCGAACCAGTTCGTTGACAGCCTTTGCGCCCGAACTGCCGCCCATCACAATAAGTACGGGTTTTTTGCCGCTAAGTCCCGTAAAGGCCAGGCCGCGCTCCCTGTTGCCCTGCAGCAGCTGTGCGCGAATGGGCGTGCCCGTAAAGACGCCCTTGCCCTTTTTCAGGGTCTTGAGCGTGTCCTCGAAGGTGACGCAGACGGTATCCGCATAGCGGGATGCGATGCGGTTGGCAAGCCCCGGCGTATAGTCCGACTCATGCGCGATCACGGGGCAGACGCCCTTTGCCGCCATCACCACGGGTACGGACACAAAGCCCCCCTTGGAGAACAGCACATCGGGCTTGATGGTCTTTAGGATGCGCTTGGACTGGGCAAAGCCCTTGACCACGCGGAAGGGATCCGTGAAATTGCGCCAGGAGAAATAGCGGCGCAGCTTGCCCCAAGCAACGCTGTGGTAGCAAACGCCTTCCTCCTTTGCGATGAGCTTTTGTTCGATGCCGTCCGCCGTGCCGATGTAGTGGATCTCCCACTCGCTCCTGTCAAGACGACGCAGTAAGGCAAGGTTCGGCGTGACATGTCCCGCCGTGCCGCCGCCTGTAAAGACGATCACTTTCATGTATGCGTTCTCCCCCGTTGCTTTCTATCTATGCGTATGCGCGCTTTTTTTGCGCTGTGCCATTGTTTAGTTGCCGGACCCCTGCGTCATGATGTCCTCGGTGATGGGATCCTCCGTAAGGGTGTCCTCCTTGAGCAGCTCCTGCATGATGTTGAACTTCATGGTGGTGTACTCCTCCGGCAGCTTGGTCATGTCCAGCTCCAGCATCACCATCACCAGCCGCTGATCCTCGTCCGCCAAGGGCGTACCGTCCTTGTTGCTGTAGCGATAGGCGATGAACCACGCCAGCTCCTTTTCCTTCTCCGCACCGATCTCGGCGGTACCCGTCTTGCCTGCGCAGACATAGCTGCGAACGCCCAGATACTTGCCCGTGCCGCCGTGGTTCTCCGGAAGACGGCACACGCCCACCATGTAGCTTGCGATGGTCGAAGCCGTTTCCTCGGTACAGATGGTGGTAAACACGCTCTGCTCGTGCGCGCTGATCTGCTCATAGTCGTTGCCCGACGCCTGCCAGACGCTGTCCACGATATAGGGTGAGTAGACCGTGCCGCCGTTTACAAAGCCCGAAATATAGCAGGCCATCTGCAGGGGCGTGAGCAGCAGCTCGCCCTGTCCGTAGCCCGTGGTCGCCAGCAGGAAGTAATCGCTTGTGTCCCCCGTGTCGATCTCGGTGTCCACGTTGTAGATCTGCGCCTTCTGCGTGGGCAGGTCAAAGGGGATCGCCTTCGTCATGCCGATGCTCTCCAAATAGGAGGTGAACACCGACCAGCCCATCTTCAAAGCGCCATAGGCAAAGTAGATATTATCCGAATAGATGATGCTGTTCTCCATGTTCATCGTTTGATCGCGTGCTGTGTTGCGGGTACGCGTGATCTTCTCGATGCCCGTCTTGGCAAACTCGCCGCCCGCAGCGGAGGGATACCAAATATCCCAAGACAGCTTCTCTGAGGAGGGGAACTGCTCCTTGGTGCTCATGGTGCCGCTTTCAAGCAGCGCTGCCGCCGTAAGGGTCTTGAAGGTGGAGCCGGGGGCGTACAAGCCCTGCACGGCACGGTTGAGCATGGGGTTCTTCACGTCGTTCTTGATCTCGTCCCACTGTTCCTCGGTGTAGTTGCCGCGTGAGAAGTCGTTGGGGTCGTAGTCCGGCCAAGAATACATGGCCTCCACCGCGCAGGTCTTGGGATTGAGCACGATGACCGTGCCTGTGATGTTGTCGTCGTAGACCTCCGCCGTGACCACCTGCTCTACGCGCTCCTGCAGGCTGATCTTGATGGTGAGGCGAAGATCCTGTCCATCCACCGCGGGAATGTTGTACAGGGTCTGGCGGTTGGTGCCATCCTTGCCCTGAATGTAAGCGTAGCTGCCGCGGGTGCCGCGCAGCGTGTCCTCGTATTGCAGCTCCAAGCCCGCGTAGCCCAGCCAGCTGTCGCCGTCGTAGCGGGTGTCGTTCGCCTCCTTGAAGGCGTCCAGATCTTCCTTTTGAATGATACTGGCAAAGCCCAGCACATGGGACAGCACGGAGCCGTAGGGATAGTAACGCAGCTCCGTTGAGATAAGGCTGGTGTTTGTGTCGATGCCCAAGCCGTCCACGGCAAGGATACGCTCCTTGAGCGCATCGTCCACGGCGTCGGGATAGAGGGAGCAAAGCACGACCGTGGAATTGGTGCGGTACGCCGCGTCGCGCACGAACCACTCCGCCAAGCCCAGCTCGGAAATGGCCATCACCTGCGTGATGAAAGTTTCCTTGTCCTCCGTCTTGATCTTGTTCGGCGTGCAGTAGACCGTCACGGGGGACATGTTCTCCGCCAAAAGTTCGCCGTTGGCGTCAAAGATCTCACCGCGCTTGGGGTAGTTCACGCCCGACAGCAGGTTGTCGCCCCACTGCATCGTGGGAAAGATCAGCGCAGGCGTCCACATGACGCCCCAACGCGTACCATCGTATTCGGCACGGACCGTGTAGCTGTAGCTCAGCTCCCCCGCCTTGCCCGTCTGAAAGGTCTGCGTATAGTTGACCGAGGCCGTGATGGTGCCGTCCGTCACGTCCGCAATAGTATAGGAAACGTCCGTCAGCTCGATGGCGTCGAAGATGGCCTGATACTTCTCCGTGAACTCGGAGTAGGAAATCATCGCGTCGCCGCGGGTGGTCGCCACGCCCGTCATGTTCTTGGTCTCCGTATCGATCAGCTCAAAGGCTGCGGCATAGTCCTGCTTGGTGATGGCCTCGATGTACTGCAGGCAGTACTCGCTGCCCTTGCCGTTTGCGATCTTGCACGCCGACAGCAGCAGGCAAACAAGCGTTACCAGTGCCAACAGCAGTGCCGTCCTTCTGATCGTATTTCTCTTATGGCTCATTCTTCAGCCCGCTCCTTTGTCGAAAACAGCGTCCGCCTTGTTGCGTAAAACGCCGTATAATTTCACAAGTATCAGTATAACAGCACCAAGCCGCTTTGTCACAGCTTGGGCGGAATGTTCATTCATTTTTCGCTTTTCCGCCGCGTAGCCCGACGGATTAACGCATACCTTACGGTATGAACGCGGTGTTTGTGTTGATGCTGACCGTCGGCTTGCTTGTCACCACCCTGACGCAGGGCGGTGATACGGCGCTGTCCGCCCTGATGAACGGTGCGGGCGAAGCCGTCACGCTCTGCATCAGCCTTATGGGCGCTTACCTATTTTGGATGGGGATGCTGAACGTCGCCAAGCGCGCAGGCCTGATCGACAGGCTCTCCAAGCTGCTTTCCCCCGTCATCCGCTTTCTGTTTCCCAAGGCGGGAAAGGCTGCGAGCCCTATCGCCATGAACCTTGCCGCCAACATGCTGGGCATGGGCAACGCCGCAACCCCCTATGGGCTGGAGGCCATGCGCCTTTTGTCCGAACAGGCGGGGCGGCCGACGAGCGCGACCAACGAAATGTGCGTGCTGCTGGCCGTCAACGCCTCCTGCTTGGAGCTGCTGCCTACGGGCGTACTGGCTCTTCGGCAGGCTGCGGGCAGTCTCAGCCCCGCCTCCATCCTGCTGCCGACCCTGCTGTCCTCCGCCTGCGCGACCCTTGTGGCGGTGCTGCTGTGTCGCCTTTTATGCCGCAGGGAAAGGGGAAAGCGCGACGCATGAACGCCATCGTTCCCATCGGCGCTGTGGCGCTGCTGCTGTACGCCCTTGTCAAGCGGGTCAACGTCTTCTCCGCCTTTACGGAGGGCGCCGCCGAAGCCCTGCCTCTTATCAAGACCATCCTGCCAAATCTAGCCGCCATGCTTGCCGCCATCACGCTCTTTCGGCAAAGCGGCGCCTTGGACGCCTTGGCCAAGCTGCTAAGTCCCGTACTGACGCCCTTGGGCTTTGATGCGGAGCTGATCCCGCTTGTGCTGCTGCGCCCCTTCAGCGGCAGCGCCGCCATGGCGATCACCGCCGAGCTGATGGGACGCTTCGGCCCCGATTCGCTGATCGGCCGCAGCGCAAGCGTACTGGTAGGCTCGACCGAGACCGTCTTTTACACCCTTGCGCTGTACTTTGGCTCGGTGGGCATTCGCAAGAGCCGCTTCGCCGTGCCCGTTGCGCTTGCGGCTACACTGACCTCCGTTGTGACGGGGCTGCTGTTCACGCGCCTGTTTTCCTAAAAAAGCCCGCGCTTTTTTGGCGCGGGCGGGTCGGTCGTCACGGGCGAACTGCTACACGATCTGCAGCAGATAGAACTTCAGATAATCCGTTTCGGGCACGTTTAGAAGTACGGGATGATCGGGAGCGGCACGCCGTTCCTCGATGAGGCGCAGGGACACGCCCGCCTCCCGCGCCGCGTCCGACAGCATACGGCGGAACAGCTCCGCAGGCATGAAGTGCGAGCAGGAGCAGGTGGCAAGAAAGCCGCCTCGCGGCAGCAGCTTCATTGCGTCGCTGTTGATCTGCCGATACCCCGACTCCGCATGCCCCATGGTGCGGCGGCTCTTGGTGAACGCGGGGGGATCCAAAATGATATAGTCGTAATGCTCATGCTTGGCAAGCAGGTCGGGCAACAGATCGAACACATCCGCGCAGACAAAGTCCATGCGCTCTTCCAAGCCGTTGAGGCGGGCGTTCTCCCGCGCCGTCTCCACGGCAAAGGCGGACACGTCCACCGCCGTCACGCTTGCCGCTCCCGCCAAGGCAGCGTTCATGCCAAAGGAACCCGTGTGCGTGAAGCAGTCCAGCACGCGCAGCCCCTTGGCAAGCTTTGCCGCCTGTGCGCGGTTGTATTTTTGATCGAGAAAGAAACCCGTCTTCTGTCCGTTCTCCACATCCACAACATAGCGAAGGCCGTTCTCCGTGATAAAGGTGCGGGGCGACTCCGGGTGACCCACATAGTCCGCCTCGACCCAGCCCTTGCCGCTGTCCAAGCCCTCCAGTCCGCGCAGGGGGCTTTCGTTGCGTTCAAAGATGCCCGCCACGCGAACGCCATCCTGTTCAAGCTCCTTGACAAGGGCGCGGTAGATCCACGTCTTGACCCGATCCATGCCGTAGGACAGCACCTCGGCCGTCAGCAGCTCGCCATAGCGATCCACGGTCAGTCCAGGCAAGCCGTCCGCCTCGCCGAAGATCAAGCGGCAGCAGGCGTAATCGTCGCCCATGACGCGGCGGCGGTAGTCCAGCGCATACTTGACGCGGCGGGCAAAGAAGGCCTCGCCGAAGGTCTCGTTGGCGTTGGCGGCCAGCAGGCGAATGCGGATCTTGCTGTGCTCGCTCAAAAAGCCTGTGCCAAGATACGCCCCCTTTTGGGAACGGATGTCGATGAGGCAGCCGTTTTGCGTCTCGCCGTCTACGGCGGCTATCTCGTCGGCGTACACCCAAGGGTGTCCCGCCCGAAGCGCGGCCTCCGCCTTCTTGGACACGGTCGCCGCAGGGAACATGCGCGTTTTATTCATAGGGATCTCCTCCGCTGTTGGGAATGCCGTTTTAGCATAGCGCATGCTGCGTTTCGCGTCAAGCCGTTTGTTTGGATCTTGCAGCGGACGCGGTTACTTGCTGAACGGATTCTCCGTCGGGTACGGCTGCGCGGCGGGATGGTTGTAGGCGACGTCGTCAACGCCAAGGCAGCGCAGGATCTCAAACAGCTCCTTGCCGCAATGCTCAAAGGCGACCGCGCCGTGGTGCGGATAGCGCTTTTCCAAAAGGACATGGCGATAGAACCTGCCCATCTCCGATATGGCAAAGACGCCTATGCCCCCAAAGCTTCCCGTTTTGATCGGCAGGATCTCACCCTCCGCGACATAGGCGCACAGCGCGCCCTCGGCGTTGCATTGGAGCCGATACAGTGTGACGTCCGAAGGGGCGATGTCCCCCTCCAGCGTACCCCTTGTGAAGTCGGGCGCGCCGCCGTTTTCAAGCAGTCGGTTCTGTATGAGCTGATACTTCACGGCTCTGGATGCGCACAGCTTGCAAAGAGGCGTGTTGCCGCAGTGGAAGCCCATGAAGGTATCGGTCAAGCGATAGGGGAATTTTCCCGCAGCCTCCGCCTCGTACAATGAACGCGGCACCGAGTTGTTGATGTCAAGCAGCGTGACGGCGTCCTGCGTGACGCAGGCGCCGATGTACTCGCTCAACGCGCCGTAGATGTCCACCTCGCAAGCCACGGGGACGCCCCGCGCGGCAAGCCGCGAATTGACATAGCAAGGCTCGAAGCCAAACTGCTCCGGGAAGGCAGGCCAGCATTTGTTGGCAAAGGCGACATACTCCCGCGCACCCTTATGCGTGTCCGCCCAGTCCAGAAGGGTCAGCTCAAACTGCGCCATGCGTGGCAGCAGCTGCGGATATTGATTGCCCTGCGCGCCAAGCTCCCCTGCCATGTCCTCGCAGACCGCTTGGATACGCGCATCCTTGGCGTGCGCGCGATAGGACACCAACAGATCCAGCTCGCTGTTTTCCTCCACCTCCACGCCCAGCTTGTACAGACCCTGTATGGGCGCGTTGCAGGCAAAAAAGTCCTGCGGCCTTGGGCCGAAGGAGAAGATCTTGAGGGACTTCAAACCGATGAGCGCACGGGCGATCGGCAAAAAGGAACGGATCGCTTCGGCGGCTTCATCGGCGGTCACAACGGGATCGGCGGGGATATACGCCTTCAGGTGACGCAGACCCAGATCGTAGGCGCAGTTGAGCAGTCCGCAGTAGGCGTCGCCGCGGCCGTTGATAAGGTTGCCGTCGCCCTCCGCCGCCGCAAGATACATGACGGGGCCGCCAAACCTTTGCGCAAGCAGCGTTTCGGGCGTTTCGGGTCCGAAGTTGCCCAAAAACACGACGAGCGCATTGCAGCCCACCGCCTGCACATCCCGCACCGCAGAAACGGCGTCCGCCTCGTTTTCCACGGTGATCTGACAGTTGTACAGCTCCTTGCCGTCATACGCCCTTGTAACGGCCTCGCGGCGCGCCGTCGCCAAGCCGATGGGAAAGCAGTCCCGTGAAACGGCGATGAGGCCAAGCTTCACCTGCGGTATGTTGCCAAACATCGTATCATCCTCCCCTTATACTTATGTAAGTTGGTTCCCGTCCGTCCGATGCAGCTCCGTAAAGAGCGGCTTTACCGTCGGGTATATCTTTTTGTACTGCTCATACCGCTCGTCATACAGCGCCGTGAGCGCAGCAGAGGGCAGGGTGTGGGAGGGCGCAATGGCAGGCACGCATTTCAAGCTGGACAATCTGACGGCGCTTGTGGATCGCAACCGCCTGCAGATCTCCGGTCCTACGGAGGAAGTGATGACGCAGGATCCCATTGAGCTGCGCTTTGCTTCGTTCGGCTGGAACGTGCTTTCCGTTCCCGGCAACGACCTGCAGGCGGTGGACGCCGCCCTCACCTTTGCAAAGACCATACGGGGAAAGCCTGTGGCGATCATACTAAACACGGTCAAGGGCTGCGGGATCTCCTTCATGGAAAACAACGCCGCTTGGCACCACAAGGCGCTGACGGCGGCGCAGTATGAGGCCGCCGTAAAGGAGCTTGCAGCAAGAAAGGAGGCGCTCACATGAACATTCCCGATCGGCAGGTCGTTTGCGAAGTCCTGACGGAGCTGGCGCTGACGGACAAAAGTATCGTGGTGCTCTGCTCGGATTCCCGCGGCTCCGGCTCCATGACGCCCTTTGCCCGCGCCTTCCCTGAGCAGTTCGTAGAGGTGGGGATCGCGGAGCAGTCCTTGGTGTCCGTTGCGGCGGGTCTGGCCGGCTGCGGAAAGCGACCCGTGGCGGTCTCTCCCGCAAGCTTCCTCTCCACGCGTTCGCTGGAGCAGATCAAGGTGGACTGCGCGTATTCGCACACCAATGTTAAGCTTCTGGGCATCTCCGGCGGCGTAAGCTACGGCGCGCTCGGCATGACGCATCACTCCGCCTCGGACACAGCCGCCATCGCCTCCCTTCCCGGGATGCGGGTCTATCTCCCCTCGGATCGCTTTCAAACGGACAGGCTGTTTCGCGCCCTGATGGCGGATGACGAGCCTGCCTACATCCGCGTGGGGCGCAACCCCGTGGAGGATGTGTACAAGGAAGGCTCCGTACCGTTCACAATGGATCAAGCCACCCTGCTCCAAGAGGGCGGAGATCTGGCCATCCTTGCCTGCGGCGAGACCGTTCCCGCCGCCAAGGAGGCCGCCGCGCTCCTTGCAAAGCAGGGGATCGCCGCCATGACGGCGGATGTGTACTGCATCAAGCCCTTGGATCGAGCCTGCATCCTGAAGGCGGCAAAAACGGGACGCATCCTCACGGTCGAGGAACATGTTGCCATAGGCGGACTTGGCTCGCAGGTCGCGCAGTTCACGGCGGAGCAGCTGCCGTGCAGGGTCAAGTGCCTTACGCTGCCCGACAGTCCCGTGATCGCGGGGACGTCCAAGGAGGTCTTTGCCCGATACGGGCTGGATGCGGCGGGGATCGTTCGCGCCGCAAAGGAGCTGCTGCAATGAAGCGCCATATCCTTGCCATCGATCAATCCACGCAGGGAACCAAGGCGCTCCTTGTGGACGAGGACGGCTGTCCGCTGTGCCGTACGGAGCTGCCGCACAAGCAGCATATCGATGCGCGGGGTTGGATCGAGCACGACCCCGTCGAGATCTATCAAAACACGCTTGCGGTCTGCGCCGCCGTGCTCAAAAAAGCGGGAGTTGCCGCCGATACGATCGCCGCGATCGGCTTAACGAATCAGCGGGAGACCTCGCTGCTGTGGGACAAAAAAACGGGGCAGCCGCTCTGTAATGCCGTTGTGTGGCAATGCGCACGCGCCGCCGAGCTTTGTAAAGGCAGCGACCTGCAGCAGGCCTCGGAACGCATCCGCAGCACGACGGGGCTGCGCCTTTCACCCTACTTTCCCGCCGCAAAGCTGTGCTGGATGCTCAACAACGTCCCCGCCGCAAAGGAGCTTGCAATAAGCAAGCGCCTCGCCTGCGGCACCATCGACAGCTGGCTGATCTTTAAGCTCACGGGGGAACACAGGACGGATGTTTCCAACGCGAGCCGCACCCAGCTGTTCGACATCGTTCGCCTTCGCTATGACGAGACGCTGTGCGGCCTGTTTTCCGTCCCCTTGGACAGCCTGCCCGAGGTGTGCATGTCCGACGCCTGCTTTGGTCTGACGGAGCTTAACGGCCTGCTGCCGCAGCCCGTGCCGATCTTGGGCGTGCTGGGCGACAGCCACGCCGCATTGTTCGCGCAAAACTGCCGCAGTGCAGGCCGGGCGAAGGTCACCTACGGCACAGGCTCCTCCCTGCTGCTGCAGCTTGGCGACAAAGCAAGGTATTGCGACACGGGACTGACGACGAGCCTTGCCTGGGGTATGCACGGACGCGTGGACTATGTTTTAGAGGGGAATCTCAACTATACGGGTGCGGTCATCGCTTGGATGAAAAACGATTTGGGTTTGATCCGCACGGAAGCGGAGGCAAGTGAGTTGGCGCTGCTGGCGGATCCATTTGACAGCTGCTGCCTCGTCCCCGCCTTTTCGGGACTTGGCACGCCCTATGGCGATACCCCCGCAAGCGCCCTTATCACGGGGATGACGCGAACGACGGGCAGGAAGGAATTGGTCAAGGCGGGCTTGGACTGCATCGCCTGTCAGGTCGCCGACCTGACGGAGCTTTTTGCCCGCAGCGGCGCACCCCTTGTGGAACTGCGTGCGGACGGCGGCGCCACGGCAAGCCCCTATCTGATGCAGCTGCAAAGCGACCTATGCGCCCTGCCCATACGCGTGTCCGCGTTTCGCGAGCTGTCGGCCTTGGGCGCGGGTCTGATGGCGGGGCTTTCCCTCGGCCTGTATGACGAAAGCGTGTTCGACAGGCTGCGCTTTACTACGGTCACTCCCCGCATGTCGGAGGCGCTGCGCCAAGAAAAGCTGCGCGGCTGGAGGGCCGCCGTGCGGCTTGCGGCGTCACGATAAAGCGTGAACATACAATAAGATAGGAGGAACACATGGAAAAGAAAGAAACTGCGGTCAACGGAAAACGGAGGAAGAGGAAGATGATCCTGATCGTTGCGGGCGTTCTGCTGCTCGTGCTCATCATCGGGCAGGGGCTGTATCTGGCGGGGCTCAACTTTGCGGGGCCGCTGAAGCATTTGACGGTCGCCAAGCTGACGAGCCGTTACGATCCCGCCAAGTATCAGGGCGGCGTCATCTTCTACGGCGCATCCAATTTTGCCAGATGGTCAAACATGGAGGCGGACATTTTACAGTATCCCGTCCAAAATCATGGCTTTGGCGGCAGCACGGATCGCGACTTGATGCGATACGCAGATGAGTTGCTCTATCCCTATTCACCCAAGATCGTGGTGTTCCAGACGGGATCGAACGACTATGTGCAGGCGGAGGGGACGGACGCGGAGAAGGTGCAGGCCTGTATGCTGCAAAAGCAGGCGATGTTCGAGCAATTCCACGAAAAACTCCCGAACGCAAAATTCATCGTGATGAGTGGCCTGCTTCTGCCGGGACGCAGCGAGTACCTTGCATTGACGCAGGCGGTCAACAGCGAGCTGAAGGCGCTGTGCGCCGCGACCGACTACCTGCTGTTTGTGGACGCAAGCGATATGACCTGTCAGGACGGCGCCTTTAGAACGGAACTTTTTGTTGAGGGCGGCATCCATCTCAACGAAGCAGGACAAAAGCTGTGGGCGAACGCCTATATCATCCCCGCGTTGGACGCCGTCTGCGCCGAGGGCTCGATCACGTTCGAGACGGATCCTGCGAGCGTTCTGCCGTGATCCACACCCATCCCCCCTTGATTGCCTCCTTTGGTTTTGCCTAAGCGCGGTCAAATGACGGAGGATCAAGGGAAGAAACAGCAAAAACGGAGCCAAGTTGCCGACAAACAGCGACAAAGGCTCCGTTTTCTTACGAAATTTGTAGTGTCGGTCTTGCCGTAAAGCAGGGCATGCAGGCATTCGCTCTTTTACGGCACAGTGCGGCTGCCCTTTTGTCCTTGCTTTGTGTCGCTGCAGCGGCGGCTGTTGCCCCCTACAGCTCCCTGCAGTGATTTCGCGTTTTCCAGCGAAACAGCAGGAGCTGCGCAAGGATCGCTCCGCAGACTTCCCCTGCGACCAGTGCCGCCGCCAAGCCTGTTGTGCCGAAAAAGTGGTTGAGAAGATACATGAAGGGAATATAGAAGACCAGTTCACGCGCTGCCGCGTGGAGAAGCGTATCACGCCCATCGCCCACAGCCTGCAGGCAAAAGGAGGTGTGATAGTTCAAAAACTGCGGCACGGACGCAACGCAGCGGATGCGCAGAAAGACCACGGCAAAGCCAATGACAGCGGCGGCATTCTCGGCATTTCCCGCGGTCGTGCTCAAAAAAACATGGACGATGGGCGAAGCAAACAGCTGAAAAAGGATCAGGCTGAGGACGCCCACCACCAAGCCGCAGATCCTTACGGTACGGATGATCTGATTCATGCGCTTGAGATTCTGCGCTGCGTAATTGTAGGCTACCAGTGGGAGCATCCCCTGACACAGACCAATATTGATCGCATTGGGAAGCCGCTCCGCTTTCATGACGATCCCTATTGCCGCAAGCTCCAGATCGCTGTGCGCCGCCATGAGCGAGTTGAGAAAGATATTTGCCACATCGAATAGTCCCGTCAAAACGGCGGAGGGGACGCCCACCGCAAACAGCTGCCGCACCTCGCCGCGGCCTATCTCCCTTGCGTCCTTAAGGCGGAGGCTCAGCGGCGTTGTTTTGGACAGCTTTTTCATCACGCATACAAGATAGAGCATTGCGGCGATGTTGGACAGCAGCGTTGCAAGCGCGGCGCCGACCACCTCCATGCCCTTTGGCAGCAGCACGAACATGAACAGCGGATCAAGAAAAATGTTCAGGATCCCGCCGCCGCTCAAGCCTATGCCCGCCTGTTTGGCGTAGCCTGCGTTGCGCAGCAGATGCGCGCAGGTCGTGGAAAGGATGATGGGAATGTCGCCCAAGATCACGACAAACCACACATACTGCTTGGCAAAGCCGATCGTGGACGAGGAAGCGCCCAAGAGATTCAGGATCGGTTCAAGAAACAGGCCGATGAGCAGGGAGTAGAGCAGGCCGATCGCAACAGCGCCGTACACGCTGAAGGCGCTCACCTTCCTTGCATCCGCAGCGCGGCCCGCCCCCAGTAAACGCGCATACAGGCTCCCGCCCCCGATGCCAAACAGGTTTGAAAACGCAACGGTCATCATAAAGATCGTAAAGGCTAACGTGACGGCGGCAGTCTTGTATGCATCGCCTGTCATGCCGATGTATATGGTGTCCACCATGTTGTAAACAAGGTTGATGAGCTGGCTGATGACGGTGGGGATCGCCATGATCGCAATGGCTTTCCCTACGGGCAGAGTCTCGAAGATCTCCTGCTTGCTTGGTTCCGCTTTTCGGACTTGAGACTTCATTGTTGCTGCTTCCTATCTGTTGTCGGCGAGGCTCTGCTGCACTGCATGGGTTCATGCGGCAGGCTGTCCGTGTGCTTTGGATCGGACAGAGCCTCGTTTCACTCCTGCGGTATTCTATCAAATTTGTCTGCGTTTTGCAACAGAAAAGCGCCGCTGTTGCAGCGGCGTTGGTCGGCGGAATGCGGCGGGATGCGGGGGGATGCGGCAAGAACAAAGCCCTTGCCCTACAACGGTAATGGCGGGTGCGTGGGGCGGAAGGCAAGAGTAAAGCCCTTGCCCTATAAGCCCTGCAAATCGGTTATTAGAACCGCCTTAGGCGCGGCCAAGGAGAAACAGCACCACGCCCACAACCGTCACGGCAAGGCCAACAAGCAGCAGGATCCGCGTGCTGTTGGGGTTGAGGTTCTGCGGTCGAACGGCTCTTTTGGGGTCGGCGGGCTTATAGAGCAGTTCATACTTTCTTCCTTCGCAGAGCGCTTCGTATTCTGTTCTTGTAACGCCGATGACCTTTTCATCGGACGTTCCGTCTACGGTGTAGGCGCAGGTCAGCTCGTATGCAACGCCGTTCTTCACGTTACGCTTTCTCATGCGCGTGATGGTTGCCGCAACGTTTTCCGAGCAGGCGCTGTAGGAGCGCTTTTGCAGCCATTGCGCAAGCGCACAGATAAGCAGGATCGCACCGGTAAGGATGAGCAGGATTCCAACGGCTGTCATATTGAAGATCTCCTTCTCATTTACTTGGTTTGCCTAAAGCAGATACTGCAGTCTCAAGGAAATAGTACCATAGATTCAGTCTCCTGCAAAAAAGATTTTTTAGGAAGATCTGTCCATCTTGTTGATCGCAGAAGGGGGTCTTCGAGGCATAAAAATAGTTTCTGCTTCGCCGCTCTTCATGCGTTTTTCCCTGTCCTCACCTTGCATACAGGACGTTGGACTGATAAAATACAAGCACAGCTTGAATTGTTTCTGCTCTGTTCGGCATTTGCTTGCTGGCGGCTGCTGCAAAGATGGTTTACACTGAAGGCAAACAGGAGGTTAGCGGATATGAGTTTGGGAAGTCAAATCAGTTTGTTTCGAAAAAAGGGCAACCTGACGCAATCGCAGCTTGCGGAGGCGTTGGATGTATCCTTTCAAGCCGTCAGCAGTTGGGAACGTGACGAGTACCAGCCGGACACATCGCGTCTGTTACAATTGGCAGAAGTGCTGCATACCACGGTTGGAGCCCTCCTTGAAGAGTTCGCAAGGCCGAACTGGGTCACGCATGAACGATTGTTCGACGAACAGCACATGTATACATTTGTTAAGTCGGCGGCGGTGGCAAAAGAGCTGCCGCAGGTGCTGGTCGTGCTGCCGCGGATGAAAAAATGGCACAGCGGGCAGCTGCGAGACGGCAAAGAGGGCGTTCCCTATATCATCCATCCTTTGACCATGGCATGTCATGCGCTTGCGATGGGAATCGAAGACGACGATGTGATAGCGACGATCCTTCTGCATGACGTGGTGGAAGACTGCGGCGTGCGCGTGGAGGAGTTGCCGGTCAACGATGCCGTTCGGACGGCGGTTCAACTCCTGTCCTATCCGCCGGGTGTGGATAAAAAGGCGATCAAGCCGACGTACTACGAACGAATCGGCAACAACGCGACGGCCTGTCTCGTCAAATGCATCGATCGCTGCAACAATCTTTCGACGATGGCAAGCGGCTTTTCACGGGAGAAGATGGCGACATATGTGGTCGAAACCGAGATCTATCTGTTTCCTCTTTTGCAGCAACTGAAGGAAACATGGATCCGGTACAACAGCGCGTCGTGGCTTCTCAGCTATCAGATCAAGAGTCTGCTGGAAGCGTACAAACGAATTCTTTAATGCCTGTTGCGTACACGATTTAAGAAAGGGGTTTTACATGAAAAAGAAGAGTTGTGGATATTTGATGAGCAAGTATATGGATCACAGTATCTGTATCGTTTGTTGCGATGCGCCGCACACGGGGATTCCGTCAGTTGACGCGGTCTTGGATCAGTTTGAGGAAACGGCCAAAACGACCAGGATCCCGGAGTGGGATATAAAGTACGCCGCGCTGTATTTCACTTTTGACGAGCAAGTCTATCGCATCTCCCCCTCCCGATTCAACCAGTGTGACGCTGCATTTGAACTGCTTGTTAACGATCTGATCGATGCGCTTTGGAATGTGGGCGCATACGATATGTTCTATTCGGGAATGATGGACTGATGCGTTTTTTACGGGACATTACCGTTTCTGTTTATAAGACCGTCAAAATCCGCTTGCTAAAGTGATCCATCCCGAACTGTGCTAGATTTTTAACCTGTTTTGCCTGTAAAGGCAAGAAAAAACCACCTTTGCCTTGTTAAACAAAAGTGGTTTTTTTCTGTATCTCGACCCAACTATTGATACAAACAAACGATAGCCTTTGGTACCTTGCAG
>CAZBBX010000023.1:0-33930 GCA_964490325.1 uncultured Oscillospiraceae bacterium
ACGGCGGCTGGTGCGAGCCTGCCATCAGCTATACCATCTCGCCCGTTCACAGCGAGGACTACTTTGTAAAGCTCTCCAAGGAGCTGGTACAGATGGGGGCGGACTCCATCTGCATCAAGGACATGGCAAACCTGCTGCTGCCCTACGACGCGTACTCCTTGGTCAAGCGCCTGAAGGCGGAAACGAGCGTGCCGATCCATCTGCACACCCACAACACCACGGGTACCGGCGACATGACCTACCTCATGGCGGCGCAGGCGGGCGTGGACATCGTGGACACGGCGCTGTCGCCGTTCGGCAACGGCACCTCGCAGCCCGCTACCGAGCCCTTGGTGGCAACGCTCAAGGGAACGCCGCGGGATACGGGCTTGGATCTGAACGCCCTAAGCGAGGTCGCCAAGCATTTCCGCAAGGTGGCAGACCGCATGAAGGCGGAGGGGCTCATCTCCGATAAGTCCCTGCGCGTGGACACCAACACCCTGCTCTATCAGGTGCCGGGCGGAATGCTGTCCAACCTCATCAAGCAGCTCAAGGATGCCAAGGCGGAGGATAAGTACTATGCCGTGCTGGAGGAGATCCCCCGCGTGCGCAAGGACTTCGGCTATCCGCCGCTGGTCACGCCCACCAGTCAGATCGTCGGCACGCAGGCCGTGTTCAACGTTCTTATGGGGCGCTACAAGACCTTCCCCAAGGAATCCAAGGCACTGCTGGCGGGCGAGTACGGCAAGCTCCCCGGCGAGGTCAACGAGGAGGTGCGCCGCATGGCCATAGGCGATGCGAAGGTCATCACCTGCCGCCCCGCCGACCTGCTGACTCCCGAGCTGGAGAAGTACCGCGAGGAACTCGGCCCGCACATCCGCCAAGAGGAGGATGTACTGAGCTATGCCCTGCTGCCGCAGGTCGCAATGAAGTTCTTTGAGGCGCGAGAGAAGGCGGAGCAGGAAGCGCTTCACCCCGCAGCTGCGGAGGATACAGGCGTTCGTGAACTCTATGTGGAGGATATGAGCGGACGATGAAGCATATCCCCAACATCCTGTCGTTTATACGGATCGGGCTGGTCGGCGTATTCGTTTGGCTGTTTTTGAGCGGACGCTACGCCGGCGCGCTCGTCGTGTACGCGGCGGCCTTTCTGACGGACGTGCTGGACGGCTACTTGGCGCGGCGCTTCAACTGGATCACACCGCTTGGCAAACTGCTGGATCCCTTTGCGGACAAGCTGATGGTCATCGCGGCGCTGGTCTGCATCTGCATACGCCGTTACGAGCAGCCCGTGTACCTCATCCTGTTTATCCTGACGCTGGCAAAGGAGTGCCTGATGATCGCCGGCGGCGTCTTCATGCTCAAGAAACGCTCGGTCGTGGTGTATGCGGACTGGTTTGGCAAGACGGCAACGGGCATGTTCGCGGCGGGGATCATCCTCACGCTTTTGAGCTTTCCGCTGCCCATGCTGCAGCCGTGGAATGTGTTTGTACTCATCGCGGCGGTCACGCTGTCCTATGTGGCCATGTTCCACTATGCGAACGTACAGATCTTTCACCGCAAGGATCAAAAGAACACCAACCTGCCCTTTGAAAGCAAAAAGGCAAAGGCAAAGCGCGGCGAGCAGGCAAAGGACAACGAGCCTTGCAAGGACGCAAAGACGGCGGAATAGGAACGCAGTATGGGAGGGCTTCACGGCTCTCCCGTTTTTCATTCATAGTTCGATTAAGCCTTGGATATACTATCGCGGCAAGGCAAATGCGGAAACGGCAAAAGTGTGCGCCGCAGCCGCTAAAGCAGGGCAAAGGCGACAAAAACCACGCCGTTTTGCCGCCAAAGTCGCAAAAACGCGGGAAAAATAGCTTGCATTATGCCATACGCTGTGGTATACTGCAACTGTTGGAATGAGTGTGAGTGAAGGAGTGGGCGTGTCCCGCTCCTTTGTTTTGAGGGAGGACTGCCATTGAAAACAACGGAATTGTGTGAGAGCCTGGTGAAGTCCGTGGTCGAAGGTCTGGGCTTTACCCTTTGTGACGTGGGTTTTGTCAAGGAGTACGGCGACTGGGTGCTGACCCTCTACATCGACAAGGAGGGCGGCGTGACCATCGACGACTGCGAACAGGTCAGCCGCGCCGTGGAACCGATCTTGGACGAGGCCGACCCCATCGAGCAGCAGTACTATCTGTCCGTTTCCTCCTTGGGATTGGATCGTCCGCTCAAAAAGGACGCCGATTATGCGCGCAATCTTGGCAAGGAGCTGGAGGTAAAGCTCTATGTGCCCCGTGACAAGAAAAAGAGCTTCATCGGCACGCTCAAGGACTACGACGACGAGGGCTTCACACTTGTGAACGAAAAGGGCGAGGAGCTGCGCTTCCTTAAAAAGGACGTAGCAAAGCTGAAGCCCTACCTGCGATTTTAAGATACTTGGAACCTGTGAAGATAGAAAGGGACGGAAATTCACTATGAACGCTGATTTTATGGAGGCCCTGACGGCGCTGGAAAAGGAGCGGGGCATCAGCAAGGAAGTTTTACTGGGCGCGATCGAGTCCGCGATCATCGTGGCGTATAAGCGCAACAACAACACCACGGGCAACGTGCGTGCGGAGATCAACTGCGACACGGGCGAGATCCGCATCTTTGCCTCCAAGACGGTGGTGGAGGAGGTCGAAAACCCCTCCATGGAGATCGCCTTGGAGCAGGCGCGTGCCGTGAACCCGCTGTATCAGGTGGGCGATGTGCTGGAGGAGGAGGCTACCACCAAGAACTTTGGACGCATCGCGGCGCAGACCGCCAAGCAGGTGGTCGTGCAGCGCATCCGCGAGGCGGAGCGCGGCAACATCTATGAGGAGTACATCGAAAAAGAAAACGAGATCCTCACCGCCATCGTACAGCGCGTGGAGAAGGGCAACGTCTTTGTGGAGCTGGGTCGTACCGACGGCATCCTGCCCGCAAGCGAGACCATTCCCGGCGAGACCTACGAAAACAATGAACGCATCAAGGTGTATGTGCTGGAGGTGCGCAAGGACAACAAAGGTCCGCAGGTGGTCGTTTCGCGCACCAACCCGGGTCTGGTCAAGCGCCTGTTCGAGCTGGAGGTACCAGAGATCCAGTCCGGCGTGGTACAGGTCAAGGCGATCGCCCGCGAGGCGGGCTTCCGTACCAAGATCGCCGTCCATTCGTCCGATCCGCAGGTGGATGCGGTGGGCTCCTGCGTTGGACAGCGCGGCTCCCGTGTGACCCGCATTGTGGACGAACTGCATAACGAAAAGATCGACATCATCGAGTGGGACAACGACTACGCCATCTACATCGCCAAGGCGCTCAGCCCCGCCAAGGTCTTGATGGTCTATGTCAACGACGAGGAGCGCGCCGCCAAGGTCGTCGTTCCCGACCAGCAGCTTTCGCTGGCCATCGGCAAGGAGGGGCAGAACGCGCGTTTGGCCGCCAAGCTGACGGGTTGGAAGATCGACATCAAGAGCCAGTCGCAGGCGCAGGAAGAGATGGATCGCGGCTACGACGATCTCGACGAGACCTTCAACGACGAGGAAGCGGGAGAGTAACAAGGCGTGAAAAAGATCCCGCAGCGTATGTGCGTCGCCTGTCGGCAGATGCAGGACAAAAAAGCTTTGCTGCGCGTGGTGCGGCTTCCCGAGGGCGGCGCGGCCGTCGACCTGACGGGGCGCATGAACGGACGCGGCGCGTACCTGTGCCGTTCCGAGGCCTGCCTCAACAAGGCGCTCAGATCGCGTGCACTGGAACGGGCTTTGGAGACGCCGCTCACGGAGGAGCTGGTCGAACGACTCAAGGAGCTGACGCGGGATGACGGACAGACTGTATAACGCTCTGGGGCTTGCCATGAAGGCGGGCCGCGTCAAGAGCGGGGACTATGCCGTCACGGAGACCGTGCGGCAGGGCAAGGCCAAGCTGGTGCTGCTGGAGAGCGGCGCGGCACAGGCAACCAAGGAGCGCTACGCGGCGCTGTGCGCGGCGGCAAACGTTCCGCTTTACGAATGTAGTACCGTGGGAGCCGCGATCGGCAAGGCCGAACGGATCGTGGCGGCTGTCACGGAGGATGGTTTCAAACGGATGATCGAGGGCGCCATGGCGTCCGATACCGATGCAACGGGGGTGTAAGAATGGCAGTGAATTTTTCGGAATTGGCAAAGAGTTTGCGCAGCGACATGCAGGAGCTTTTGGATCGCGCCGACGGCGCACGCGGTGAAGCGGGCGGCCTGTTGGACGCGGCGAAAGCGGCTGAAGAAAATTTAGTCGATCGCGAGCGGCAACAGCGCAAGGAACAGCTTGAGCGGGAACGCGCCGAGCGTTTGGCGGAGCTGCTCAACTCCGACAAGGATCTTGCGGTCCATGTCGGCGGAGAGGAGGAGCCTGTTCCTGCGCCCGAAAGCAAGCCCGCGCCCGTCGTTGAGACGAAGAGCGAGCCTGCTGCCGAGGTGAAGCCCGCGCCCGTTGTCGAGGCAAAGCCTGCGCCTGTCGCGGAGCCTGCTTCGGCGCCCGTTGTCGAGGCAAAGAGCGAACCCGCTGTCGAGGTGAAGCCCGCGCCCGTCATCGAGGTAAAGAGCGAGCCCGCCGCGGAGGTGAAGCCCGCACCCGTTGCCGAGGTTAAGCCTGCTCCTGTCGCGGAGCCTGTTTCGGTGCCCGTTGCCGAGGCAAAGCCCGAACCTGTTGAGATAGTAAAGCCCGCTGTTATAGAAGACGCCGCGCCCAAGGCCGACGTCAACACCGCAGCGCCTGCGCAGCGTCCGCCCCGTACGGAGCGCGCCCCGCGCAGCGAGCGGGATACGGCGGATGCGCGCCCGGCACGCACAGATCGCGCACCGAGCGGTGCGGATCGTCCACCCCGCGTGGATCGTCCCGGCGCCTATGACCGCGCCCTTCGGGATGAGCGCGCCAAGGCGGGCACGTCGGACGCCGCTTTCCGTCCGCAGAGCAGCTATGCGCCCCGCACGGACAGACCCGCAGGCGGCTATGCACCGCGCACGCAGGGCGGCTATGCGCCCCGCACGGATCGTCCCGCAGGCAGCGGCTATGCGCCGCGCACGCAGGGCGGCTATGCGCCCCGCACGGATCGTCCCGCAGGCGGCGGCTATGCACCGCGCACGCAGGGCGGCTATGCGCCCCGCACGGATCGTCCCGCAGGCAGCGGCTATGCGCCACGCACGGACAGACCCGCAGGCAGCGGCTATGCGCCGCGCACGCAGAGCGGGGAACGGGCGGTCGTGATCAATCCGTCCGCGGCGGATCGTTCGCGCAGCTTCGATCCCACCAAGAGCGCACCCAAAACTTACGATAAGGACAAGAAGAGCAAGAACAAGAAATCCACGCAAAAGGAAGCCGCACCGGCGGTTCGCTGGGACGACGACAGCCCGATGGGCACACGCAACAAGAGCAAGCACAAGATCGTTACCGTGCGCCGTCCGGAGCCTGTGATCGTCGATCATGCCATCATCACCACCGAGACCATCTCGGTCAAGGATCTGTCCGAGAAGCTGGGCAAGCCCGCGGCGGAGCTTATCAAAAAGCTCTTCCTGCTGGGCGTCATGGCCACGGTCAACCAAGAGATCGATTTTGACACCTGCGAACTGCTTGCCGCCGATTACGGCATAGCGGTGGAGCAGCAGCTCACCAAGACCTTCGAGGACGTGTTAGCGGACACCGCCGAGGACAGCGACAGCGACGAGCAGCTCAAGCCGCGTCCCCCCGTTGTGACCATCATGGGACACGTCGATCACGGCAAGACCAGCCTGCTGGACGCCATCCGCAACAGCCACGTCACCGAGGGCGAGGCGGGCGGCATCACGCAGCATATCGGCGCGTACACCGTTACCTGTCAGGGACAGCCCATCACCTTCATCGACACCCCGGGTCACGAGGCCTTCACCTCGATGCGAGCCCGCGGCGCGCAGGTGACGGACGTGGTCATCCTTGTGGTGGCTGCGGACGACGGCATCATGCCCCAGACCATCGAGGCGATCCACCACGCGAAGGCGGCCAATGTGCCCATCGTGGTGGCGATCAACAAGATCGACCGTCCCGAGGCGGATCCGGAGCGCGTCAAGCAGCAGCTCACCGAGTACGGTCTGGTCAGCGAGGATTGGGGCGGCGACACCATCTGCGTGCCCGTCTCCGCCAAGAAGCAGATCAATCTTGACAAGCTGCTTGAGATGGTCCTCCTGCAGGCGGAGGTATTGGAGCTTCGCGCCAATCCCGACCGTCTGGCCAAGGGCACGATCATCGAGGCCAAGCTGGACAAGGCGCGTGGCCCCGTTGCCACCGTGCTGGTGCAGAACGGTACCCTCAAGAAGGGCGACACCATCGTTGCGGGAACGTCCTACGGACGCGTGCGCGCCTTGGTGGACGACAAGAGACGCTTCGTTGCAAGCGCGGGTCCGTCCATTCCCGTGGAGGTTCTGGGCTTCAACAGCGTGCCCGCTTCGGGCGACATCCTCAACGCAGTTCCCGCCGACAAGCTCTCCCGCCAGGTGGCGGAGGAGCGCATCGACCGCTTCAAGGCGGAGCAGGTCAAGGCGCAGCAGAAGGTCTCCTTGGACGATCTGTTCGCGCAGATGGCGGAGGGCGAGCTGAAGGATCTCAACGTCATCGTCAAGGCGGATGTGCAGGGTTCGGTGGAGGCCGTCAAGCAAGCGCTTGAAAAGCTGTCCAACGACGAGGTGCGCGTGCGCTGCATCCACGGCGGCGTAGGCGCGATCACCGCAACGGACATCATGTTCGCATCGGCGTCCAACGCCATCGTCATCGGCTTCAACGTTCGTCCCGATTCCACCGCCAAGCAGGCCGTGGAGCGGGAAAAGGTGGATATGCGCCTCTATCGCGTCATCTATAACGCCATCGAGGACGTGCAGAACGCCATGAAGGGCATGTTCAAGCCCGTGCTCAAGGAGGTCGAACTGGGACACGCATCGGTGCGCAGCACCTTCCGTGTCAGCGGCGTGGGCACGATCGCAGGCGCCTATGTGCAGGACGGCAAGATCACACGCAGCGCGCAGGTGCGCGTGGTACGCGGCGGCATCGTTGTGTACGACGGCAAGATCGGCTCGCTCAAGCGTTTCAAGGACGACGTGAAGGAGGTCGCAAGCGGCTACGAGTGCGGTATCTCCTTGGAGAATTTCAACGACATCGAGGAGGGCGACTCCATTGAGGCCTTTGAAATGGAGGAAGTGGAGCGTCAGTAAAGGAGCGCTATGGCAAAGATACGGGAAGAACGCCTCAATGAGGAAATGAAAAAGACGGTCAGCGCGATCCTCTTTGACCTGAAGGATCCCCGCGTGGGCGGACTGACCAGCGTGACCAAGGTGGAGGTCACCAACGACCTCAAGTATGCCAAGGTCTATGTCAGCGTGTACGATGGCGACGCCGAAAAGCGCCGCGAGGCGCTGGATGCGCTCAATCACGCGGCGGGCTTTGTGGCGCACGAGGTGGGACAGCGCATGCAGATCCGCTGCATACCGCGCTTCCGCTTTGTGGCGGACGAGTCCATCGCCTACGGCGCGCACATTGCGGATATACTCAACAAGCTGCACCTTTCGGAGACGGACAATACGCCGTCAGACGGGGGAGAGGCATAATATGGGCGGCTGCAGTGACGCCGTACGATTCATAGAGGAGCAGGATCAACTGCTCCTTGTGTCGCATATTTCGCCCGACGGCGATACACTTGGCTCCGCGCTGGCGCTGTACGCCGCCTTGAAGGCGATGAAGAAGAATGTGCAGCTTGCCTGCTGCGAACCCGTTCCGCCAAAGTATGCGTTTTTGCCCTTGGCGGACGAGTTGCGCTCCCCGGAGGAGATCGAACCGTTCACTGCGGTCGTGTACATCGACTGCGCGGACATAGGTCGTGCGGGCGCCTTGGCGGAGCAATCAAAATCGGCGGCGCACAGCTTCTGCATCGATCATCACGAGAGCAACAAGGGCTTTGCCGAGGAAAACTGGATCTCCTTTCGCGCAGCGACGGGGGAACTGATCTTTGAACTGCTTTTAAGCCTGCCTGTGGTCATCACGCCGAACATGGCGCTCTGCCTGTATACGGCGCTGGCGACGGACACGGGCAATTTTGCGTACTCCAACACCTCGCCGCAGACGCTCATCACGGCGGCGCGGCTGCTGGCGTTCGGCTTTGACATGCCGGAGCTGAACCGTCGGCTCTTTCGCAGCATGAGCCTGCCGCACGCCAAGATGATCGGCGAGGCACTGGGCAAGGTGCATCTTTTGGCGGGGGGCAGCGTGGCTGTCGCCTGCCTTTCGGCGGAGACCATGCGGCGCTTTGACGCGACGGCTGCCGACTGCGAGGGCGTCATCGACTACCTGCGGGACATCGAGGGCGTGGAGGTGGCTTGCCTGCTGCGCGATTCCAAGGCGGGCGTCATTCGCGTCAGCCTGCGCTCCAAGCGTTATTGCAACGTGGGAAAGATCGCGCAGAGCTTGGGCGGCGGCGGACACGAACGCGCCGCAGGCTGCAACCAGCCCCCACCATTGGAGTCCGCCTACACGACGGTTTGCGAGCACATCCTTGCCGCGCTTGAGGCATAGCGCATGGAGGGAATCCTGAATGTACTAAAGCCGCCGGGCATGTCGTCCAGCGACGTTGTGGTGGATATTCGCCGCCTGACGGGGGAAAAGCGCGTGGGACACTTGGGCACGCTCGACCCAGCGGCGGCGGGTGTACTGCCCGTCTGCGTGGGACGCGCCGCCCGCCTGTTCGACTACTTGGTGGATAAGGAAAAGACCTATCGCTTTGAGCTGTGCTTCGGCGCTTCCACCGACACACAGGACGCGCAGGGGCGCGTTACGGCGCGCTCGGACGCGCCCGTTGACACGGAGCAGCTTTTAGAGGCTTTGCCGCGCTTTTCGGGCAAGCAACAGCAGCTTGCCCCCGCCTATTCGGCGCTCAAGGTGGACGGCAAAAAGATGTACGATCTGGCGCGAAAGGGGCAGCAGACGCCCGAACGGCTGCGCAGCATCGAGATAAAGGAGCTGCGCCTGCTCGAAAGGACGGGGGAGCGCCGCTTTTTACTGGAGACGCGCTGCTCCCGCGGCACCTATGTGCGCACGCTCTGCGCGGACATCGGCGAGGCGGTGGGCGTTCCCGCGCACATGCGCTTTTTGCTGCGCACGCAGGCGGGCAGCTTTTCCATCGAGGACGCGCTGGGCATTTCGGAGCTTACGCAGCGGAAGGGCGAGGGTCGCTTGGAGGAGGCGCTGACCTCCTGCGAGGAGGCGCTTTCCTATCTGCCCGCGCTGACACTGGAAGCGGAGCGTCTTGTTCCCACAAAGAACGGGTTAGACAGCTATCTGCCCGAGGCGGCGGAGGGGCTGTACCGCGTCTACTGCGCGGATACATTTTTGGGCGTGGGGCAGGTGCAAAGCAAGCGCCTGCGCCTGACGCTGCATTTGGATTGAGGAGCGTATGGCAAACGGGATCGTGTTGGCATTGGGCATGTTCGACGGGGTGCATTTGGGACACTGCACCCTGCTTTCGTATACCGCGCTGAAGGCAAGGGAGCTTGGCGCAAGCTCGGTGGTGCTGAGCTTTCAAAACCATCCCCTGGCACTTTTGACGGGCAGCATCCAAACGCTGTCCACACCCGAAGAGCGGGTGCGGCGCATCCAACTGCTTGGCGTCGAGCGGGTGGAGCTGATCCCCTTTACGCGGGAGTTTGCCGACCTTGAGCCTACCGCCTTTGTGGACTATTTGGTCAAGCGCTACCCCGAGGGGATACGCGAATTGGTCGTGGGCTTCAACTACAGCTTTGGCGCAAAGGGCGGTGGGGATCCCAAGCTCTTGACAAAATTAGGCAAGGAGCGGGGCTTTCCCGTCACGGTGATGGAGCCTGTGCTCTGCGACGGCGCACCCATCTCCAGCTCCCGCATCCGCGAGGCGCTGCGCAGCGGCGACATGACGCTTGCAAAAAGGCTCCTGTGGCGACCCTACGTCCTGACGGGCAAGGTCGTGCACGGCAAGGGACTGGGGCGAACGCTGGGCTTTCCCACCGCCAACATAGAGACGGGGGAGCGGCTGCTGCCCAAGGACGGCGTGTACGCCACAGGTGCGTTCGTGGACGGGGCATGGCGCTGCGCCGTGACCAACGTGGGCACGAATCCCACCGTGGGCGGTCAAGCGCGCAGCGTGGAGAGCTTCCTTACGGACGATACAGAGGAGCTGTACGGCAGGGAACTGGCTGTGGCGTTTTTAAAGTACCTGCGGGAGGAGCAAACGTTCCCGTCGGCGCAGGCGCTGCAGGCGCAGATCGCCAAGGATGCGGCGGAAGCGAAAATTGTTTTCGCCGATCGCAAAAAAGAACTTTACAGCGCGGAAGGTCTGTGCTAAGATAAACGATGTTAAACTGCATACTGGGTTGATGCGACTCTCCGACGCCATGCTCAGTTTACAGGGCTACGAAAAAAACATGGAGGAAAACAAAAAATCATGACCAAGCAGGAGATCATCACCACCTACGCCCTGCACGAGGGCGACACCGGTTCCCCCGAGGTACAGATCGCGTTGCTTACGGAACGCATCAACCACCTCAACGAGCATTTAAAGCTCAACAAGAAGGATCACCATTCCAGACGCGGCCTACTGAAGATGGTCGGTCAGCGCAGAGGACTGCTCAACTACCTCAAGGAGAAGGACATCGAGCGCTATCGCGCCATCGTTGCCGCCTTGAACCTGAGAAAGTAAAAAAGCGGGCGGGGGTTTCATACACCCGCCTTCCTTATTTTCGTGGACGCCCGTCCGATCGGAGCGGTCGGATGGGCGTTTTCATTACCGCAAGCGGGCTTGCCCGCGGCCGAGCGTTGGTTCGGCGCGGAGGGAGCGAATATCCCGCCGCGACTGCTGCCGCCGCATCGGAAGCACAAAAGAAGTTTATATTAAAAGAAAAAGAGGAAAAACAACAACATGGAAGCAAAGATCTACAAAACAATGATCGGCGACCGCGAGTTGACCGTTGAAACGGGCAAGTACGCGGAGCAAGCCGGCGGCTCCTGCCTGGTACGCATGGGCGGTACTGCGGTGCTGGTTTGCGCCACCGTCGCCAAGGAGCCCCGTCCGGGCGTCGATTTCCTGCCGCTGAGCATCGAATTCGAAGAAAAAATGTACTCCGTCGGCAAGATCCCCGGCGGCTTCATCAAGCGCGAGGGTCGTCCCACGGAGAAGGCCATCCTGACCTGCCGCCTCATCGACCGTCCGCTGCGTCCCCTGTTCCCCAAGGGCTTCTACAACGACATTCAGGTCATTGCCACGGTGCTGTCCGTCGATCAGGACTGCCAGCCCGACATTCTGGGCATGATCGGTTCGTCCATCGCCCTTTCCATCTCGAACGCCCCGTTCATGGGACCGACGGGTTCGGTCGCCATCGGCATGATCGACAACGAGTACATCCTTAACCCCGACTGCGCACAGCGCGAGATCAGCAGACTCTCCCTGACGGTGGCGGGCACCAAGGACGCCGTGATGATGGTCGAAGCGGGCGCCAAGGAAGTCACCGAGGAAGAAATGCTCGGCGCCATCCTGTATGCGCACGAGGAGATCAAGAAGATCGTGGCCTTCATCAGCGAGATCCAAGCGGACTGCGGCAAGGAGAAGATGGAAGTCGTCATTCACAAGCCCGATCCCGAATTGGAAGAAAAGGTTCGCGCCTTTGCCGCGGATAAGGTCGTGTGGCAGATGGACACCTTCGAGCGCAAGGAGCGCGAGCTGCGCACCGAGCAGGTCAAGAAGGAGACCATCGAAGCGTTTGCCGAGGCGTATCCCGAGTCCGCAGCGGACGTTGCCGCCGTGCTGTACAGTATGACCAAGGAAGTCATGCGCGATAAGATCATCAACAAGAAGATCCGTCCCGACGGCCGCGGCCAAGAGGAGATCCGCCCCATTTGGAGCGAGGTCGGCTTCTTAGAGCGTCCGCACGGCTGCGCGGTGTTCACCCGCGGTCAAACGCAGGTGATGACCATCGCCACCTTGGGCACCATCTCCGAGGCGCAGATCCTCGACGGCCTTACGCTGGAGGATTCCAAGCGCTACATGCACCAGTACAACATGCCGCCCTACAGCGTGGGCGAGACCCGTCCCGTGCGCAGCCCCGGCCGCCGCGAGATCGGTCACGGCGCTTTGGCGGAGCGTGCTTTGGAGCCCGTACTTCCCACCGAGGAGGAGTTCCCCTACTGTATGCGCCTCGTCAGCGAGGTCATCAGCTCCAACGGTTCCACCTCGCAGGCCTCCATCTGCGCAAGCACCCTTGCCCTGATGGACGCAGGCGTACCCATCAAGAAGCCCGTTGCGGGCGTTGCCATGGGTCTTATCAAGGACGTTGACAGCGGCAACCTTGCCATCCTCACCGACATTCAAGGCCTTGAGGACTTCTTGGGCGACATGGACTTCAAGGTGGCAGGCACCCGCGACGGCATCACCGCCATCCAAATGGACATCAAGATCAAGGGCATCGACCGCGAGATCCTCACCCGCGCCTTGGCGCAGGCACGCAGAGGCCGCCTGTTCATTCTGGACAAGATGGCGGAGACGCTGGCACAGCCGCGTGAGGAGCTGTCCAAGTATGCCCCGCGCATCATCAGCTTCAAGATCAACCCCGACAAGATCCGTGACGTCATCGGCAGCGGCGGCAAGACCATTAACAAGATCATTGCCGACACAGGCGTGAAGATCGACATCGAGGACGACGGCACGGTGTACATCGCCTCTCCCGATGCGGCTGCGGCGACGGAAGCCAAGCGCATCATCGACGGCATCGTCAAGGACATCGAGGTCGGCGACGTGTATCTGGGCACGGTCGTGGGCATCAAGGACTTTGGCGCGTTCATCAACCTTACCCCCGGCAAGGACGGCCTGCTGCACATCTCCCGCATGGACAAAAAGCGGGTAGAGCGCGTGGAGGACGTGATGAACATGGGCGATCAGGTACTGGTCCGCGTCATCGAGATCGACCCCAAGACGGGGAAGATCAGCCTGACCCGCAAGGATCTGCTGCCCGACAGCAAGACCGAAAACAAGTAAGCTAAACTTTGGGGGGAGCGCAGGCGGCAGTTTGCGCTCCTTTTGCATACGGAAAGCCAAGGCCGCGCAAAATGAGCCTATCTTTAGGCCCTGTGCGGGAGGAAGGAAATAAGCAATGATACAATGTTCCCGTTTGTCGAATGGGATCCGCGTCATCACGGACAAAATGGAGGGCGTGCGTTCGGTCTCGCTGGGCGTTTGGGTCAACGCAGGCTCCGTGTTCGAGCAGGCCGCCGTATCGGGCTGCTCCCACTTCATCGAGCATATGCTCTTCAAAGGGACGAGCAGACGCAGCGCCCGCGATATCGCCGTTGAGATGGACGCGATAGGCGGCAGCATGAACGCCTTCACCGCCAAGGAATGTACCTGCTACTATGTCAAGGTGCTGGACGACAAGACGGAGACGGCGGTGGATATGCTGGCGGACGTCCTTTTGCACAGCAAGCTGGCAAAGGAGGACATCGAGCGGGAAAAGGGCGTGGTGCTGGAGGAGATCGGCATGACCGAGGACAGCCCCGAGGATCTGGTGTTTGAAAAGGCGGCGCAGACCTTCTTTCGCGATACGCCCCTGCAGCGTCCCATACTGGGCACAGCAGAAACCGTAAGCAGCCTGCAGCGCGACGCGCTTTGCGCCTACATGGTCGAGCATTACGGCAGCGGCGATCTTGTCATCGCATGCGCGGGGAGCTTCGAGCGGGAAAAGCTCATCGAGCTGCTGGAGCGCGGCTTTGCCGAGGCGAAAAAGACGCACAAGCACGAGCCGCCCAAGGTGGTGCGCGTGGAGGAAAAGCAGTTTTGCTTCGTCCAAAAGGACGTGGAGCAGGTGCATACCTGCCTGACCTTCCCCGGCACGAGCTTGGTCAAGGAGGGCGAGGGCTACGCCATGCAGATACTGTCCAATATTTTGGGCGGCAGCATGTCCAGCCGCCTGTTCCAAAGCATCCGCGAGGAGCTGGGCTTGGCGTATTCGGTGTACAGCTATCCCATCTCCTATCGGGGCACGGGCAGCTTCTCCCTGTATGCGGGCAGCGGCGAAAAGCAGGCGCCAAAGGTGCTGGAGCTGATGCTTGGCGAGCTGACCAAGATCCTTAGCGAGGGCGTGCCCAAGGACGAGTTTAGCAGGGCAAAGGAGCAGCTCAAGGGCAATTACCTTTTGAGCATGGAGTCCTCGGGTGCGCACATGAACGCCATCGGCAAGCAGCTGCTGCTTTTGGACGAAGAATATTCCGTGGAGTCTACCCTTTCCCGCATCGAATGTGTTACAATGGAGCAGATGGAAGCCTTGGCGCAGAGCCTGTTTAGCGCGCAGGCGCTCACGCTGACGGCGGTGGGCCGCATCAAAAACGTGCAAAAGCCCATGCAGGATAACATAGAGAGATGGTGGACGCAGCATGGACAGACTTGAGACGATCTTTGCGCTGCAGGAGCAGCTGGACACGGACATAGCGGCGCGGCGCAAGCTGGAGTTCGACTATGAGACATGGATGCAAAAGGACATCCTTGCCACCATGGACGAGCTGACGGAGCTTTTGAACGAACTGAACTATAAGTGGTGGAAGAACCCCAAGCCCTTAGACGAGGCGGCGATCGCGGGAGAGCTGGTGGATGTGCTGCATTTTTTTGTCAGCATGTGCCTGCGCAGCGGCCTGGACGCGGAGGCGCTGTATCGGGGCTATCTGGACAAAAATCAAGAAAACTTTGACCGTCAGAACGGTCTGTCGGCAAAGAAGGGATACGAGGTGAGGGCGCTTGGCAGCAAAACGGAGGATATCGGAGAAGGGTAAGCGGCGGCTTCGGCTCTTGGCGGTACTCGCGGTACTGGTCATGGGCGGCGTAGGCTTTTTGGTGTATACCCTGCTCAACCCCTCCAGCGCACGCATGAAGACGGCGACCATCTCGACCGATCGACAGGTCAACGGCGTGGTCATCCGCGACGAGCTGACCGTTTCGGAGGGCGAGCTGTATCGCGTGCATTTTTTGGTCAACGAGGGAGACGCCGTAACGGTCGGACAGGCCATTGCAACGGTGTACCTGCGCGGCTATGAGGACAAGCTGGCCGACATCGTTTCCGCCGAGCGCAACGTGTATGCCCAGCAGCTTGCTCTGCTTACAAGCGCTTCAGCGGACGGCGCGAGCCTGCCCGAACAGCTCAACAATCTCAATAACGACGTGGAGCTGACGCTCGATGCCATGGAGGCCGTCAACAAGGGCGAATACGGCGGCGATTACCGTGTGCTGGAGGAGCAGCTTTTAAGCCTGCTGGCAAGCAGACGCAGCCTCATGGCAACGCTGGTTACCCCCGATTCCACGCTGACCAACGCCTTGTCGGCGTTTACAAGCTTGGAAACGAGCTTTACGCAGACCTACACAAGCACGCTGTACAACCAGCAGACGGCGGGCTACATCAGCTTTTATCTGGACGGCAACGAGGACGCTTTGAAGGTGGACAGCATCACGCCCACGCAGGTGTCGAAGGTCATCAACAGCTCCTCCTCCACCAACTACGATTCCGGCCGCCTGTACCGCATCGTCACGCCGAACTACTGGTATTTTGCGTTCAACATCAAGGGCAGCTCCGCCGAACGTATGGTCGTGGGCGAAAGCTACACCGCGTCCATCGTCGGCGAGGAGGGCAACGCCTTCAACGCCACGGTCATGTCCGAAAAGGTCACCACCGACTACATCACCTATGTGCTTCGCGTGGACGGCGATGTGTCGGAGGTGCTCTCGGTGCGCAAGCTCAGCTTCAACCTGCACCAGCAGGAGAGCGGCGTCAGCGTGCGCTTGGACGGCATTGCGTATGTGGACGGCGTGCCCACGATGTACATTCTTTCGGGCGAGGACTATGTGACGGTGCCCGTGACCATCCTGATAAGCGACGCGGACACGGCCATCGTCGTGGCGCAGAACGCGTCCATCACGCTGACGGCGGGGCTGCGCTATCGCATCCCAAAGGAGGGTTGACATGAGCATAGCGGAAAACTTAATTGAGGTGCGGGAGCGCATACGCGAAGCGGAGCGCCGTTCGGGACGGACGGAGGGGAGCGTCAAGCTGCTCGCTGTCGCCAAGTATGTGGACGAAGCGCGCATCTTGGAGGCGATCACGGCGGGGCAGACGGCGTTCGGCGAAAACCACGCGCAGGAGCTGCGCCAAAAGTTAAATTTCTATAAACTGCACGGCTGCGAGACCCATTTCATTGGACAAGCGCAGACCAATAAGATAAAATATATCTGTGGGATTGCCGACTGCATCCAGTCCGTGGATCGCAGCTCGTTTGCGGAGGCTCTTGAGCGGTACGCGGCGGCGCACGAGGTCGTCCAACCCATCTTGATACAGGTGAACATCGGCAACGAGCCGCAAAAGGGAGGGGCAGCGCTCCCCGACTTAGATGCGCTTTTGGACACGCTCTGTACGCTTCGGCATCTCAAGCCCTGCGGACTGATGTGCGTACCGCCCGACCTTGACGGCGAGGCCGTGCGACCGCTGTTTGCAAAACTGCGGGAGCTGAAGGAGTCGGCGGCAAAGCGCTATCCCGAGCTGCCGCTTACGGAGCTGTCCATGGGCATGAGCCATGATTATCAGGTCGCGGTCGAAGAAGGCGCTACGATCGTTCGCGTCGGAACGGCGATCTTCGGCGCACGCGTTACGCGCTAAGGAGGCAATATGGGTATCTACAACAAGTTTTTAGACTTTATCGGCATCGAGGAGGAGCCGTCCGACAAGGACGAGCTCGTCGCGGACGAGACGCAGGAGCAGTCGGAGCCGCAGTCGGAGCGTCACGGCGCAAGACAGCCGCAAAAGAAAAAGGAACCGCGTCTGCAGGGCGGCGGCGACACCATGCCCATGCCGAACATGGCGGGCATGAAGATGATCGTTTTCCATCCCGTCAGCTATGAGGATGCGCAAAGCATCATCGACAACCTGCTGGCCAAGAAGCCCGTCATCGTCAACATGGAGGAGATCGAGGTCAACTGCGCCCAGCGCATTCTTGATTTCATCTCAGGCGCCGTGTACGCGCTGCATGGGACGATCTGCAAGATCTCCCGCGGCATCTTTGTCATCACCCCGCAGGGCTGCGCGGTGGTAGGCGGCGGCAGCGACGACGAGTACGAGGATCTGTAAGGCGCAGCCATGCTTCGTCCCGAGGATCTGATAACAAAACAGTTTCGCAAGACCCTGCTTGGGTATGATCCTGAGCAGGTCGATGCGTTTTTGGACGAGCTGATTGCGCAGCTTACCAACATGGAGGCGGAACGCCGCGAGATGACCGACACCATCGACCGCTTGGCCGCCGAGCTGTCCGAAGTCAACAAGACGGCGGACGAGCGCAGGCAGGAGCAGGTGGTGGAGCCCGTTCTGCCCTACGAATGGTCGGCAAAGAGAGGACGCACATGAGCAGTAAAAAGTCCGCGCCGCTGCCGCCTTTGACCCGCGCCGCCCTTGAGAGAGCGGGTTGGGACGAGGCGGATTTTGTTTTGGTCAGCGGGGACGCCTATGTCGACCATCCCTCCTTCGGCCCCGCCATCATTGCCCGCGTTCTGATGGAGCAGGGCTATCGCGTGGCGGTCTTGGCGCAGCCCGATTGGCATTCTGCGGAGGAATTTCGCCGCTTTGGCAGGCCGCGCTTGGCCTACCTTGTCACCTCCGGCAACATCGACTCCATGGTCGATCACTATACCGTGGCAAAGCGCCGCCGCTCCGAGGACGCGTATACGCCGGGCGGCAGAGCGGGCGCCCGCCCCGACCGCGCCACCATCGTCTATTCCAACCGCTGCCGCGAGGCCTATCCCGACGTGCCGCTCATCATCGGCGGCATCGAGGCCAGCCTGCGCCGCTTTGCCCATTACGATTACTGGGACGACCGCGTGCGCCATTCCATCCTGTACGACGCCTGCGCGGATCTGCTGGTCTACGGCATGGGGGAGCGCGCCATTCGGCAGATCGCTTCGGCGCTTGCGGAGGGACGCCCCGTCCACACGCTCACCGAGATCCGCGGCACCTGCTTCCGCCAAACCAACTTTACAGATCCGCAGGCGCTGCTGCTGCCCTCCTTTTCCGAGGTGGCGGCAGACAAGCAGCTCTACAGCAAGGCCTTCCTTACGGAGCTGCAAAATCAGGACGCCATCAGCGGCAAGCGTCTCGTCCAAGCGCACGAAAAGGGCGTGCTGGTCGCAAACCCGCCCGCCTACCCGCTTTCCGCCGAGGAGCTGGACGCCGTTTACGAGCTGCCCTACACCCGCCTGCCCCATACGGATTACACGGAGCCCATCCCCGCCTTGGACGAGGTGGAGTTCTCCCTGACGAGTACCCGCGGCTGCTTTGGGGGCTGTAATTTTTGCGCCTTGACCTGCCATCAGGGACGCTTCATCCAAGCGCGCAGCCACGACTCCCTGCTGCGGGAGGCGGCGCGCATGACCGAAAGCCCCCATTTTCGCGGCTACATCCACGATGTGGGCGGCCCCACCGCAAACTTTCGCCGTCCCGCCTGCGACAAGCAGCTGACAAAGGGCGTCTGCCCCGACCGTTCCTGCATCGGCTTTAAGCCCTGCCCCAATCTCAAGGCGGACGAGTCGGACTATACCGAGCTGCTGAAAAAGCTTCGGCAACTGCCAAAGGTCAAGAAGGTCTTTGTGCGTTCGGGCATCCGCTATGATTACTTGCTTTACGACAAGGACGACAGCTTCCTAAAAGAGCTTGCGGCGCACCATGTGAGCGGACAGCTCAAGATCGCGCCGGAGCATGTCTCCGACGAGGTGCTAAAGTGCATGAACAAGCCCCCGCACGCCCTGTATGAGCGCTTTTTGCAGAAGTACGAGGCGGTGAATCGGCGCTTGGGTCTCAAGCAGTACGTCGTGCCCTACCTGATGAGCTCACATCCGGGCTGCACGCTGAACGACGCCATCGAGCTGGCACTCTACCTTAAGAGCCGACGCCATCACCCCGAGCAGGTGCAGGACTTTTACCCCACGCCCTTCACCGTGTCCACCTGCATGTACTATACGGGCTTTGATCCGCGCACGGGGGAGGCGGTCTATGTTCCCCGCAGCGAAACGGAGAAGGCCATGCAGCGCGCTCTGATGCAGTGGTTCCTGCCAAGAAATTTTCCTCTTGTGCGTAAGGCGCTGCGCCTTGCCGACAGGGAGGATCTGATCGGCTATGACCCAAGCTGCCTCGTTCCGCCCGAGCGTAAGCCCGCTCAACAAAGGCCGCAGGCGCAAAACAGGGACAGGGGCAGCGCATCACCGCGCACAAAAAAGCGCCGCTGAAGGCCGTTCCCCTCACCCCGAAAGGATCTTTGGACAAGGCAAACAATTAAGCAAAAAGCTGCGGTCAAGCAGGCAGAATCGCGCTCCGAAAGGGGCGCTTTTTTGATTTGGCGAAAATTTTTTGCCAAAGCAAGTTTTGTGTGCAAAAAACGTAATATTTGTTGGTGTAAAGATTTGGCAAAATATAATTTATCGATTTTCACTTGATCCATTGTAAATTATTCGGGCATAGCATATAATGCTCATGGAAAAAGGGCTATTGGCGGGGGACTCCATGAACGATACAGATATTCGCATTTTGGAATGTCTCCGAAGCAATGCGCGCATGAACGCATCCGCGATCGGAGAGAAGGTCAACATGTCGGTGTCGGCGGTCATCGAACGTATCCGCAAGATGGAAGCTGCGGGCGTGATCGCGGGCTATACGATCACACTCGACAACGAGCGCATCGGCAAGGGCACCTCGGCATTCATACAGGTCAGGTTGGATCATCCCAAATTCAACGAAAGCTTCATCGAACAGGTCGAACAGAACGCAAGCATCACCCAGTGCTATTACATCGCGGGGGATTTTGACTTCATCCTCAAGGTGGTCGCGGGCTCCACGCAGGAGCTGACGCAGCTGCTGGACGAGGTCAAGCGCATCCACGGGGTCTCATTGACCCGCACGCTGCTGGTCTTGGCCACCTACAAGGATCAAAACGTGGTCTTGCCTGCGGCGACGAGATAGATTCAAAAAAAAGTATTTTTGGAGGCAAACAATGATTATCGGTGTTCCCAAAGAGATCATGCACGGTGAGGACCGTGTAGCGGCCATGCCGGAGACGGTGGCAAAGTTTGTAAACGACGGCGCGACCGTGCTGGTCGAAAACAACGCGGGTACGGGCGCACTGTTTACGGATGAGCAGTATGCGGCCGTCGGCGCGGAAATGGTCGAGGACGCACGCGAGCTGTACAGCCGTGCGGACGTGATCCTCAAGGTCAAGGAGCCGCTGTTCAACGAGAAGCTGGGCGTTCACGAGATCGACATGATGCACAAAGGACAGTACATCATCACCTTCATCCATCCCGCTTCCCCCGTCAACCACGAGATGGTCAAGCGCATGGCGGCAAAGGGCGTCATCGGTCTGACGCTGGACGGCGTGCCGCGCATCTCCCGCGCCCAGAACATGGACGCGCTGACCTCCATGAGCACGGTGGCAGGCTATAAGGGCATGATAATGGCCACCGACGATCTGGAAAAGTTCATGCCGCAGATCTTCTGCGCGGTCGGTATGATCCGTCCCTGCAACGCGCTGGTCATCGGCACCGGCGTTGCGGGTCTGCAGGCAGTGGCGACGGCCAAGCGCTTGGGCGCTGTGGTCTACGCGGCGGACATTCGTCCCGACGCAGCAGAGCAGGCCAAGTCTTTGGGCGCCAAGGTCGTTGAGCTGAACGTTCCCAAGGAGGAAGCGATCGCCGAGGGCGGCTATGCCCGCACCCTGCCTCCCGCCACCTTGGAAAAGGAACGCGAAGCGCTGGCTGCCGTGCTGCCCAACATGGACGTCGTGTTCTGCTCCGCGCTGATCCCGGGTCGCCTTGCCCCCGTGGTCATCACCGAGGAGATGGTCAAGACCATGAAGAAGGGCTCCGTCATCGTGGATATCGCCATCGATCAGGGCGGCAACTGTGCCATCACCCCCGCAGGCAGCCGCGAGACCAAGCACGGCGTCATCCTTGAGGGCATTAAGAACATCCCCGGTATGCTGGCGGTCAGCTCCACTTGGATGTTCGCGCAGAATATCTACAACCTCACCAAGTTCCTCACTCACGATGGGAAGATCCAACTCGACATGAACGACGTGATCGTGCGCAGCATCCTTGTTACGCGTGACGGCCAGATCGTTCACGAGGGCGCACGCGAGGCGATGGGTCTGCCCAAGCTCGCATAAGGGAGGGCAGCCGTGCATCCGCTCATCCTTGTCGCCATCTTCGTTGTCTCCGCCGTGGCGGGGTATTTCATCATCCGCACCGTGCCGAGCCTTTTGCACACGCCGCTCATGTCGGGCATGAACGCGCTGTCGGGGCTGACCGTGCTGGGCGCCTTGATCGCGCTGGGCGCGGCGGCCGCAACGGGCAGCAAGATCCTTGCGGGCGCGGCGATCGCGCTGGCCATGGTCAACGTGGCGGGCGGCTTCTTTGTCACCCACCGTATGTTGCGCATGTTCAGTAAAAAGAAGAGCGGGAGGACGGAGGAATGAGCGATCTGATCTACTTCATCCTCTGCGGCGTGTTGGCCGTGCTGGTGCTCATCGGCATCGCCATGATGAGCAAGGTCAAGACAGCCCTTTGGGGCAATCTGCTCTCGGCGCTCGCAAGCGTGCTTGCGATCCTTCTGACCATGCAGCACTACAGTCTGTGGGGCGAGATCGCGCTCTACGTCTGCGCTGTACTGGGTCTTGCGGCGGGCTTTGCCTGGGCCGCCAAGGTCAAGATGATCGATATGCCGCAGACGGTCGCGCTGCTCAACGGCTTGGGCGGCGCTGCAAGCGCCCTCATCGCCCTTGCGACATTGCTGAACGGAACGTCCTTGGACGCCTTCTCGGCGCTCACAGGCGTGCTGGCGTTGGCTATCGGCATGATCACGCTCATAGGCAGTCTCGTCGCGGCCGGCAAGTTAGCGCGTATCCTCAAGCAAAAGCCCGTCACCCTCAAGGGACACGGCGCGATCCTGCTTGCGTGTCTTGTGCTGACGCTTGCCTGTGTGGTGCTTGCGGCATTCTTCCCGCAGGGCAGTCCCCTTGTATGGCTCAGCTTCGTCTGCCTCGTCGCCTCTGCGGCGTTGGGTCTTGTGTTCGTCATCCGCGTTGGCGGAGCGGATATGCCCATCACGATCTCGCTGCTCAACTCCCTTTCGGGCGTTGCGGGCGGTATTGCGGGCATGGCCGTTGGCGAACCGCTGCTGGTCGCCATGGGCGGCATCGTGGGCGCGTCGGGACTGATCCTCACCGAGGTGATGTGCCACTCCATGAACCGTCGCCTGCTCACCGTTCTGACGGGCAAGACCAGCGTCGATCCCGCCGCTGCTGTTGAGGCACAAAAGGCGGTTCAGCCGGAGGAAGCGGAAGCGGTCACGACGGAAGCGGTCAAAGAGCCGACAGACCCCGCGGCAGGCGTCATCGAGGCGCTTCAAAATGCCAAGACGGTCATCCTCGTGCCGGGGTACGGCATGGCGCTTTCCCAAGCGCAGTATAAGCTCAAGGAGTTAGCGGATCGTCTCACGGCTCGCGGCGTGCAGCTGCGCTACGCCATCCATCCCGTTGCGGGACGTATGCCGGGGCACATGAACGTGCTGCTCTGCGAGGTGGACGTGGATTACGACCAGCTCTACGAGATGGACGTCATCAACGGCGACTTCAAGGACACCGATGTGACGATCGTGGTAGGCGCAAACGACGTGATGAACCCCGCCGCCAACACCGCCGAGGGTACGCCCATCTATGGGATGCCCGTGCTGCGTGTGGACGACTGCCCGAACGTCATCATCTGCAACTTCGACCTCAAGCCCGGGTACGCAGGCGTTCCCAACCCTCTGTACAGCCGCGATCACGGCGTGCTGCTCCTCATCGGAGATGCGAAGGATTCGCTGGACAAACTGCTTTCCGAGCTGAACTGATCAACAACGCAACCTAAAAAAGCTGCCGTGGGATCGCACCCGCGGCAGCTTTCTTGCATCGCTTATTCCTCCATGCGCAGCACGCTCTCAACGGCCTGCACGCAGTCCAAGCCCTTTAGCTCGTCCAACGCGCTTCTTAGGTCGTCCTCGTGCGCCTGATGCGTCACAAAGATCACGCGGGGGGAACCGTCCGTGCTTGCTGCCTCGGCTTGATCGACGCGGCGCAGGGAAACGTTGTGCTCGGCAAAGGCGGAGGCCACCCGCGCCATGACGCCCACGCGGTCGCATACGCGCAGGCGCACGCAGTAGGCGCTCACAAAATTCTTCACAAGCTGGATCTCGCTGACCATGTTTTCCGCGTTGACAAAGGTGGGATGCCGATGCCGCCCATGCGCGTGGCAGGCGTTGATGACGTCCGACACCACGGCGCTGGCGGTGGGCATACAGCCCGCGCCCCTGCCGTAGAGCATCACATCGCCCACAGCATGCCCCGTCATGAACACGGCGTTGAAGGAGCCGCGCACGGCGGCAAGCGGATGGGTCAGCGGCAGCAGCGTGGGATGCACGCGCACCTCAATGCTCGTCCCCTCCTTTTTGCCGATGGCAAGGAGCTTGATGACGCAGTTGAGCGCTCGAGCCATGGCAAAGTCATCCTTGGTCAGCTTGGTGATGCCCTCGCGATAGATCACGTCCACGGGCATGTGCGCGTGGAAGGCGAGGGAGGAGAGGATGGACAGCTTGTAGGTGGCGTCGAAGCCCTCCACATCGGCGGTGGGATCGGCCTCCGCATAGCCCAGCGCCTGCGCTTCCTTGAGCACGGCGTCAAAGCTGCCGCCGTTTTCGCTCATCTCGGTGAGGATGTAGTTGGTGGTACCGTTGATGATGCCCATCACGCGGTGGATGTTGTTGGCCTGCATGGAGTCTTGGATCGTGCGCAGCAGGGGGATGCCGCCGCCAACGGTCGCCTCGTAATACAGCCCAGCGCCTGCGCTTCTGGCTGCGGCTTCAAACTCGTACCAGTGCTTGGAGATGACCTCCTTGTTGGAGGTCACGACGGTCTTGCCCGCCTTGAGCGCCGCCAAAAGATAGCTGCGCGCAGGCTCCACACCACCCATGCACTCCACGATAATGGGGATATCGGGATCGATAAGGATGTCGTTAAAATCGGTCGTAAGGCAGTCCGAGGGCGCGGGGTCATAGCTGCGTTTAGGCGACAGCTCCCGCACCAGAATGCGCTTCACATGGAGATGGAGCTTTTCCCGATGCTTCAGCTCATCGTGGTTCTCGGTCAGGATGCGGTATACGCCCGAGCCCACCACGCCAAAGCCTAAGATCGCTACGTTCCATTGTTTCATGCGGCACCTCTTAAATAATATATTATATAAAATGATAACACAGATCCCCAAGAAAAGCAAGCGCTATCGCTTGCACAGCGCGAAAAAGCATGGTACGATACCATAGAAAGCGCGTATGGAGTTTTGTGGGGAGCATCAAACGCGATCGACTGCGCGGTTTGGCACCGATATGGGCATGCAAAAGCAGCTAAGGCGCAGGCGTGACGGCGGCTTCGGTCGTGGGAGCGGTCGAAGCAGCAGTCAGCAGGGGGCAGGGATCCACAAAACGGAGGCTTGGCGAGATCACGCCAAAGAACAGCTCATTCACGTCCGAGCCGCTGCCGCTGCCGCCCACATGCCCCACGGTCTGACCCTGCGTGAACGTTTCGCCCACTTGGACGTCGGGCAGCTTGGCCAGGAAGGCATAGACATACAGCCAATCATTCGCGTCGTACAGGATCAAGCAGTTGCCGTAGTAGGCGTCCGTACCCGCAAAGAGGACGGAAGCGGAGGCGGCGCAGCTGACGGGGGTCCCACTTGTGGCGTTGATGACAAAGCCGATCTGACGCAGCCGTCCGTGATCAATGACGGCGTTCCACTGGCTGCGCAGCGTGCGCTGCGTCACGGGTTGGATAAGCCCTGTGGGAGCGTCCTCCGTAACGCCGTCGGACGGCTCGGCAAGGCGCGTGCCCGTTTGGTCGTAGATAGTGTTCAGGTAGGCATAGTTTAGAAGCAGCCGCGGCGCAGCGCTGCTGTCGGCTTCGGCAAGGAAGTCGGCAAAGGTGGGAACGGACACGGTGACGCAGCCGTCGTTTTGCCAGTCGACGCTTGCCCCATCGCTGAGCATCGTGCAAAGCTCGGCGCCGTACACGCTTGCCAGCGCCGCAAGAGCCTTGGCGTCGGGCAGCTCGATATCCAAAGGCGCAATGAAATACCCTGCAAGCGCGCTTTGGCAGGCTTCGCCCGCAAGGGTCATGGCGTCCCGCAGCGTTTGTGCGAGGGAGTCGAACAGCGGCAGCTTGTTTGCAAGCTCGTCCATGGACACGGAGGCGCCAAGGGTGGCAAGATCGTCCGTGTAGCTGCTAAGATCCACGGTGAAAAACTCCGAAAACGTGCTTGCAACCAGCTTTTCGTAGTTGGGAGTGGGGCTGGGCACAGGGGTAGCCGCGGCAAGCGGCGTGGGTGTTGCTGCGATCGTTGGCGCGGGGGAAAGCGTGACGATGGGGGTGGTTCTATGGTAGTGCAGCAGCTGGCAGCCGCAGCAGGACAAAAGCGTCAGCAAAGCAAACGCCATACATAACCATCTGCGAAGGCGAGAAAAACGCGCCTGCCCAAAAACACCCCTACTCATGGCGATAGTGTAACACAAAGCTATAGGCTCGTCAAACGCAATTTTCCCCAAAATACGGGGCTGCGTTCGACAAATACTCATGAAGGAGACGAAAGATCAATATGGAACAATGGCTTTTGATCGACGCTTGTGCCGATGATACGGGAGCAAGCAGGACCCTGCGCCTGACGGAACGGTTCCTGTCGCTGTGCAGGGAGCGGGGCGCAAGCTTCACCTTGGAGCGGGCGGACACGGTAAAAATGGGGCTGAAGCCCTACGACCGCAAGGCGGTCGCTGCGCGGGAAGCGCTCATCGATGCGGACGCTTTTTTTGACCCCATCTTTTCTGCGGCAAGGCAGCTTGCCGCGGCGGACCGCATCCTTGTGGCGGCGCCCTATTGGGATCTGTCCTTTCCCGCCATCCTCAAGACCTATGTGGAGAATATCGTGGTGCGCCGTCTGACCTTCCGCTGCGGGGACGACGGACGCTTTATCGGTCTGTGCCGCTCCAAAAAGCTGCTGTATGTGACGACGGCAGGCGGTCCCATCGGCGACCGCAACTTTGGTTACGATTACTTTTGCGGCATAGCCGCCATGCTTGGCTTAGGGGAGCCGCTCTTTTTGGCGGCGGAGGGGCTGGATCTGATCGGCGCTTCGCCAAACCTAATTTTGGAGCAGGCGCAACAGCAGGCGGAGACCCTGTTGCCTGACTTTATAAAGTAGTATCAGGCGCGGGCAGAGCCTGCGTCCTCGGCATCGGCGGGGCGCTGTTCGTAGCGCACATAGGGAACGTGGGGCGACTCGGCCAAGACCTCCTGCATAAAGGCTCGCGCCTTCAGGCACAGCTCCCGCTGCGCCTCCTTGGGGCTGAGCGCGGGATCGGGCAGGACGGGGTCGCTCAGGGTGACGGTGCTTGCGGGGGCGCGCTTGCGGGAAAAGAGGGAGCGGCGCTCACGGTAGGTGGTCACGGCAAAGAGCACAGGCAGACCCGTTCGCACGGGATAGCGGAACGAGGTGGCGGGGAAGGGGCGCAAAAAGTCGCAGTAGGGCCAGATGTGCGCCTCCGGATAGATCACCACGCAGCCCCCCTCGTTGGCACGACCCTCCACCGCGTCGATGAAGTGCGGCATGGCCTTGAGCTGCTGCGGAATGGGTATGACGCCTAACATCTGCACGATGCTTCGAAGACCCTTGATGGACACCGCGTCGGGGTTTGCAATGATATAGGTGGGCTTGGGAAAGGTCGTCATGTTGACGGTGAAGCCGTCCAGCATATGCGTGTGGTTGGCATATAGGAAGCAGCCGCCCTTGACCTTGCGCAGTGCGCGGCGGTTCTTGATCCGAAGCCCCATCACAAAGTGCGTGTACAGGAATACGATGGGTACGGCTACGCAGCGGTACACAAAGAAGCTGCGTATCTTCCACCGCAGATCCTTCCGCATAAAGGGAAAATTTTCATCCACCGTCTTGGTGCGGATGTTCGTTTCCGCAAAATCGTCCGTCAGCGAGTCATAATAGACGACACGCTCCTCCTGCCGCTCCTTCCAACGGGTGGACAGGCGCACGATAGCGCCCCTTGCAGCTTCACGCCCCTTCGTTTTCCTCCGCCTCCTTACCTTGACCGCTCCCCGCGGCCGATACAAGCATTTTTTCCATCTCGTCCATGCAATGCTCCCGATCGAAGTGCGCCGCATAGCCTAAGTAGCGCTTGCTGCACGCTTGGATCTCATCGGGATGCTCGATCCACCAATCCAATTTCGCCGCCAGATCGTGCGCGTCGCGGTTTTGAAACAGGTTCCGTTCGTCCAGTGCAAAGAAGCGGGTCGCGCTGCGGGGTGAGTTGGCGATGAGGGGAACCTTACCGCAGGCGATCGCCTCCAAGCAGGCGATGGCTTCGATCTCGATCTCCGCAGGATGCACATACAGGTCGCTGTAGTTGATGACCTGCAGCAGCTCCTCGTGGGTGAAAAATTTCATCAGCGGCGCATTAGTGAGCCGTCTTGCCGCATAGCGGCGTATGGCCTTTTCCCTTGGCCCCGACCCCGCAAAGATCAGCTGGATCTCGGCTTGGTGGCGGGAGGCCTTCACCCCGCGAATGAGCAGCTTGTGCGACTTTTCGCGGCTGTAGCGTCCCGTGAACAGCACCACAAAGCGTCCCTGAAAGGCTGCGGGCTTCTCCGCAGGCAGGGGACGAAAGCTCTTGTCCACGCCGTTGGAGATGATATGGTGCGGCGTTGGCCCCACCTGCTTCTCAAACAGCTCGCAGATGAACTTGGAGGGATAGTGGATCGCCGTGCAGTAGCGGAACAGATGCTGGTAAAAGTTTTGATACAGCAGGCGGTTGAACAGATCCGCGTCCTTGAGGAAAAGATGCGTGGAAAAGTTTTCCGCTTGGCAGTGGAAGCCCGCCGTGACAGGGATCCCCATTTTTAAGCACAGCTGCACCGCGGCACGGCACAGCGCAAAGGGCGTCATCATGTGCGCCACATTTGCACCCTTTAGGGCGAGGGTCAATACGGCCTTGTCAGGCTTGGCCAAGGTGACGCCGTTGCTTGCAACATACGCGTCCAGTGGTCCCAAGCTGTAGCGCGGCACGATATAAAAGCTCTCCTGCCCGCGGCGCTCCTCGTCGGGACAGACCACGCGCACGGTGTGTCCCTTGCGGCGCAGGCTGTCGATCAGATTCAGCGCGGCCAGTGTGGTGCCGTTGTTGGCGTGCCCCAGCACATCGCAGACGATGGTAACGATCATGATATTCCCCCCGTACTTACACCATTGTTCCTTATCGAACAAATGGTACACAAGTTGTCGTGAGATGTCAAGCACCCAAGTGGGACAAAAGGGTAAAATCGCGAAAAAATGCCCCCCAAAGCAAGGAAATATACAAAGTGACGGTAAAAAGAGGGTTTTTATGGGCTTTGTCGAATACCAAAAAGGGAAATGTATGGAAACAGGGAGGAAAAACACCATGGCGGAGCTATCGGACGGATATGTGCGGCGTGAACGGGAGCAGTGGGAACGGGAGATGCTTGCGCCCGACGCCATGCATGTGCTGGACAGCAAGGGACGCGAGTATCCTTTGCCCCTTTGCCCCCTGCGGACGGAGTTCATCCGCGACCGCGACCGCATCCTGCACTGCAAGTCCTTCCGCCGTCTCAAGCACAAGACGCAGGTGTTCCTCTCCCCGCAGGGGGATCATTTTCGCACACGCATGACGCATACGCTTGAGGTGGCGCAGATCGCACGCACCATCTCCCGTGCGCTTCGGCTCAACGAGGATCTGACCGAGGCGATGGCCTTGGGACACGATCTGGGGCACACGCCCTTTGGACACGCGGGGGAGACTGTCCTAAACGAGCTGGTCAAGGGCGGCTTTGAGCACAACCAGCAGAGCCTGCGCTTGGTGGAAAAGCTCGAAAACGACGGCCGTGGGCTGAACCTCACCTACGAGGTGCGCGACGGCATCGTTAACCACAAAAAGAGCGGCACGCCGCACACGCTGGAGGGCAGCGTGCTGAGCTTTTCCGACCGCATCGCCTACATCAACCATGACATCGATGACGCCATTCGCGCAGGCGTGCTGCGCCAAGACGAGCTGCCCGTCTCCACCCGCTCCCTCTTTGGTGAGACGCAGGGGGAGCGCATCAACAGCATGATATTGGATGTGGTGGGGCACAGCATGGAAAGCCGCCGTATCGGTTTTTCCGACGAGGCGGCCGCCGAGTTTGATACGCTGCGCGATTTCATGTTCGAGCATGTATACTTCAATCCCGTCGCCAAGCACGAGGAGGGCAAGGGCAAGCATGTGGTCTCGGAGCTGTTCCGCTACTACAGCGCGCACCTAACGGAGCTGCCCGAGGATTTTCGCTGCTTCTTGGACGAGGACGGCGCGGATCGCGTGGTGGCGGACTATATTGCGGGCATGACGGACAACTACGCCATTGCGGAGTTCGAGCGCTTGTTCGTGCCCAAGGAGTGGGCGCTGACACGCTGATCGCGCGCAGTTCGTGCATTCGTGCCTGCGCCTTTCCGCCTTTCGCCCATAAAGCGGCAAAAGAGCAGGTTTTTCAAGAAAAAAGAGGATTTTTTGCCGTTTTGTCATAAACTACATATACGCGGTTTTTCGAGCGAACACAAAATACCCGACTAAAAAGGAGAGAATGTGGCCTTTCCCAACGCATGGCTGGATGAGCTGATGCAAAAGAACGAGATCGTTTCGGTGATCTCGGCCTATACGGAGCTGAAGCCCAAGGGACGCCGCCTGTGGGGGCTTTGCCCCTTGCACGGCGAAAAGACGCCCTCCTTTTCCGTGTCGCCCGACAAACAAATGTTTTACTGCTTTGGCTGCCACGCAGGCGGCTCGGTCATCCAGTTCGTGATGCAGGCAGACAGGCTCAGCTACTTCGAGGCGGTGCAAAAGCTTGCGGAGCGGGTGGGCATGGAGCTGCCGGAGCGGGTGGACAGCGAGCAATTACAGCGGGAGCGCGCCTACAAGGCAAGGCTGTACGACGCCCTGCGCGCAGCGGCAAGGTACTACTGCGGCTGCTTCACCGCCCCCGTGGGCGAGGCGGCGCGGGCATATGCCGCCAAGCGCGGACTCAACAAGGAGATCGTGCTGCGCTTTGGCGTGGGCTATGCGCCCGACGGTTGGGACGGTCTTAAGCGGGAGCTGCTGGGGCAGGGCTACTCCGAACAGGAGCTGATCGACGCGGGACTGCTGAACGTCAACCGCGAGAAGCACTCCTCCTACGATGCGTTTCGCGACCGCCTGATCTTTCCCATCCAAAGCGCGGAGGGCAAGGTGCTGGGCTTTGGCGCACGGGTGATGGGCGATGAAAAGCCCAAGTACATCAACACAGGGGACACCCCCGTGTACAACAAGCGCAACAACCTGTACGGCCTGAACCTGCAAAAGCGGGCGGACAAGCCCGATCTTGTGATGGTCGAGGGCTACATGGACGTGATCGGCCTGTACAAGGCGGGGGTCACGAATGCGGTGGCAAGCTTGGGCACGGCGCTGACCAACCAGCAGGCGCAGCTGCTCAAAAGCTACCATGCCGAGACGATCTACATCGCCTACGACGGCGACGCGGCGGGGCAGAGCGCCATGCTGCGCGGCATGGACATCTTGGCGGGCAAGGGTCTCAACGTGCGGGTCATTCGTTTTCCCGACGATCTGGATCCCGACGAGTATGTGCAGGTCTACGGCCGCGAGGGCTTCGAGCGGCTCAAGGAAAGCGCCGTGACCCACCATGCGTTTTTGCTGGAGACCTACGCAAAGGATGTGGACTTCACGGACGAGAACGCCCGCGAGGCGTATGCGCTGCGCTGCTGCAGATACATTGCGACCCTGCAGCCCGTGGAGCATGAGCGCTACATCAAGCAGGTCGCCGAGCGCACGGGTTACGACACGGACACGCTGCGCGCCCAATTGGGGAGAGGCGGCGGGGAGGAAACGCCCCTGCGGCGCTACTCCGCAGGCGGGGTTCGGCGGCGAGCCACAGAGGAAGCCGATGCGCGGGAGAGCGCGGAGCGTCTGTTGACGGCGGCGGCTCTGCGCGACGAGGCGGCGCTGATGGCGTTTTTACAGGGAAACGGGGAACAGCTTTTGCGCAAGGACGCCTACAAGCGCGTGCTTAAGGCGCGCAGGGCGGCAGGCGCAGGCTTTTCTCTTTCCAAGTATGTGGCGGAGATAGAGACGGAGGAGGCGGAGTCCGTTGCGGCGCTCTTGAGCGCGGAGGGACCCGAGGGCAACGCTCTTAAGCAGGCGCTGGACTGTATGAAACGCTTGGATCTATTGAACAAGCGGGAGGAATTAAACGCATTACAGGAGCGCTTGGGGGATCCCGCTTGTCCAAACGAGGAAAAGCAGGAACTCCTGCGCAGGATCATGACATTGACAAAGGCTACAAAATAAAGGAGACGGGCAGAGTATGGCAGCAACGAAGGAACCGCGTGCAAAGATCAACGAGCTGTTGGAGGCGGGCAAGCAAAAGGGTATGCTCACCTACAAGGAGATCATGGACACCTTGTCCGAGTTCGAGCTGGATCAGGAGCAGGTGGAAAAGATCTATGACGACATTGAGGAGATGAACATCGACGTCGTCGAGGAGGTCGAGGTACCCGCCGACATCAACGAGGAGATCGCGGAGATCTCCAACGTCTTGGCGGCGTCGGAGGGAGTCAACATCGACGATCCCGTGCGCATGTACCTCAAGGAGATCGGCAAGGTCCCGCTCCTTACGGCGCAGGAGGAGGTCGACATTGCCAAGCGCATGTCCGAGGGCGACGAGACCGCCAAGCAGCAGCTTGCCGAGGCGAACCTTCGACTGGTGGTGTCCATCGCCAAGCGCTATGTCGGCCGCGGGATGCTCTTTTTGGATCTCATCCAAGAGGGCAATCTGGGACTTATCAAGGCGGTCGAAAAGTTCGACTACCGCAAGGGCTACAAGTTCTCCACCTATGCGACTTGGTGGATACGGCAGGCCATCACCCGCGCCATTGCGGATCAGGCCCGCACCATCCGCATCCCCGTTCACATGGTCGAGACCATCAACAAGCTCATCCGTGTGAACCGTCAGCTCGTGCAGGAGTACGGACGCGAGTCCCGCCCCGACGAGATCGCTAAGGAGATGGGCATTTCGGAGGACAAGGTGCGCGAGATCATTAAGATCGCGCAGGAGCCTGTTTCACTGGAGACGCCCATCGGCGAGGAGGACGACAGCCATCTGGGCGACTTCATCCCCGACGACGACGCACCTGCACCCGCAGACGCGGTGGCAAGCACGCTGCTCAAGGAGCAACTGATGGAGGTCTTGGCAAGCCTTACGCCTCGCGAGGCGAAGGTGCTGCGCCTGCGCTACGGTCTGGACGACGGCAAGGCGCGTACCTTGGAGGAGGTCGGCAAGGAATTCAACGTCACAAGGGAGCGTATTCGGCAGATCGAGGCCAAGGCGCTTCGAAAGCTTCGGCATCCTTCGCGCAGCAAGCGCCTCAAGGATTTCTTGGAATAGGGAGGACGCGTCATGCAGATCGTCGTTCTCGACGGACACGGCGTCAACCCCGGCGACCTGAGCTGGGAGTGCCTGTCCAACCTTGGGACGCTGTCCGTCTACGACCGTACGCCTGACCAAATGGTCGCGCAGCGGCTGCGCGGGGCGGACGCGGTGTTCACAAACAAAACAAGGCTGGGGCGTGAGCAGCTGCTTGGCGCCAAGAGCCTTCGCTTCATCGGCGTGCTGGCTACGGGCTATGATGTGGTGGACACGGCGGCTGCGCGGGAGCTGGGCATCGTTGTTTGCAACGTGCCCGCCTACAGCACCATGGCGGTAGCGCAGCACAGCTTTGCGCTTCTACTGGAGCTTTGCAGCAAGGTGGGCGTACACAACGCGCTGGTGCATCGCGGCGCTTGGAGCGCCTCGCCCGACTTTTGCTGGTGGCAGAGCGCGCCTGTGGAGTTGGACGGCCTGACGCTGGGCGTGTGCGGCTGCGGCGCGATAGGACGCAGGGTCGCCGCCATCGGCGCGGCGTTCGGAATGCGCGTCATCGGTTTCAATCCCACGCTGTATCAGGGCTTTTGCGGCGAGTATGTCACCATGGACGCCCTCATCCGCGAGTCGGACGTACTGAGCCTGCATTGCCCCGCCAACCCCAAGACGGTCGGGCTTATCAACAGGCGCAGCATCGCCATGATGCGGGACGGCGCTTTGATCGTCAACACAGCGCGCGGCGGGCTTGTCGTTGAGCAGGACGTAAAGGACGCGCTTGTGAGCGGAAAATTGGGCGGCTATGCGGCGGACGTCGCCTCCCGCGAGCCCATCGATGTACACGCGCCCCTGATGAGCGCGCCCAACTGCATCCTGACGGGGCATATGGCTTGGGCGCCGCAGACTGCCCGCGAACGCCTGCTGCTGGTCTCGGCGCAAAACCTCCTTGCCTTTTTGGAGGGTCGCCCGCAAAATAAAGTCAACTAAATACTTTCAAGATCAAAAAAGCCGCCCCGAAGGACGGCTTTTTTCGTATGTAGTGACATTTAGGCAACCGTTGGAACACTCCCGAACCAAAAAGCAACTGTCGGATCGCTCCGCCGATCCGACAACGGAACAAACAAAGGAACAGCCATCAGATCCATCAAAACCGGCGACATGCGCGGCGGTTTTAATACCTTGCTTGTCGCCATAGGTCTCTAAGGCGGCAAGAGAAGCCCTGCTGCAGCAGACTCGTCAAAAAGCGTGAGCTTTTGGCGAAGCCGTCTTTGACGGCTAATACCGGCGACATGCGCGGCGGTTTTGATACCTTGCTTGTAAGCTTGGGTCTCCAAG
>CAZBBX010000024.1:0-32493 GCA_964490325.1 uncultured Oscillospiraceae bacterium
AGATGCCGGGCGAGGAGGGCTATCCCGCCTACCTGTCCAGCCGTCTTGCCGAGTTCTATGAGCGGGCGGGCTTTGTCAAGGCCATCGGCTCCGAGGGACGCACGGGAGCGGTCACGGCCATAGGCGCCGTGTCCCCGCCGGGCGGCGACATTTCCGAGCCTGTCTCGCAGGCCACGCTGCGCATCGTCAAGGTGTACTGGGGTCTGTCGGCAAAGCTGGCCTATGCCCGCCATTTCCCGGCCATCGACTGGCTGCAGTCCTATTCGCTGTATCGCGACCGTTTGAAGGAGTGGTACAACGACAAGGTATCCCATGAATGGTCAAGCTTGGTGCAGCGCACCATGAACGTGCTGCAGGAGGAGAGCGAGCTGGACGAGATCGTCCGCTTGGTCGGCATCGACGCGCTGTCCTTCCGCGACAGGCTGACGCTCGAAGCGGCGCGCTCCATCCGCGAGGACTACCTGCACCAGAACGCCTTCCACGAGGTGGACACCTACACCTCCCCGCAGAAGCAGTACTATATGCTCAAGGTCATCCTCACCGAGTATGAAAAGAGCGTGGAGGCCTTGGAGCAGGACGCACCCTTCTCCAAACTGGCGGCCTTGCCCGTGCGCGAGAAGATCGGCCGCTTCAAGTACATACCCGAGGCGGAGGCCGAGGCGCAGTATCAGGCCATCCTTACAGACATCAATGACGAGATCCGCGCCATCACGGAAGGGGGCAGGGCATAATGCGCAAGGAATATAAGACCATCCGAGAGGTCGTAGGCCCGCTGATGCTGGTTTCGGGCGTTTCCGGCGTCAAGTATGAGGAACTGGTGGAGATCGAGGAGGCGGACGGCAGCGTCCGCAGAGGCCGCGTACTGGAGATCAACGGCGACAAGGCCATGGTGCAGCTGTTTGAAGGCTCACAGGGTCTGCGCATCAGCGACAGCAAGGCAAGGTTCTTGGGTCATCCCATCGAGCTTGCCGTGGCGCCCGATATGCTTGGCCGCGTGTTCGACGGCATGGGTCGTCCCAAGGACGGCGGCGCGCCCCTCATCGCGGAGAAGCGACTGGACATCAACGGCACGCCCATGAATCCCGCCGCCCGCGACTATCCCTCCGAGTTCATTCAAACGGGCATCTCCGCCATCGACGGACTGAACACCCTGGTGCGCGGACAGAAGCTGCCCGTGTTCTCAGGCAGCGGCCTTCCCCACGCAAACCTTGCCGCACAAATCGCAAGGCAGGCGAGGGTGCTTGGCAGCGACGAAAAGTTCGCCGTGGTGTTCGCGGCGGTCGGCATCACCTTTGAGGAGGCCGACTTTTTCACAAGCGATTTCCGTGCGACGGGAGCCATCGAGCGCACCGTGACCTTCATCAACTTGGCAAACGACCCCGCCATCGAGCGTATCGCCACCCCGCGTATGGCGATCACGGCGGCGGAATATCTGGCGTACGAGCTGGGGATGCAGGTGTTGGTCATCATCACGGACATCACCAACTATGCAGAGGCTCTGCGCGAGGTCTCCGCAGCGCGCAAGGAGGTGCCGGGTCGCCGCGGCTATCCGGGCTACATGTACACCGACCTTGCCACCATGTATGAGCGTGCGGGACGTATCCGCGGCAACAGTGGCTCCATCACCATGATCCCCATTCTGTCCATGCCGGAGGACGATGTGACCCATCCCATCCCCGACCTGACGGGCTACATCACCGAGGGACAGATCATCCTCTCCCGTGAGCTGCACAGAAAGGGCGTAACGCCGCCCATCAACGTGCTGCCCTCCCTGTCGCGTTTGAAGGACAAGGGCATCGGCAGGGGCAAGACCCGCGAGGATCATGCCGACACGATGAACCAGCTCTTCTCCGCATACTCCCGCGGCAAGGAGGCCAAGGAGCTGGCGGTCATTCTGGGCGACGCAGCTCTGTCCGATACGGACAAGCTCTACGCCAAGTTCGCGGACGCGTTCGAGGCGGAGTACGTTTCGCAGGGCTACTACACCGACCGTTCCATCGAGGAGACGCTCGACCTTGGCTGGAAGCTGCTGGGCATCCTGCCCAAGTCCGAACTGAAGCGTATCCGCGACGAGTACATCGAGAAATACTATCCCAAGGAGGCGTGACCGTGGCGGCCATACAGTACAAGCCAACGCGCATGGAGCTGAGCAACCTCAAAAAGAGGCTCAACGTGGCCGTGCGCGGACACAAGCTGATGAAGGACAAGCGCGACGAAATGGTGCGCCGCTTCATCGTGCTGGCAAGACGCAACAAGGTCTTGCGCGAGCAGGCCGAGGCCAAGCTGGAGATCGCCATGAAAAGCTTTGTGCTGGCGCGAGCCATGATGAGTCAGGACGAGCTGGACGAGGCGCTGCTGTATCCGGCGCGGCGGATCGCCGTGGAGGCGGACAAGCAGAACATCCTCTCCTTGACGGTGCCCAAGCTCAGCATGAACGCGTACACCGCGTTCGTGTATCCCTACGGCTTCATGTCCACGGGAGCGGATCTGGACGCGGCCGTGCAGGCGCTGGCGGACGCTTTGCCCCTGCTGCTGGAGCTGGCGGAGGTCGAAAAGGCGTGTTCGCAGCTTGCGGACGAGATCGAAAAGACCCGCCGCCGCGTCAACGCGCTGGAGTATGTCATGATCCCGCAGTTTGAGGAGGCCATCCGCGCCATCCGCATGAAGCTGGACGAGAACGAGCGCGGCAACCTGACCCGCCTGATGAAGACCAAGGACATGCTGGCGGCGGAACGAGAATAGCAAAGATCAACCACAAAGGGGGCGCGCTTGCGCCCCTTCTTGCTGCATTCCGTTTGACGGCCGATGAAACGAGAATACCAAACTATAAAAAAGGTGCAGTCGGATCGCTTCGGCTGCACCCATTCTTACAATTTAGGTTAGGATCGCGGGGAACTTAGTTTGTCGGCACATCCTCGTTAGTGGGCTGCTCGGCGACCGCTTCCGCCTGCACATCCACAGCCTTTGCACCCTGCTTTTGCGCCCTCTTGGCAGCCTTCCTTGCTTCCTTCTCGGCGGCGCGCTTTGCGCGGCGCGCACGGCGCTTCTTACCGCCGCGGCAGAGGGCAACGATGCCCACCGTGATACCGCCAAGGATGATGACCCACACAAGGATGGTCGGGAAGTTGCCCGTGAACCAGATGAAGAAGCTCACAAAGCCGTCCGCCACGTCCGTCAAGCTCTCGTTGAAGCGGCGGCCGATCTCCTCCCAAGTGCCTTCCTCCGCCACGACGGTCTCGCGCTCGACCTCGCTGATCTCCATGCTCACGGTGCTGTAGCTGATCAGATCGTCATAGCTGCGCTTGGTGGCTTCGTAGGATTCGATCTCGTAGTTGACCTCGCTCAAGCGGCTTTGCACCGTGATGAGATCCTCCACGGTCTCGGCCTTGGCAAGGATGGCAAGCAGGCTGTCCCGCTCGGTGTTCAGCGCGGTCAGGCGCGCTTCCACGTCCACATACTGCGCGGTCACATCGTTGACGGAGACATTGCGGCTGGTGATGTTGCCCATGCCGTCCACGGCGTTGACAAAGCTGTCCAGCGCGTTGGCGGGGATGCGCACGGTGACGCTCGTATAGCGCAGACCCGCTGCGTTTGCGTAGCTCCTGCCCGTGCTGTAGCTGTTCTGCACATAGCCGCCCAGCTCCGTGACCTTGGCGTTCAGCGCCTCCATGAAGGCGTCGTACTCTAAGGTCTGCACATACAAAGAGGCGTTATAGATGAGCTTGCGCCCCGCTTCCACCGTCCCGCTCATCAAGGCGTTGTCGGTGCTGTTGAGCGCCTCGTCCTTCTCACTGTAGGCGTACGGCTCCTCCGCCGCCGCGTTCTGCGTCGTTACAAAGGAAGCAGAACCGCCGTCATAGCCCATGGCGTCCATCGACGCATCGTTCTTTGACGCGGCGCAGCCCGCAAGCAGCGCGACAGCAAGGCTCAACGCAAGCGCAAGCGTCACTCCCCTAAACAATTTCCGTTTCATACCGTACCTCCCAACGTTTCTACCCATAATACCGAAAAAAGGCCGCTTTGGTTGCGGTCTTGAACCCAAAAACAAGGGTTTTTGAGGGAAATTACACAGGTTTCGCTATTGGCGGCGCTTTACAAAGGCGGCCACGCGCTTGCCGGTGGGCGTTGCCGCAAGGCCTCCCTTGGCGGTCTCGCGGTATTCGGGTCTTAGGTCGCGTCCCACCGCCAGCATGGCGGAGACCACCTCGTCAAAGGGGATGAGGCTGGTGATGCCGCAGAGCGTCATGTCCGCGCAGAGCATGGCGTTGACCGCGCCCAAGGCGTTGCGTTTGATGCAGGGGCATTCCACCAGTCCCGCCACGGGGTCGCACACGAGTCCCAGCACGTTCTTGATGGTCATGGCAGCCGCGTCCAGCACCTGCGCGGGATCGCCGCCCGACAGCTCGACCAGCGCGCCCGCCGCCATCGCCGCGCCCACGCCCGTTTCTGCCTGACAGCCGCCGTCCGCGCCCGAGATGGTGGCGTTCTTAGCAAAGAGATAGCCAATGGCGCCCGCCGTGAACAGACCGCGCACCAGCTGCTCGTCCGTCCAGTCGCGGGTGAGCGCGCACTCGAGCAGCACGCCGGGCAGGATGCCGCTTGCCCCCGCCGTAGGCGCCGCTACGATGCGTCCCATCGCCGCGTTGACCTCTACCACCGCCATGGAGGAGGCTGCGGCTCGCGCCGCGTTCGCGCCCGAAAAGGGCTCGTGCTTGGCATAGCGGAACAGGCGCATCGCCTCGCCGCCCGAAAGGGTGCTGACCGATTCCACCTTTTCCATCAGACCGCGCTGCACGGCCTCGCGCATGACGGTCAAATTTTCGTACATTTCCTGCTCGATCGCTTCGCGGCTGCGCTCACCAAGCGTCAGCTCACGGCGCAGCATCGCCTCGCTGATGGGGATATCCTCCTCCGCGCAGAAGCTTATCAGATTGGCGCCGCTTTCAAAGGCTTTTCCGGGGCTCATGCTTTCCTTCCTTTCGTGCGATCAGACCGCGTACAGCTGAGAGATACTGGGGCAAAGTCCCGTGATGATGCGCTGCATCTCGGGCGTGACGGGGGTGTCCGTCTCGATGCACATGTACGCGTCCTCGCCCTTGCCGTGGCGGAACACGCGCATGAAGGCGATGTTGATATGCAGCTGCGCCAGCACATGCGACACCTCGGCAATGACGCCGGGTTCATCGCGATGGCGCACGATGATGGTGGGATAGTCGCCGCTCAGCTCGACCTCCAACCCGTTGATCTCGGTGATGAGGATGTTGCCGCCGCCAACGGAGCGGCCGATGACCTCGGTGACGCTTTCGTCCTCGGCGGTGACGCGGATATGCACGGTGTTGGGGTGACGCGGCGTCTCGTCGGAGTACTCAAAATCCACCAGCACGCCTTGCTCGCGTGCCAGTTCATACGCGTTCTTGATGCGGGCGTCATCGGGCAGCAGGCCCAAAATGCCCGCGATCAGGGCTTTGTCCGTGCCGTGCCCCTTGCCCGTCTCCGCAAAGGAGCCGTACAGGGTGAACAGCACCTCTGAAACGGGCTTGCCCACGATGCGTCTTGCGATGTAGGCAAGGCGCACCGCGCCCGCCGTATGCGAGCTGGACGGCCCCGTCATGCGCGGGCCTACGATGTCGAACACCGACAGCGATTCCATGTTGACCTCCGATACCTTCCTGTTGCAGCCGCAAAAAAAGATCGAAAGGCTGCCCCTTCGATCCGATCGACACGCCTCCCGTCGGTCCGTCCCGTCGGGACGCAAACGGGATCGACAAGGGCGCTTTTTGTATGCGGCAAGCGCGGACAAGGCCGCGCCGTGATCCGAAGAAATGCCGTACACCCATCCTTCGACGAAAACCTACCGGCGGTCGTCCGATCGGTGGCTCCTTTCAGGTTTCTCCGCGGCACATCGAAAATTCCGCTTAGTGCTGCTTCCGTCAGGATCTGACACGATTCACAGCTTTCGATTGCACGGGACCCGACGATCGACGCTCCGTGTCGGAACCGGACCCGACAGGGTATCGCCTTGGGACGGGGATTCAGCCTCGCTGCAGCGGATTGCGAGTACAGGGCACCGCTAACTCCCCGCTTAGTACGGCTTGTACATTGTATCATATCGCAAACATTTTGCAAGAGGCAAATTGCACCGACCAAGGGCAGCCGTGCGCCGATGAGGGTTAAAAAGCGGGGTCGAGCTTGACAGACGCGGGGAAGGTAGGCTATACTTTGGGTGTCAGATCCTGCAAAAACGGAAAGAAGCAGCGTGATCTATCGGACGATTTCATCACGGAAAGGCGGATATTTCTATGCGTATCCGATCGGGTTCCCCTGAGGCTCTGTTCCGCTTAGACGGAATTCCTCCCCTTGGGGAGGCCTTTTCTTTAGCGCTCCAGCATGTGGTGGCGCTCATCGTGGGCTGCGTGACGCCTGCCATCATCGTGGCGAACGCAGCGGGCTTGGCGCAGGCCGACCGCGTGATCCTCATTCAGGCGGCGCTGACGGTCTCCGCCGTCTCCACGCTGTTCCAGCTGTTCCCCATACGGCGAAAGTGGCTGCGCTTCGGCGCGGGGCTGCCCATCATCATGGGCATCAGCTTCGCCTATGTACCCAGCATGCAGGCCATTGCGGGACAGGAGGGCGGCATGGCCATGATCGCGGGGGCGATGCTCATCGGCGGCGCGGTGGCGCTCATCATTGGCTTCTTCGTCAAGTATATCCGCAGGTTTTTCCCGCCGCTCATCACGGGTACGGTGGTCTTCACCATCGGCCTGTCCCTGTATCCCACGGCCATCAACTACATGGCGGGGGGCGCCGCCAACACCTATGATCTGGTCGTGGGCGTCAAGGGGCTGTCCGAGGCGCTGGTCTACGGCTCTTGGCAAAACTGGGTCGTCGCCATCTTTACCCTGGTCGTGGTGGTGACGCTCAACAACTTTGGAAAGGGAATCCTAAAGCTTGCCTCCATCCTCATCGGCATGGCGGCGGGCTACCTGCTGGCCGCCTGCTTCGGCATGGTCAACTTTGCCGAGATCTCCCAAGCGGGCTGGTTTGCGCTGCCGCAGCCGCTGCACTTTGGCATACAGTTCGATCTTGCCGCCTGCGTCACGATAGGGCTTTTGTTTGCCATCAACTCCATACAGGCCATAGGCGACTTTACCGCCACCACGGTGGGAGGCTTGGGACGAGAGCCCACCACCGCCGAGCTGCAGGGCGGCATCGTCTGCTACGGGGCGCTCAACATGATAAGCGCTCTGTTCTGCGGCCTGCCCACGGCGACCTATTCGCAAAACGTGGGCATCGTGTCCACCACCAAGGTGGTCAACCGCATCGTCATCGCCATGGCGGCGGGGCTGATCCTTTTAGCGGGGCTGCTGCCCAAGTTCTCCGCCATATTGACCACCATCCCGCAATGCGTGCTGGGCGGCGCCACCATCACCGTGTTTTCAAGCATCGCCATGACGGGCATGAAGCTGCTGACAAAGGACGGCTTGAGCTCACGCAGCTGCGCCATCGTCGGCCTGTCCGCCGCGTTGGGCGTGGGGGTCGCGCAGGCGTCGGACTCCATCGCCATGCTGCCCGAGACCGTGACCATCATCATCGGCAAGTCTCCCGTGGTGCTGGCAACGCTTGTGGCGATCGTGCTGAACCTGATCCTGCCCAAGGAAAAGAAGGAGCAGGAGGAAGCCATCGAGGAGCCGCAGGAGGGCGCAGAGCAGGAAACGAAGGCGTAAAGCACCGCAAAAACAAAGCACAAAAAAAGGCCGCCCGAGGGTGGCCTTCGCTATGCGGTCTTTCAAGAGGGTCGTTGTTTTTGGGAGCTTCGCCTTGGCGAAGCTTATCTTTCTGCGGCGTAGGGCAGCAGAGCCATCATGCGGGCGCGCTTGATGGCGATGGCCAAGTCACGCTGGTGCTTGGCGCAAACGCCGGACATGCGGCGGGGCATGATCTTTCCGCTTTCGGAAACGAAGCCCTGCAGCTTGCGAACGTCCTTATAATCGATGCTCGTGGCCTTCTCCGCACAGAATTTGCAGACCTTGCGTCTTGGCCGCTTCATGCGGGGGCGCATCTTGCGATCTTCCATGGTTAGCCTCCTAAGAAATCATTAAAATGGGATATCGTCGTTGGAAATATCGGTGAAGCCTGCCGCGTCCTGCGGGTTTGCGGCAGCGGGGCGCTGTGCGGCATAACCGCCGCCGGAGCTTCCGCCTTCGTCGTTGCCCTTGGGACTGAGGAATTCCACCTCGTCCGCCGAAACATCGAGGGACATGCGGGTGGTACCGTCCTTGGCTTCATAGGTGCGCGCCTGCAGCTCGCCCAGCACGGCGACCTTGCGGCCCTTGCTGAGGTAGCGTCCGCAGTTGTCGCCCAGCTGACGCCAAGCGTTGATGCGGAAAAAGTCGGTGGCGCGCTCGCCGCCCTGGGTCGCAAAGCGACGGTTGACGGCGATGGTAAAGGAGCATACGGTCACGCCGTTGGGCGTGGAACGTACCTCGGGGTCATGCGTCAGGTTGCCTGTCAAAAATATCTTGTTCATGCTACAGCCTTTCTCAATCTATCGTGCGATATTGTTTTGTTATGCTTCCTTGCGAGTGACCATGTAGCGCAGAATGCGCTCATCGTTCTTGAAGTTACGCTCGAACTCCTTGGGGAACTCGGGGGCCGCGTTGAAATCGACCAGCACATAGTACCCTTCGGTTTTGTAGTCGATGGCGTAGGCAAGGCGACGCTTGCCCCACTCGTCCGTCTTGACGATCTCGCCGCCGTTGTCGGTGATGATCGCTGCAAACTTGTCGATGACGGCCTTGTTGGTCTCCTCGTCAAGTTCGGGCGTGATGACGTACAGAACTTCATACTGATTCATTTGTTTCACCTCCTTATGGTCTGATGGCTTTTCCTCTCTCGGAAAAGCAAGAAGGACCGATAGCCTTTAGATAATAGCACAGCGTCCCGCCGATTGCAAGCGGAATTTTCCCCGATCTTGCCTGTTCTTTTCGATATTTTGCCCTTTTTTCATGAAAAAAGGCGCCGCGCTATTCCGTCTCCTCCCCGTGCGGGACGAACTCGCCGTCATGCTCGCAAAAGAAGTCGTGCAGGGTACGGACATTCTCCAGCTCCGTCCAATGCACAGGCGCAACGGGACGCCTGTCTAAGTCGTAGAGCTTTGCGCCGCGCAGGCTTTGCAAAAAGGGGGAATGGGTGGAGATGATGAACTGGCACTCGTCAAAGCGGCAGGCGTTCTCCAATATGAGCGCCAGCTTCTTTTGCGAGTCCGCAGACAGGCTGTTCTCAGGCTCGTCCATCAGATACAGCCCACCGGGGCGGATGCGCGAGGGGAAGTACATCAGCGCGCTCTCTCCGTTGGAATGCGTACGGATGTTGGCGCTCAGATTATCCCGCACATAGGCGGATTTGGTGCTTCTGCGGCGCTTGTTGCGATCCGCCAGCTCAAAGTAATCGTCCATGGAGCGCAGCTGAAAGCCGTCCGGCTCGGCGCCGCGCAGGGCGTACCAGCGGTCGACCAGCTCCTTGCGGCGTCCGTCCACGCCCTCGTTGAAGCCGCGCAGGTTGAAGATGAAGTCGAACACATCGTCGCTGGTGATGATCTCCGCGGGAAAGTCGCGGATGCAGCGGGGGTCGCGCTCATAGCGGCAGAGCCGCACATAATCGGGAAAGAGGGGGCTGACGTTGAAGGGTGCGCTGCGCTTGGCGGCGAGCTTCTCGGCGATGACGTTCAGCGCGGTCGTCTTGCCGCTGCCGTTGCCGCCGCACAGCAGGGTGATGGGCTCGAAGCTGAGCTGCTCTAAGCCCATGTCGGGAAAGAAGGCAAAGGGATAGTAGCTGCTGTGATAGGTCTCCAAGATATCGTTAATAAAGCGTTCGTCCGTACGCCAATCCAGGAACTGAAAGCTTTTCAGATACAGCATCCGCTCATCCTCCTTTCAACAGTATAGCACGGAAAAGTATATAGAAAAGAAGTTTATCAACTTGTAATACTTCGCGGCTTTGCACCGGATCTTGGCGGTATTTCTTGCATTTTCACAAAAAAGGTCGTACACTGATGGAAAAGCTCATGTTCATTTCGGGAGGAGAAACATTTGAAACGATTCCTGTGCATCCTGTTGCTTACACTGCTGCTGCTCTCTTACGGCGGGGTCTCCGCCCTTGCCGAAGGCGGGGAGGAGCTGAGCGCTTCCTGCATCTACACCTTTCCCGAGGAGGGTGAATACCTTACCCGCATGACGGACAACAACGTGATGAGCCGCCTGACCGTGGCTGCGGGCAAGGCCATCACCGTTGAGCTGCCGAAGGGCGGCGTCACGCTGTACATCGAATGGTACGCCCTGCCCACGGCCTATTCCCTTGTCGAGTACGATGCGGCAGGCGAGCAGCTGAGCGAGGCGCAGCGAAGCGCGGGAAGCTATGTGGAGACCTTCCTGCTCAACGCAGCCTGCGTCAAGGTCAAGCTGACAGCGGTGGACAGTTACTGCATCAGCACCCTGCGCGTGTTTGACGGCGGCGTCGATGCAGGTCTGCCCTATTTTCCCGATCCACAGGGACAGGCCGATCTGGTGCTGCTGCTTTCCGAGCCGTCCGACCTGTTTGAGAATTTCTCTGCGCTGCTGCCCTTCTGCCAAAAGGAGTATGGCCTGAGCATCGCGGTGGTCTGCTGCAGCGGACAGCGCCGCAACGAGCTGCGCGATCTGATGGAGGCCCTGCAGACGCTGGGCATTTCGTCGGAGCCCATCATTTTGGGGCTGACCGACAGCGAATACGACCTCTATGAGGACGTTGCAAAAAAGTGGAACGCCGAGGCGACAAAGGCAAAGCTGCAGACCGCTCTGACGGCATTGGCGCCCAAGGTGCTGGTCTCGGTGGGAGCAAGCAACGGCAGTGCACGCGAACGCTTCCTTGCAGAGCAGCTCACCGCACTTTCCACAAGCGTGAACCTTGCAAGCAAGCTATACCTCATTGACCCGTCCGGCTTCACCAAGGTGAACTGTGCCGCCTATCTAAACGAAGCGCAGAGCGCCTACGAAAAGATGGATTCCCGCCGCGTCTATGGCTATACGCTTGCGGGTGAGCTGTCCTTTACGCTGCTTGCAACGAGCGTGGGGCAGGATGCGCAGCGCAACAGCCTGCTGGAGGGACTGTCGACCGACAGCTTCCTAAGCTACGCCACGCCGACGCCCACACCCACGCCGACCCCTACGTTTACGCCAACGCCCACACCCACGCCAACGCCCACGCAAGCACCCACCGCCACGCCCGAACCCGTTGTCGAGCCTTCCGCCGCCGCTCAAGAAACGCCCACGGCAACAGGCTCCCTCTATATCCTGCCCTATCTTGTGGGCGGCGCGCTGCTGCTGCTTGGCGTCATCCTTCTTGCCGTGCTGCGAAAGCAGAGCATCGGCGCACGCGTGAGCATCCTGCTCGTGTGCGTGCTGCTGGGGGTGGCTGCCTGGCTGCTCCTGTCGCTCAACGCGCCTGCGGTCACCGAGACCCCTGCGCCTGCGCCCACGGCACAGCCAGCGGACAGCCCCACGCCCACGCCCACACCCGAACCGACGCCGGAACCGACGCCCGTCCCCACGGACACGCCTGCCCCGACGGAAACACCCGTTCCCACTCCCGTGGTGGAGCTGCCCTACAGCCAAACGGAGCTGATCGAATCCGACGAGGAGGCGGGGGTGTGGACCTACCGTTCCGAATATCTGGCGGTGGAGGTCACGCGCACCGTCACCACGGTCACGCGGCGCGGGAAGGACTATCCCTTGGTCTACTTCGTGGCGCAGATCTACATGCGGGAGTTCAACAGCTTCCGCGCAGGCTTTGCCTCCGTCTATCACAACGGCGTGGACACCTGTCCGCCGGTGCTGATGGCGCAGCGCTACAAGGCCGTGCTGTGGATCACAGGCGACAACCTCATCAATGCCGAGAAGGAGAAGAAGGGCGTCCTCATCCGCGATGGCTATCTGTTCAGCCGCAACCGTTCCGAGGCGGCCATGGCGCTTTACGATGACACCCTGACGATGCGCCTGTTTGCAAAGAGCGAGATCACCGCCGACGACCTGTACGAAAGCGGCGTGAACAACAGCTTCTCCTTTGGACCCATGCTGGTGCACGAGGGGACCCTGCTGGAGATCAAGGGAAAGGGCACGCAGCTCAATCCCCGCTGCGGCTTGGGCATGGTCGAGGAGGGACACTTTGTTGCCATCGTTGCCGATGGTCGGCAGGACGGCTACAGCAACGGCATGAGCATCCCCGAATTGGCGCAGCTCTTCTTTGACCTTGGCTGCGTGGAGGCCTACAATCTGGACGGCGGCATCTCCACCTCCATGGTGTTCATGGGCGTCATGCTCAATCACCACAGCGGCGACAAGGAGGCCTTCAGCTGGCAGCGCACCCTGCCCGAGGGGCTGATGTGGGGCTACTCCGAGCAGTGCGCCACCGATGCGCTGACCGCCGCAGCCAATGGTACCTAACCATGCGGCGCTGCATTTTTCTTGGCCTGTGCCTGAGCATGACAATGCTGCTTGCCTGCGGCACGCCTAAAGCGGAGCTGCCCGCAGCAACGGCAAGCGCCGCACCCACGGCGGCGACCGTTGAATTGACCCTGCCCCAAGCAACGCTTACCGCCTTGCCCACGGCAAGCGCCGTTCCAAGTCCCACGCCCGTACCGCTGGAAGGGGTCTGGCACTTCGAAGGGGACGGTCTGTCCTTTACGCTGACGCTCAGAGCCGACGGCAGCTATACGCTCACGCAGAACGGCGTCACTGCTGCGGGCAGCTGGACGGAAGCGGAGGGACAGCTCCTGTTCGCCCAAGCGGGGTCGAGCTATGCCTGCGCATACCGCTTGGAGGGCGGCGCCCTTGTGCTTTTGCAGGAGGGCTTTGACGAACTGACGCTTACAACGGAGGCGGCGTGATGAAAAGGATCGCCAATTGCTTTTTCCTTGCCCTGCTGCTTGCGCTTGCAGGGGTCGTGCAAAAGCCTGCCGCGGCGGAGGCGGCCGCCCCCGCCCCCGTGCAGCTGTACGCGGCAAACGGGGTCGTGCATCTGACAAGCGATCGGGAGCTGCAAGCCTATGCGTTCACCACGGTGGAGCTGCGGCCTGCCGCGGATTCCGCCGATTGGATCGCGGTCTCGGGCACGAGCTTTACGCAGTTTAAGATCGACGGCACATACTGCGTGTGGCTGCTGGGCACGGACGGCGCCGTTGGCGGACCATATGCGCTGACGGTGCAGTCCGACTATCGCTGCATTGTGGATGCGGAGGGTCTGCACTATCTCAAGACGCCTGCCGAGGAGACGCTGAACGTGGCCGACGCCAACGCGCTTATATGGCGCAATGTCGCGGATGCAGGCGTGTACACCCGCGCAGGGGTGCTGAGCGCAGCGCTGTCCGTGCTCACCATCTTTGCGGACGCAGGGGCGACCGTGCCCTATCAGGCAAGCGGCGCCTACCAGCAGCAGGACGATTGGGGCGTGGATCCGCAGTGGGGCGCAAAGCTGGACAAGCCCATCACCGACGCCAACGGCACCTACTACTATCGCGGCATGCAGTGCGTTGCAAGCGTGGTGTGGGCGTACAAGCAGGCGGGGCTGAACCTTTCCAACGAGGGGGCGGGGCATCGCTTGGGTGAGCTGGGCGCGTACACGCGCAGCGGCGACAACCGCATCGCATACAACAAGGGCGTGGGCGGCGACATCATGGTCAACGGCGCACACTACCTGATGATCGTTGACCGTCTGGACACCGACGGCGACGGCGCGGACGACGCCTACCTGACCTACGAGATGCGCGCACCCGACCTGCTGGTCATGGTGCACAGCTTCCACAGCATCCGCTATCGTGAGCTGTACAGCATGGACGCGGTGTTCGAGAACACAGGCAGGCTCATCGGCAAGGCGCGGTTCTGGGCGGATACCTACTGCATCCCCGGCGACAGCTTTCCCGAGGCCTTCAAGACCGCTGTAGAAACAAGCGGGGAGCGGCAGGCCGCAAGACGCTTTTTGGCGGGACTTGGTCTGTAGCGGGAGGGCATATGGAAGCGGAGCTTTTCTTTCAGACCTATTTGGCGGCAAGCGGCAGGGAGCAAACGTGTACGCCCTACGAGGTCTTTGCCTTTGGCGGGGACAAGATGGACGCGAACGAGCTGCTCGCCTTGGTGCTTGCGGGGAAAAAGCGCGCCACTGCAAGCTGCGCGTATGCCTACGAGGCAGAGGGGGAGCGGCCGCCCCGCGTGGGAGACCTGAGCGTGGTGACGGAGGCGGACGGACGACCCCGCTGCATCATCGAGACCACGGCCGTCACAAGAGCGCCCTTCAACGAGATCACCGAGCAGCAGGCGCTGCGCGAGGGGGAGAACACCGACCTTGCGGGTTGGCGGGAAGCCCATCGCCGCTTCTTCAAAAAGGAGGGCAGCGCCCTAGGCTATGCGTTTACAGAGACCCTGCCCGTCCTGTTCGAGGATTTCCGCGTGGTCTTCGGGGACGCCGCCAATGACGGGGAGAAGGGCTGAAACGATGAGAAAAACGGGAGCTGCAGGCAAGCGGATACGATCCTGTGCGATCCTTATTTGCCTTCTGCTGTCGGTCTGCGCCTGCGCAGAGCCTTCGACCGACGGCGGCACGGAGCAGCGCGGCGCGGCGCTCGGCAACGAGCTGAACTACAGCTATGTGCTTTCAAAGGACGGCCTTTTGTACTACTGCGGCAAGGACGCCGTCTACAGCGCCGCCCCCGACCTTACGGGTCGCCGCGTCCTCTTGGAAGGGATGGCTTCCGACCTCAACCTGCTGCCGAACGGCCGCCTGCTGTATGTACGGCTGGACGACGGCGACAGCCTTTGGTCGATGAACCTGGACGGCTCCGACCCTATAAAGCTCTATGACGCCTCGGTGTGGTGCGTCAACGTGGTGGATGCGTATATCTACTTTGTCGAGGGCTCCACGGGCTTCGGCCCCGTGCGCCGCATGAACGCGGACGGGAGCGGCCTAAAGACCCTTGTCAAGGACACGGTCACAAATGTCAGCGTCAGCGGCGGGTATCTGTATTATCTGCGCGACTACGGCGATGCGCTTTCGGGCTTTTGCAGGCAAAGTCTGCGCAGCGGCAAGGTCGAACGCCTGAGCGAGAGCTTTGCCCTGCAGCTGAACGTGGGTGACGAGTGGCTGTACTTCTTGGACGTGTATGACGAGCCGGGCGTTTACCGCATGCCCCTTGACGGCGGCGAACGGGAATGCCTCACGCCTCGCGCCGCCTACGGCCTGAATCTTTCAAACGGCGTGCTGTACTACAACGATTTTGACAGCGGCACGGGCGTGTACGCCTACGACCTTGCCGCGGGGCAGGAGCGCTGCCTGTACGAAGGGCAGGCCAGCGAGTGCAGCATCGTGGACGGATACGTTTACTTTTGCGGCGAGGACAGCGCCCTACTGCGCATCCCCGTGGGGGGCGGGGAGGCCGAGGCGCTGGAGTAGGTCAAAGCGGGGGCTTTCTCCATCGCACATCCGCCAAGGCCAAGACTGCACGTTTGCAAAGGGGCTTTCCGTTGCGCGGGACGCCTCTTTTGTGGTATACTGAGACAATACAATAAAAGGACGGATCCCTCTCATGCTGTACGTTTTTTTTTACAACAACCCCACCCGCGTGCATTTTGGCGCTGACGCCGTTGAGCATCTTGCGGAGGAACTAAAGCCCTTTGGCCCCACCGTGCTGCTCTGTTACGGCGGCGGCTCCATCAAGCGCAGCGGCCTGTACGACCGCATCCTGTCCACGCTTTCGGCCTGCGGCAAGCGGTGGGTGGAGCTGACCGACGTTCGCCCCAACCCAAGCTATCAAAAGGCACGGGAGGGTGCGGACTTGGCGCGGCGCGAGGGCGTGGATCTCATCTTGGCGGTGGGCGGCGGCTCCGTCATCGACTGTGCCAAGGCCGTTTCGGTCATGGCGCGGGAGGAGGGCGACTGCTGGCAGCGCTACTGGATCCATAACGAGCGCTACACGGGGCAGCCCCTGCCTGTAGGCGCCATCCCCACCATGGTCGGCACGGGCTCCGAGATGAACGGCGGCTCCGTCCTGACCAACACGGCGGAGCGCCTCAAGGTGGGACACAACTTCGGCCCCGTCAGCTATCCGCGTTTTGCCCTCATGGATCCCACGCTGACCTACACCCTGCCGCGCTACCAGATGGTCAGCGGCGCGTTCGACGCCTTCTCCCACCTGTGCGAGCAGTACTTTTCGGGGGAGGACGACAATGTCACCGATTATATCATCGAGGGCGTGATGCGTTCGCTGCTGCACGCCACCCCGCAGGCCATACGCGACCCGCAGGACTACGAGGCGCGCAGCAACCTCATGTGGGCGGCGGTCATGGCGCTCAACACCATCACGGGGCTGTCCAAGAAGCAGGACTGGCAGGTGCACAAGATCGAGCATCAGCTGGGCGCGTATACCGACTGCGCCCACGGCATGGGGCTTTCAGCGCTGACCATCCCCTACTTCCGTCTCATCCGCCCCTATGCGATCCCCCGCTTTTGCCGTTTTGCCGTCAACGTGTTCGGCGTCGATCCTACGGGACGCACGGCGGAGGAGCTGTCCAACGCGGGCATAGACGCCTTGGCTGCGTTCATTCGCGAAAGCGGCATGGCGACCATCCTCAAGGAGCTGGGCGCGGCGCGGGAGCAGCTTGGAGCCATTGCGGATTCGACCCTGCTTTGCGGCTCGTACAAGAAGCTGACGCGGGACGATGTATTTGCCGTTTTGAACGCCTGCTACGAATAGGCGCAGGCAGGCTACATTTTCAAAAAAGGACAGGGAGGCGGAGCATGGTAAGCTTGGGCAACGATTGGGACGACATTTTAAAGGGCGAGTTTGACAAGCCCTACTATGTGCAGCTGAGGCAGTTCCTCATCGAGGAGTATCGCACGAACACCATCTATCCCGGCATGTACGACATCTTCAACGCCCTCAAATGCACGCCCTATTCCAAGGTGAAGGCGGTCATCTTCGGGCAGGATCCCTATCACGGCGAGGGGCAGGCGCAGGGGCTCAGCTTTTCCGTGGGCGCAGGCACGCCGCCGCCGCCCTCCCTTGTCAACATTTTCACCGAATTGGAAAGCGATCTTGGACTGCCGCGCCCCGCAAGCGGGGATCTGCACTGCTGGGCGGAGCAGGGCGTGCTGCTTTTGAACACCGTGCTGACGGTGCGCGCCCATCAGCCCAACAGTCACAAGGGCAAGGGCTGGGAGATCTTCACCGACCGCGTGGTGGCGGAGCTGGATCAAAAGGACACGCCCATCGTCTTTCTGCTGTGGGGACGCAATGCCCGTGACAAGGCGGCCTCCGTCACAAACCCCAAGCATGTGAAGCTCTGCGCGCCGCATCCCAGTCCCCTGTCCGCATACAGCGGGTTCTTCGGCTGCCGCTGCTTCTCCAAGACGAACGAAATTTTAGAAAACGCGGGGCTTACGCCCATCGATTGGCGCGTGAAGTAGAGCGGAAAGGGAAAGACTATCGCCATGCAAGAAGGAAAGCTCAACAAAAAACGCAAAAGAAAGTGGCGCAGCATCGTGGCCACCATCCTGTTTTTGTCCCTTGCCGCCTCCGTGGTCTACGCCTTTGTCCGCCTGCTGCTGGCGCCTGACTGCTGTCCCGACGGCGAGAGCGTCAAATGCAAGAGCGACTATCTGCTGATGCTCACGCAATGCCTGTTGGGGCTTGTCGTCATGTCACTGCCCTCGCTGTTTGCCAAGCGTTGGAAGCTCGACATCCCCAATCCCATCTACATCCTCTACTATCTGTTCCTCTACTGCGCGGTCTTCCTTGGCGAGGTGTTCGATTTTTACTATCACGTCCCGCATTGGGATACCATGCTGCATTTCTTTTCGGGGGCGATGCTGGGGGCGCTGGGCTTCATCCTTGTGACCCTGCTCAACGACACCGAGCGCATCGACGTCAAGCTCAATCCCTTCTTCGTGTGCCTGTTCGCGTTCTGCTTTGCACTGGCGGCAGGCGCGGTGTGGGAGATCTACGAGTACACCATGGACGGACTACTGAAGCTCAACATGCAAAAGTACGCCACCGAGGCGGGTGTGGCGCTCATCGGTCGGGACGCCTTGGCGGACACCATGAAGGACGTCATCTTCGACGCCTTGGCGGCGCTGCTGGTCAGCGTTGCGGGTTTTTTCACCCTGCGCCGCAAGAAGCAGACAGCGGAGGAGCAGGCGGAGGACGACGCACCGGACGCGGAAAGTGAAAAAGCCTAAACCTTCGCACCTTATCTAATAAGAAAAGCCCGAGACGCCGCGTCCCGAGCTTTTTTGTTTTCTGCCTGCTGCGAAAGCCGCGCTACGGCTCCGGATAGAAGGTCTCGCCCGTCAGGGTGTTGACAAGCAGATTGTCGGCAGGCCAGCCCTCCGCCGTATCCCGGTACGCCTTGTTAAAGTAGTACAGCATCTTTGTCAGCAAACCGTCGGTAAAGTACAGGTCGTACTCGGCGTCGTTATCAAGCAGCAGACGCATCACGCAGTCATGCCCGTCCGTCACCGAGCTGACGTCAACGGAGGCGACGCGGTCTTCCCCAAAGGCGACCTCGCCAAGCTTTTGCACATACGCCGCGTATTCCGTGCCGCCCATGTCCGTATAGGAGAGCTTGCTTAGGTCGGGGCCGGCTCTGCGGTTGCAAAGATCGCTGCACACGCAAGTGATGATGGCGCCGCTCCTTGCCGCAATGTCCATGGTCATTTCCTCGCCCTCGATGTGCCAGTAGTTCTCGCGGGCGCCGCTTTGATCGAGATAGAAGGTCAGCTTGTATTGGCGCAGCGAGCCCGTGTCGGAGGTGGCTCCCGCCGCCGCCCGAAGAAATTTCCGATACAGCAGCTCCGCCGCATCCCGCGTCATATCGCCCCTTTCGGGCGCGCCCTCAATAAAGTCCGCCGCTGCACAGGCGTGCTGCACATACGGTTCGGTGGCGCGAATGTCCGCACCGAAGGAGGGAAGCTCCCACAGCGTCGCTCGGTCGGGATACAGCACACTGAGCGCGCAAAGCTCGCCGTTGATGGCGGTGAACGCCGCGCAGTCGCCGTTTTTGAGCGTAAGGCCGCAGACCTCGCTCTTCAAATCGCCAAGCTCGTTGTCGGCGAGCACGATCAGCTCGTCGACCTCGCCGCCCAGCAGCGCCGCCACAGCGTCAGCGTTCTTGGAAAGCTGCTTGCCGTCACCCGTCGGCGTGAGAGCGCGGTCGAGGTTCACAAGGCTCAGATCGTCCAGCCGCAGGGTGCAGAGGAACTCGCCCTCGTTGAAGGACAGCTGCACAAGGGGGGGCCGGTAGCCGGAGCTGTCGCGGTAGAAGGCAAAATGTATGGTCTTGCCCTCCTTGGCAAGCTCGTCCGTTTCGGAAAAGACGATGTACAGCTGCGCGCCGTCCGCAGCGGGATCGGGGCTTGCCTCCGCTGCGGTCACGGCGTCGCTTTCCGCAGGCGCAGCGCTTGCATCGGCGGTGGCTTCCGTTCCCGACGAGAAGTACGCATAGCCCTCTCCGCTTTGCGTGGCCGACGCAGCGTCCGCGTCTTGCAGGATCGCGGCGGAATAGGTGACAAAGGAAAGCTGCACGTCAAACAGATCGGAGATATAGTCCGCGGCCTCCGCTATGGCGTGGGGCAGGGTCGTCGTCAGCGTGGCGGGGGTATACTGCTCCCAGCCGCTTGCGGCGTAGGCCGAAACGCCAAGGTTCGGAATGCGCGTGCTGCGCCGCTGCTGGTTGAAGGCGTCGATCTGTTCAAGAGTCGCCGCCGACAGGGGGACGGGGGTGGAGACGGCTATTGCGGCGTCCGCAGAAGCGGAGGCGTCCAAAGGGAGGGCGTCGGTGTTGGCGGCACTGTCCGCGGTGGCAGTAAAGTCACGTTCGCCCATCAAATTGCTCATGCTGCACGCCAAGATGCCGCCTGCGAGCAGCATTCCCGCTGTTGCGCCTGCAATGGCGATCCACAGCACCCGATGCTTTTTTAGTTGCTTCATGGGATCACTTCCTTTCGCCGTATCCTACCATGCGCCGTGTTAGCAAGTCCTCATGGACCTGTTATGGATCTGTAAAACGCAGCGTGGCGGTGGTGCCGACCCCCACTTCGGAGCTAAAATGCAGGCTTGCCTTATGCAGCCTTGCGATCTCATGGCACAGCGGCACGCCAAAGCCGCTGCGCTGCTTGGGATTCTCTGTCTCCGCAGGATGGTTGACATAGGCAAGCTGCTTTTTGTCCATGCCCGTACCGTGATCCGTCACCGTGATAACGCCCTTTTCGGCGTGCAGCTCCACCACGCCGTCCTCCCCCGAGGCCTTCAGCGCGTTGGCGACAAGATTGTTGATAAGGCTCTTAAGCAGCGCCTTGTCCCCATAGATGCGCTGCCCCCCGCGTCAAAGCGGACGCGGGGATAGGTCTCGGCGGCGGTGGAAAACAGTTCCTCCACGGACAGAGGCTCGCGTTCCACGGCTCCGTCGCGCAGATCCGCAAGGGTCAGCAGCTTGTTGGTGATGGCGCTGAGCCTGCCGCTCTCCTCGATGATGTACTGCGTGGCGTTGTAGCGCTGCTCATCGTTCATGGCGGTGAGTTGGATCATCTGCGCATAGCCCGAAATGGCGGTCAGCGGCGTCTTCAGCTCATGTGCAAGGCGCTCCATGGGGCGGTTGACCCGCCGCAGCAGCAGGTAGATCAGCACGCACAGCGCGATCAAAGCCGCCGTGCCCGCCGCAAGCGCCAGCAGGATGCTTTTTTGGCAGGCGTTCACCGCATCCGTGACGGGCTTGCAGTAGAGTAGGGTGCAGCCCGAACGCAGTGCATCCGCGATGCAAAGGCAGCAGTCGCCGCCCTGCCATATAAATTGCAGCTTTCCGCAGGGCAGGTCTATGGGGAAGGGCAGGGAATCGTACAGCGTTTCCTGCTCGCTGCCCACATACAGCCCCACGCCCCGCGCTGCGTAGTAGTCGCCAAAGGTGCCTGCGCTCTGTCGCCTGTCCAGACCCTCCGCACTGAAGGCGTTGTCCAGTGAACGGGAGATGGCATAGACCTCGTCAAGCCCCGCCTCCCGCACCGCCATCAGCCTTGCCGAGACGGCAGGCAGGGTGATCGCAAGCAGCAGGCCGCACAGCACCAGCAAAAACAGCCCCACCGTGATCAGATAGACCTTGCTCCACAGCTTCATATCCTACCCCACAAAGCGATAGCCCAGCTTGTACACCGTTTGGATGCGATCCTCCAGCTCTAACTTCTTGCGCAGCTTTTGAATGTGGACGTCCACGGTGCGGCTCTCGCCGACAAAATCCACGCCCCACGCCTCGGTCAGCAGGCGCTGCCGCGTCAGGGCAATGTTCCGTTGCTCGATGAGCACCTGCAGCAGGTTGAACTCCTGCATCGTCAGCTCCACGGGTTCGCCGCGCAAAAAGACCTGCTTGGCGTCGAACAGCACCCGCAGCTCGCCGATCTCATACGCGGCGTCCGCACGCTTTGTGCGGCGCAGCACCGCCGTCACGCGCAGCAGCAGCTCCGTAAGGGAAAAGGGTTTGGTGATGTAGTCGTCCGCCCCCGGTGTAAAGCCCTTTACCTTGTCGGCGGCGGCGCCAAGCGCGGTCAAAAAGATCGTCGGCACGCCGCGCACCAAGCCAAGCACCGAAAACCCGTCGATGTCGGGCAGCATCACATCTAAAATAAGCAGATCAAAGCTCCGCTCCCTTGCAAGGGTCACGGCGTCGCGGCCGCAGAAGGCCGCCGTGCAGTCGTGCCCCATTCCGCGCAGGGCAGAAAAGATCAGTTCGTTGATCGGTCGTTCGTCTTCGACGATCAGGATCGCAGCCATCAGATCGCCCCCTTACCAGAGAGCATACCAAAGATCGTGTTAGAGAGTTGTAAATTCTTGCAGAACGGGTCAAGGCGCGGCGCTGCATGAAAAAAGCTCGGAAAGCTGACCTTCCGAGCCTTTGTGCCTTTTTATGTCCTGCCGCAGCCCTTACTTACGATAGCCGCACTTGGGGCAGACGCCGTTTTCGTTCAGAGCGATGCCGCACAGCGGGCAGCGTTCGATGGTCTTTGTGGGCTTGTACTCCTCGCTTGCCGCGTTGACGCCGCTGGTGAAGGTGAGCTTGACGATGTTCAGCTTGTCCTTGAGCAGATCGTACACGATCTTTATCATGCCCTCGACGGTCATGGTCTCCTTGGTCACGACCAGGCGGCACTCGGGATAGGCGGTCGCCAGCTCGGTTTGGAAGGCGGGGCCCTTCATCTTGTTGGTGGGAGCGCCGTTGCGGATGCCCTGCTCCTCGTAGACCGAAAGCAGCGCAGGCAGCAGCGGGTCATCCTCGCGCAGGATGGTCGCGTGGTCGAAGTTCTTGAGCAGCGCCCAGGCGGTCTTTTGGATTTCGTTGCAGGGGAAGACCATGTTGACGCCCATGTTGACGCTGTCCTCCACCTCGATGGTCAGATGTCCCGTGTGTCCGTGCAGATACTGCGCCTCCCCTTTAAAGCCGTAAAATCTGTGCGCATACTGCAGATCCAGTGTTGCAATGCTTCTCATATCCATAGTTCCTTTCTTTTTTCTTTATTTCGAGCCGCCCCTTGCGGCGTCGTCGCGTGCCAAGCAGTCGGGGCAGACGCCCGAAAACAGAACGTCGCAGCCCGTGAACTGAAAACCGTGCGCATCACGTATGCGCTTGTCAAGGTCGTGTATGCAGTCCATGTCCACATCGAACACCCGACCGCACTTTTCGCAGCGCACATGGTAATGCGCGGCGCAGTTGTGGTCGAAGCGATCCGCCCCGTTGGGCACCTCAATCCTGCGGATCTTGCCCTCCTGCGCCAGCCTGTTGAGGTTTCGATACACCGTCCCGCGGCTGATGTGCGGCTGCGCCTTTGCGATCTCCAGATAGACCTCGTCAGCTGTGGCGTGGTCTTTTAGCTTGTTGACGGTCTCGAGCGCCAGTGCGCATTGGATGGTGTTGCGGCGTATCATAGTAATAATTCCTTATTAGTAATAGTTCTTTATTAGGATAGTACACCCCTGCCGACTTTCTGTCAAGTACTTTTTGAAAAATAAGGCAGAAATTTAGAAAAATAAGGCAGAAAGTTTTGCGGAAAAATACCGCACCGTCCCGCGCTTGGCTTTGACTACGCAAGCGTTTGAGTAATTCCAAGGTATTTGTTTGGAGCTTACTGGTTTCAAAAATCCGAATATGCAAGAAAATGACAATAAAATATCATAAAATTACTAAAAAGGCTTGCATTTTGGTGCATCATCCTGTATTATATGTATTGTCAAAGACGCAAACGTTTGCGTCATCGGACGGTCTGAGCAGTCTCAATTCTGCGTTTCAATATGGGAGGACAAACATGGCAAGCTGGATGGCGATCGGCATTGCGGCGCTCACCTTTTTGGTGGCGCTGCTGTTTCTGCGGTTGAACGGCAAGATCCCGGTGCTAAACAAGCGGGCGGGAGAGATCTCAAGCTACATCCGCGGCGGTGCGATGGCGTTTTTGAAGCGGGAATATCTCATTATCGGCGTGTTCGCGGCATTCTTATTCATCCTGTTCCTGTTCATCCCGCAGCTTGGCTGGCGCAGCTCGGTCAGCTTTGCGGTGGGCGCGATCCTTTCCATGACGGCGGGCTTCATCGGTATGCGCAGCGCCACGGCCTCCAACGTTCGCACGGCGGAGGCGGCGGAGCGCAGCGAGAGCGAAGCATTGCATGTGGCGTTCCGCGGCGGCTCCGTGATGGGGCTGACGGTGGTGGCGCTGGGGCTTTGCGGCGTGACGGTCTGCTATTTGCTGTTTGGCAACATGACCATCGTGACGAGCTTTTCTCTGGGCGCGAGCATGGTTGCGCTCTTTGCCCGTGTGGGCGGCGGCATCTACACCAAGGCGGCGGATGTGGGCGCGGATCTTGTGGGCAAGGTGGAAGCGGGCATACCCGAGGACGACCCCCGCAACCCTGCCGTCATCGCGGACAATGTGGGCGATAACGTGGGCGACGTCGCGGGCATGGGTGCGGATCTGTTCGAGTCCTATGTGGGCGCGATCGTCTCCTCACTGATCCTTGGCATAGCGGCATACGGCTCCACGGGAGCGGGCTTTGTGTTTGCGCTGTGCGCGGCGGGAGCGGCGGCGGCGCTGGCAGGCGTGCTGTTCGTGCGCCTGATGCGCAGGGGCGACCCGCAGCGCATCATGATGGGCGGCACCTATGTGAGCATGGGACTGTTCCTTGTCGCGGCGTTTTTGATCGATCACTATTTGCTCAATGAGAGCTGCCACTTTATCGCCATCCTGACGGGTATCGTCTCGGGCGTCATCATCGGGCTTGCAACGGAGTGGTACACCTCCGACCGCTTCCGCTTTGTAAAGGGCATCGTCAAGCAGAGCAAGACGGGGCCTGCGACCAACATCTTGGAGGGGCTGTCCGTGGGTATGCGCAGCACGGCGATCCCCATCGTGGTGATCGCAGCGGCGGTCATCCTGTCCTATATGGAAAGCGGCGTGTTCGGCGTGGCTTTGTCGGCGCTTGGAATGCTGGCGACGGTCGGCTCCATCATCGCGGTGGACGCCTACGGACCCATCGCGGACAACGCAGGCGGCATTGCGCAGATGGCGGGAATGCCCGAAAACGTGCGGAATATCACGGATCATTTGGATTCGGTGGGCAACACAACGGCGGCGATCGGCAAGGGCTTCTCCATCGGTTCGGCGGCGCTGACGACGCTGGCGCTGCTCAGCTCCTATGCGGGCACGGTGGGACTGACGGCGGTGAACCTCTTGAGCGCCAAGGTCATCGGCGGTCTGTTCATCGGCGGCGGACTGGCGTTCTTGTTCTCGTCCATGGCAATCGACGCCGTATCGCGTGCGGCCGTCACGATGATCAACGAGGTACACAGGCAGTTTCGCGAGATCGTGGGTATCCTCACGGGCGAGGCGCTGCCCGAATATGAAAAGTGCGTGAGCATCGCCACGAACGCGGCGCTGAAGGAAATGATCCTTCCGGGGCTGATGGCGGTGGCGGCGCCCGTCTTAGTGGGACTTTTGATCGGCAAGGAGGCGCTGGCGGGAATGCTCATCGGGGCGGCACTGGGCGGCGTGCTGCTGGCGCTGATGATGGCCAACAGCGGCGGCGCTTGGGACAATGCCAAAAAGAAGGTCGAGGAGAGCGAAAAGGGCACCGAGCAGCACCGCGCCGCGGTCATCGGCGACACCGTGGGCGACCCGCTGAAGGACACGGCAGGCCCCTCCCTGAACATCCTCATTAAGTTGATGAGCATCGTGGCGCTGCTGTTTGCGCCCCTGTTCCTAAAGTAAGCTTCTTCATCCTAAGATACTCCCTCCCAAGGACCCGACGACGCAGTCTGCCTCGTCGGGTCTTGCTGTAAAATTAAGAAAAGTTCCCCCTCTGTACGCCTTATTCCTGCTTGACAGCGGCGGCGGAAACGGTATAATGGCTATAGTTGAACAGCGTGCACCAATGCGCGAAAGTGCCGCGGCCGAGGCCGCGTGGGAAGCGGGTGCAAGTCCCGCACTAGCCCGGTAACCGTGAAGCTGACAAGAGGACACAAGGCCACTGCCGCATCTTGATGCGATGGGAAGGCGTCCTTGCGGACGAAGCCAAGTCGGGAGACCTGTTTGTGCATGAAAACTTCCGGAATCGAGTGAAACTGCAGGGGTATTGGGGTACCCGTGCTTTTTGAAGTTGCTCCTCGATGCCGAGGGAGCAGCTTTTTTATTTGCTCCTTCTCTGTTCGACGAATATCAGAAAGGGGCAAGTATGCCATGCAGAAAAACAAGATCCTTTCCCTGCTGCTCGCCATCCTGCTGCTGACCGCCTTGGTCGGCTGCGCGGGATCGAGCACACCCGTCGTCACCGACGCGCCCGTCACCGACGCGCCCGCCGTCACCGACGCACCCGCCACCGACGCACCCGTTGACGCCTCCGTCATCGTCACCGACATGATGGGGCGCGAGGTCAGCTTGGCGGAGCCTGCCACCCGCGTGGTGGCGTTGACCGCAGCCGACTGCGAGATCCTCTACGCCATCGGGGCAGGGGACACGCTGGTGGGACGCGGCGAATACTGTGACTATCCTCCCGAGGTGTCGGACGTTCCCTCCGTTGAGTCGGGTTACGCGACCAATCTGGAGCAGATCATTGCACTGCAGCCGCAGGTGCTGCTGATGAGCACCATGAACCAGGACAAGGAGCAGGTGGAGCAGCTCACCAACGCGGGGATCGCGGTGGTGGTCAGCAACGCGCAGGACATTGCGGGCGTATACGAGGCCATCACCCTCATCGGCGCCCTAATGGGCAAGACCGACGAGGCGGCAGCCGTCATCTTATCGATGCAGACAAGCTTTGCCGAGGCGGCGAGCCACGCGGCCGAGGGCGAGGGTAAGACGGTCTACTTTGAGGTATCCCCCTTGGAGTACGGCCTGTGGACGGCAGGCAGCGGCACCTTCATGAACGAGATCGCCGAGATGCTGGGGCTGACCAACTGCTTTGCCGATGTGAGCGGCTGGGCGGAGGTCTCCGAGGAGCAGGTACTGGAGCGCGATCCCGATTACATCGTGACCATCTCCATGTACTACGGTACAGGCCCGACCCCCACCGAGGAGATCCTCTCCCGCACGGGTTGGGAGGGCGTGACCGCCGTTAAGAACGGCGCGATCCTAAACCTGCAAAACAACGAGCTTTCCCGCCCCGGCCCGCGCCTTGCGGACGGCGCAAAGCAAATGTACGAATACTTCTTCGTCACCCTGCCCACGGCATGAAAGCCCTCTGATAAAAGCATTGCGCCTTGAAGGGTGCAGCGCCTGTCCTACTTTTCCTAAACAGCGGAGACGCGGCCTGCGTCTCCGTTTTTCGTCCAAAGAATCGCCCATACAGGGGCAAAAGCTATTGCGCCCCTCGTGCGGCTATGGTAAGATACAAGCATGGAAAACAAGATCCAACATATCATTCTCAATACGGAGAGCTACTTTGGCAACGGCTGCGTCCAAAAGATCGGGGACGAGGCGGTCGAGCGCCGCTTTGCCCACGCCTTTATCATCACGGACGCGATGCTGCTGAAGCTTGGCACGCTGCGGCCCGTCTTTGCTTCGCTGCAAAGCCGCGGGGTGGACTTCACCATCTTTGACGGCGTACAGCCCAATCCCAACATCGAGGGGATCCAAACGGCACTGCACGCCTTTTACGAGTCGGACAGCGATTTTCTCATTGCGGTGGGCGGCGGCTCCGCTATCGACACCGCCAAGGGCGTGAGCATCATTGCTGCCAACCCCAAGCATGGCGATGTGCGCAGTCTCGAATCGGTTGGGCAGACCGCGCATCGCGGCGTGTGCCTGTTTGCGGTGCCGACCACGGCGGGAACGGCCTCCGAGGTCACGGTGGACTATGTGGTCACCGACACGCAAAAGCAGCGCAAGTTCCTCTGTGCGGACGACAACTGCATTCCCGAGGTGGCGTTCATCGACGCTTCCATGATGGCGGGAATGCCGCAGCCGCTGGCTGCCGCCACGGGCATGGACGCGCTCACCCACGCCATCGAGGCATACTGCTCGCGCCGCGCTTGGGCGATGACGGACATCTTTGCCCTAAAGGCTGTCGAGCTGATCGCGGGAAATCTCAAGGAGTCCTGCTCCCTGCCTGCGGCAAGGGAAGCGATGGCGCTGGGACAGTATCTGGCGGGCATGGCCTTCTCCAACTGCGGCCTTGGCGCCTGTCACGCCTTGGCCCATCCCTTGAGCGCGGTGCATCACATTGCGCACGGCGTGGCAAACGCCATCCTGCTGCCCACGGTCATGGAGTATAACGCAGCGTTTACGGGCAATCGCTTCCGCGCCATTGCCAAGGCCATGGGCGTGCATGGGACGGCGAACATGACGGAGGAGCAGTATCGCAAAGCCGCCGTGGACGCGGTGCGCACCCTGCGCAGCGCCGTGGGCATCCCGCAGGGGCTCAAGGCGGCGGGTGCAAGCGAGGACAGCTTTGAGAAGATGGCCGCCTCCGCCGTACTGGACGCCTGCCTGACGGACAATCCCCGTCCCCTGCACAAGGGCAACGCCGTGGAGCTGTACAGACAGGCGTATTGACCCTTGGCCTCGTCCGCCGTCGGGTAAACGCAGCATCCGACCCTAATCAAAAGCAAAAAAGGAGCCGTCCCTGCGGGGAACGGTTCCTTTTTTCGTTTTATAAGCGAAAACGCCGCTGCATTTGATTCGCAGCCCGCATCGATCACCCTTCTGCCGAAAGATCCAAGGTCATCATAAGCTCATCCGCTTCGCGCCCGTCCCGATAGCAAAATGCGCGGGGACGGCAGCCGCAGATCACAAAGCCAAAGCGCGCATAGAGCCTCTGTGCCCGCGTGTTCTCCTTTACAACGTCCAGCTCCATTTGACGATAGCCCGCCGCCCGTGCGGCGCCGACCAGCATTTCCATCAGAGCGCTGCCCAAGCCCTCGCCCCAATACGCCTGCAGAAGGGCAATGCCCAGCTCGGCACGGTGGCGGCAGCGTTCGTAACGGGACACGGGGGCAAAGCCCGCGCTGCCCACCAAGCGGCCGTCCACCTCCGCAACGAGCAGGCAGCAGTCCGCGGCCTCCCGCTGTGCGCGCAGGTATTCGGCCTCCTGCTCGACCGTAAAGCGGATCTCATCGGGATAGCGCGCCATAAAGTCGGTCTCCGCGTTGGTGTCCCGCAGCACCGCCAACAGACCTAAGGCGTCGGCTTCTTTGGCGCTGCGGATGATCGCTTGCCTGCCGTCTCGCAGCCGCAGCTCTCGGCTTTCTATCTCCATTTGCCTTCCTCCCAATTAATATAGGAACTTTCTACCGATGATACAGCCGTTTGGTCTGATAGACGGGATCGGAGGTCACGCGTATGCCAAGCCGCCGTAATAGCTCTGCATCCACGGAGGAGAGGATCACGGTGGTGTGCATCTCGCAGCCCTCTAACTTGCCAAGCTGTGCCAAAGCAAGCTCCGCCGTTGGATTGGTGGCGGCGCAGATGGACAGCGCCAAGAGGATCTCATCGCTGTGGAGCTGGGGATTTTGACTCTTGAGATGCTCGGTCTTGAGGCGCTGGATCGGCTCGATGACCACGGGGGAGATGAGGCGCAGCTCATCGCGTATACCGCCCAAGGTCTTGAGCGCGTTGAGCAGGGTCGAGGCGGTCGCGCCCATGAGGGCGGAGCTTTTGCCGCTGACGATCTGACCGTCGGGCAGCTCCAGCGCGGCGGCGGGGCCGTCGGTAGCCGCGGCGCGATCCCGTGCGGATGCAATGACGGGACGATCCTTTTCGCCAACCCCCGCCTGCTGCATCAACACCCTTAGCTTGTTCAGCTCCGCAGCGTCGACCGTCCCCTGCTTTTGACCCACAAGCGCGGCGAAGTACCGCCGCAGGATCTCCTGCTTGGCGGCGCTGCACACGGCGTCCTCGTCCGTGATGCAAAAGCCCGCCATGTTCACGCCCATGTCGGTGGGCGAACGGTAGGGCGAGCTGCCAAACAGGCTTGCAAAGACGGCCTGCAGCACGGGAAAGATCTCCACATCGCGGTTGTAGTTGACGGCGGTCTTGCCGTAGGCCTCCAGATGATAGGGATCGATGATGTTCACATCATCAAGGTCGGTGGTGGCGGACTCGTAGGCAAGGTTGACGGGATGCTTGAGCGGCAGGTTCCACACGGGGAAGGTCTCGAACTTGGCATAGCCCGCCTTGCGGCCGCGCAGCTGCTCATGATACAGCTGGGACAGGCAAACGGCCATCTTGCCGCTGCCGGGTCCGGGTGCGGTGACGACCACCAGGGGCTTATTCGTCTCCACATAGTCGTTGCGGCCAAAGCCCTCGCTGCTGAGGATGAGGGGAACGTTGGCGGGATAGTCGGGGATGGGATAGTGGTGGTACACCCGTATGCCCAAGGCCGTGAGCCGCGCTTCAAAGACGGCCGCGGCAGCTTGCGCAGCATAGCGCGTCAGCACCACGCTGCCCACGGTAAGGCCATAGGCGTGGAAGGCGTCGATGAGGCGCAGCACATCCACATCGTAGGTGATGCCCAGATCCCCGCGTTTTTTGTTCTTCTCGATGTCGTAGGCATTGATGACCACGACGATCTCCGCCTGCTCCTTCAGCTCTGCAAGCATCTTGAGCTTGCTGTCGGGCAGGAAGCCGGGCAGCACCCGTGCCGCGTGGTGGTCGTCGTACAGCTTGCCGCCAAACTCCAAGTACAGCTTGCCCCCAAAGGCGGCGATGCGGTCGCGGATATGCTCGGACTGCAGCAGGCAGTAGCGCTTGTTGGAAAAGCCGATCTTGTTCATGCGCGCTCCTTTTTCGCTTACAAATGCGTCTATACTGTATCATAGTATGCGCAGCAAAAAAAAACAAGAGGCAGGAAGCAGCTTTGTACCGTTGATGCATAGGTTTGTACCATTCGTAAGGAAGCTGAAAAAATTATAAGTTTTGCAGCGCAAGCGGCAAATTTATATGGGTATATGGGAAAAACGTACACGAAAAATTGCCATTTTGAATTGACTTTGACGGTCGGTTTGTTTATACTGTAAACGTATATTAACGTCGGCAAGGCCGACCGGAAGGAGAGACTATGCATACAGGAAAGAGGATCTTGGCAGTTCTTGTAGCTTTAGTCATGGTGTTGGCCCTGCTGCCCACGATGACGATGGCTGTAGGCGGAACTGTGGCAGAATCAAACGTCTTTGAGATGGTATATGGTGATTACTATACCGCCGAAATGACTTCACAGGGCGTGACCTACCTATACCCAGTGTTCATCATCAACAACACGGAGGCAGTGTATGGTACAGAGTACCTGTACTGTTGCTACCTGCTTCGCGCTCGCATCGAGACTTCGGTGCCGGTAGAGTCGTTTTATTTTGACACGACCTATAATCCGCTGGTGAAGAGCACCTATAACGCGGACGATGACGAGTATATTGTGGAGGGAGCTGCAACTCCCGTTGCTTTGCCGACCAGTGGACTTCTTTCCTGGACGGATCAATATGAGGTCACCTATTACAAAGCCAGCCTCAGCCTCATTGATACGAAGGGTCTGTACGTCAACACCGCTTATGAAGGCCTTATGAGCGCCGAGATCAATGGCAAGACGGAGTACGCCATTGCGCGGCTTCGCATCAAGCTGAACGGCGGTACCGCCGCCAGCCCCGACGGCACCGTTCCCGCCGGCACAAAGATCACCATCTCGGTGCCCGAGGTGGATCATTCCACAAGCACGAACTATTCGCAGTCGGTGGCGGAGGTCGTATTTGCTTACGATTACAGCGAGGCCACCAACACCGAAGAGGGCGCTCTCCGTACGGCGAACAACGACACAACGGTCTACGGCGAGAACCCGACCAGCCTCATCGTCAACGGCGGCAGCATCACGGTGGGCGCGCGTCCTTCCGCGCATGAGCATACGTGGGGCGATTGGACGAGCAATGGTGACGGTACGCACACCCGTACCTGCTCGGGCTGCGAAGAGACCGAGACCGAGAACTGCACCTATGGTGAAGGCGTTGTGACGGCTCCTACCTGCACGGCTGCGGGCTACACGACCCACACCTGCACGGTCTGCGGTTACAGCTATCAGGATACGCCGACCACCGCGCTTGGTCATACTTGGGGCGATTGGACGAGCAATAACAATGGCACGCATACCCGTACCTGCACCGTCTGCGGCGAGACCGAGGACGCGAACTGCACGTACAACGATGTTGTGACGGCTCCTACCTGCACGGCTGCGGGCTACACGACCCACACCTGCACGGTCTGCGGTTACAGCTATCAGGATACACCGACCCCCATCGTACCTCATACTTGGGGCGCTTGGGTCAACAATAACAATGGCACGCATACCCATACCTGCTCCGTCTGCGAAGAGAAGGAGACTGAGAACTGCACCTATGGTGAAGGCGTTGTCACGGCTCCCACGGCGATCAGTGAGGGCTTCACGACCTACACCTGCACCAAGTGCGGCTACACCTACAGGGAAAACGTGATCCCCGCGCTGAACGTGATGAACAACCTGGGCGCACAGGCAAGAGCAGGATCTTGGGATGCGATCCGCTTTGGCGCAGGCGTCGAAGTGAGCGCATTGAAGGCAACTCTGAATGCCGGCGACAGCTTCAACTTCGGCTTCTACCTCTGCAACAAGGATAAGCTGACCGACGGCCAGTATCTGGGCGTGGATCGCCTGCAGAAGAAGGTCCAGCTGGTCACCGACTTCACTTGGACGGAAGAGTGTGAGAACATGACGACGGCCGAGCTGGTCGAAGCGCTGCGCGCAGCGGGCGTGACCGTGTTCGGAAGCTCCGGCGACACGATCATCTTCTCCGTCATCGTAAGCGGTGTCAATGCGCAGAGCGAAGGCTACGAGCTGGTGTTCCGTCCGTACATCGACCTGACCGTCGATTCCGAGTCGACCACCCTCTACTCCGCGCAGCTGTACAACAGCGTCCTGCGCATCAAGAACTGGTA
>CAZBBX010000025.1:0-31750 GCA_964490325.1 uncultured Oscillospiraceae bacterium
CCCTGTGCTACTTAACATTCACACTACCCCAACTATTGACATTGAACCGTTTTTTTATGCATGAAAAAGCCGCTGCAACCATACAGCGGCTTTTAGATCACCTAAGAACAGATCCTAATTTAGACCCGCCGCATAGGTCTCGTAGTAGGGCGGCAGGCGATCCGTATTCTCATTCCAGCGAAGACCGCTCTTGCGGAAGAACATCTCCACGGTGCAGCCCATATCCCCCGAGTAGTAGGTGAAGGCATAGGGTGCAAAGTACAGGCCGCCGTCCGCCGATACAGCGGTCGTGAGGTCGGCCTCATCAGCCGCGGTCAGGTAGGTCTCGTTCATCCAAGCATCCTCTGTGCCGATGTCGGGCGTGAGGGTCTTGTCGTCGGGATCCGTCTCGATCCACATGGACACAAAGGCCAAGCTGTCCGCAGGATCGTCGCTGAGGTAAACCTCGAAATAGTAACGATCCGCACTGGAGCTTTTCTTGACGATGGCAGTCGCATCCAAGAATTCGTCCTCGGTGGAATCCGCGCCCCAGATGTTGGTGATCGAAACCCAGCCGTACCAATCGCCTGAGAGGCAGATATCCAACACGGGAGCCGCATTGCTCATGGCGTCCAAAAGGCCGTCCGCCACGGTGACATTCGCGTTGACGCCCTTGCGCTCGGGCGCTGTAACGACGGTCTCACCCGTGGATGTTCCGGCGGAACCGTCCGCCGCGCTGCCGCCTGTGGGCAGGGTCGCCCCCTCCTTGAGAAATTGCAGGTGCATGTCGCCGTAGGTCACGTCAAGATAGCCGTCCTTGAGCGTCCCGCTCATCGTGTCCTCCAAGCCTAAGAAGGACACCGTGCCCGTGAAGGCCTCGCCGTCCAGCTTCCACTTAAGGTCAAAGGAGAAGCCCGAATAGTAGGTACCCTTTCCGTTTTTCTTCAGTTCGATATAGCTGCCGTCGTCGGGCGCAGTCGGCTCCTCATCGAAGTAGCTTTGCCCTACGCAGAGATACTTGCCCGAAACATCCGCCCCCTTTGCGCAGGCAGTCAAGGAGAACAGGATCCCGATCGTCAGCAGGATCGCCAAGCATATTTTTGCGTTCTTTTTCATACTCTTTTCCTTCCTTGTGGCTGTTCTTGCTCAGTTAGAAACCGTTTTTTGATACCGCCAATTATGGCGTATCATAGGTCACGGTGATGCTTTCGGGAATGTCGTCAATGCTAAAGCCGCTGATGTTGAAGTTGGCAAGCATCCAAGTGCCGTCCTCCCTGCCGCGGAAGCCGCAGTGGATCAGCATGGTTTGATCGGGCGAGTACCATGAAAAGTAGTGGTCGCCCAAGTCCGTCACATTGTTCGGGCCGTCGTTTCCGTAGTCAAAGCCCTCGACGCCGCAGTACGCCAAGCAGGAAGCATAGTCGCAATAGGCATCCCTATAGTCGTACTCCATGTCCCACAGCCACTTGGCAAATTGATAAAAGGCCTCGTCGGTCGCGAACACGCCGTCGCCGCTGCTTGACGGCTCGTTGGGCAGCAGACCGCCTGCGTCCGCGCTGCCATCGCCGCCGTCGGTATCGGCAGGCTCGTCGGCGGGTTCGGTTGTCGCTGCTTCGCCGTTATAGCCATAGGGTGCAAAGCCGCAGGGCGGCTCCTCGCCGTCTGCGATCGCCTGCGTGTAAGCGTCTAAGTCGGGGGGAAGAAAGATGTATCCGCTGTCGATCTCGTCCTGCCAGCTCTTGCCCCACTGCTTTACAAACAGGCTTAGATCCATGTCGCCGTTGAAGTCCGAGGCCGTGCTGCTTGCAATGTACAGGTCGGGAAAGTCGTCCGACAGGGGCATGAACATCCATTCGTAGGCGGACATCTCTTGACCTGCCAAGGAACCATCGACGACACTGAGATAGTCGCTCGACGCGGTGCAGTTGGCAAGCGCCAACGCCTTGTCGTTGCCCTCGACATACAGCGCCAGATCACCGTTGCCCTCACCGTCGATATCCACCACCATGTATACGTTGTAGACGCCTTCCTCGTACTGCGCCATATCACCCGTAGTCGAATCGACATACAGGCAGCCGTACCAAGTGCCTGCCCACTGCTTTTGCAGCTCGCTTGCTTCGATGACGGTGCTGCCCTGTGGGACAGTGGTCGTGCCGTCGGTGTTGTCCGCAGCGGCGCCGCCCTCGCGCACAAGCAGCATGGAAACCCCCATGCCCAGCATGTTCTCGATCGTCATTTGTCCCGCGCCCAAGGTGCCGTCGCAGTCCAAACCGCCGCCCTTGATGTGGAACACGCCGTCTGTGAGCGTCCAAGTGCCGTTGCCGGTGGTGCCGTCCACGTTCATCACGCACTTGCCTTTGTCCTTCAGCTCGATGGTGACGCCGTTTTCAAACAGATCGCTCACGTCCATGGTGATGCCGAGCATCTCTGCCTGTGAGGCTGTGTAGACGCCCACATTGGGATCCGTTGAGACCGCAGTGCCGCCGCAGTTTGCGCTGAGCACGACGATCAATACGACTGCAAGGACGACTGCAAGCACCGCTCCCAAGATGATGAACAGCAGCGTCTTGTTCAGCGGCTTTTTCTGCTTTGGCGGCTCGGCCGCTTCAAATGTCTGCTGCGAGGGCTGATAGCTCTGCTGTGGCGGCTGATAGCTCTGCTGCGGCGGCTGCGCCTGTGTTGCTTCTTCTTGGGGAGCCTGCACGACAGCGGCAGTTTCCACAACGGGACTTGCCGTGTTCGTCTCTATACTCTGCCCACAATTGGGACAAAACTTTGTGCCGTCCTCCACCTTGGAACCGCAGTTTGTACAAAAGGCCATTCCGTCTTCCTCCTAACTGAATTGCTGCGTACTATTTTTGTTCTTCGTTGCCGTTTTCGCGTGATAGGCGGGCATGCAGCGCCGCCCTGATGCGCCTGATACGGCAAAGCCTACTATCCTACGATTAAAGTATAAACGAAATGGAAAATAATGCCCTATCAGAAATGATAGTTTGGCGGGAGTGCGTTTTGCCCGATGCGGGCTTCCCCCCGCAGCAGGGTGATCTGCTTTTTGCTTGACTGCGGATAGAAAAACAGCGATCTGCCTTGACAGCGCGGCGCGGGGCTTGCTATACTAAAGGCACAAGTTCTTTGGAGGTAAGCCGATGCGCAGCTAACGATCTCACCGCAGCACAATTTTTTTATGGGCGGCAGGCGTCGCCTTGCTTGTGTTGGGTGTGGTCGAACGAGCCGTAAGGCTCGGCTGCGTCCGTGCTTCTTCTTTTATTATACGGACGCTTCCTGATTATTGGAGCGTTCTTTTTTCGCTCCGACGGAAACGGAGGCTTTTCTATGTCTATGATCGAGATCCAAAACCTGAGCTTTGCCTATGAGGGCAGCTTTGACGCCATCTTTGACAACGTATCCCTGCGCATCGACACGGATTGGAAATTGGGCTTGAGCGGTCGAAACGGCCGCGGCAAGACCACGCTTTTGCGCATCCTGATGGGCGAGCTGCCATATCAGGGCAGCATCCGCTCCGCCGTGCGCTTTTGTTACTTTCCCTTTTCGATACGCGATCCCTCCCTGTCGGCAGGCACCGTTATAGCGGAGCTGTCCAAGGACGCCCCCGCTTGGGCGATCCTGCGGGAGCTGAACCGCCTTGACCTTACGGAGGCGGTCTTGGAACAGCCCTATGCTTCCCTGTCCAACGGCGAGCAGACCAAGCTGCAGCTTGCGGCGCTCTTTGCGCAGGAAAGTGTCGGCTTTCACCTCATCGACGAGCCGACCAATCACTTGGACGCGGAGGGCCGCGCCTTGGTCGCCAACTATCTGAACGGGAAGCAGGGCTTCATCCTTGTATCGCATGACCGCCGCTTTTTGGATCTGTGCGTGGATCACATGCTGTCCATCAACCGTGCGAACATCGAGATCCAAAAGGGCAACTTTTCCAGCTGGTATGAGAACAAGCGCAGGCAGGATGACTTTGAACGGAAGCAGAATGCGCGCTTGGAGAAGGACATCGACCGCCTGAACAGCGCCGCAAGGCAGAGCCGCGAGTGGGCCGACCGTGTGGAGGCGGACAAGATCGGCTTTCACGGCGATCCCTCCAACCGCTTCAAGAACTCACGTTCTTATCTGGGGGAGAAATCCCGCCGTATGCAGCAGCGCCGCAAGAATTTGGAACGGCGGCAGCAGGCCGCCATTGAGGAAAAATCCTCCCTGCTCAAGAATGTGGAGTATGAGGAGAGCCTGAAGCTGACGCCCCTTCGTCACCCTGCCGAGCTGCTGATCGAGGGACGGAACCTTGCGCTGCAATACGGCGAACGAAGGATCTTTTCGGGGCTTGATCTTGTTGTGCGGCAGGGGGAACGCGTCGCCCTCACGGGACGCAACGGCACGGGCAAGAGCAGCCTGCTTAGCGCCATCGCGGGGGAAAACGTCCCGCTGACGGGCAGTCTGCGCCTTGCAAGCGGCTTGATCGTGTCCTACGTTCCGCAGGACAGCTCGTTCCTCTGCGGCAGGGCGGAGGCCTACGCCAAGGCCTGCGGCGTGGATGTGACGCTGTTTTTGACGATCCTGCGCAAGCTAGACCTGCCTCGCGTGCAATTTGAAAAGGATATGCGTGATTACAGCGCGGGGCAGCGCAAAAAGGTGCTTTTGGCGCGTTCGCTGTGTGAGCGCGCCCACTTGTACCTGTGGGACGAACCGCTGAACTATATCGACGTGCTGTCGCGCATCTGTGTGGAGGAGCTGATACTAAGATACCGTCCCACCCTGCTGTTCGTGGAGCATGACGCGGCCTTTGTCGAGCGCACGGCTGTGCGCCGTATCGAGCTGTGATCAGCGGAAATCGACGTATACCTCGTTGATGCCGCTATCCTCGTACCAGTAGCGGCTGTAGGTCCATTTGAGCGTGTCGGGATAGGCCGTTTGCTCCGCAAGTGACGCGGCGGCCTCCCGAAGCTCGGTCAATGCAGTCAGCAGTATCGCCGTGTCCGCCTCAGTCAGGCTGCGCGCCGCCGTGTCCCGCGCCGCCGCAGCCGCTTCGTATGCTGCCATGAAGGCGCTCTTCAGGGGGCGCAGCTCGTCCGAAGGGGACAGCTGTTCGACATAGGCGAGCAGTGCCTCCGCCGTCTTAAGGCAGCGAATGGCGCTAAAGCCTGCCTCCCCCATCCACAGCGCGTACTCGTAGGTCATGGTGACGTCCTGCTCCACCGTAATGCCGTAAACGGTCTTGATGACCGCAACACGGTTTTCCTGATCGGGAAAGGTGAAGTTCCAGTCCAACGCGCCGCGATACTTGCCGCTCAGCGAATACTGCCCGATCTCGGGGAGGTTATTTTGCATGGCAAAGTTGACAAGCGCCAGCGTCTGCGCCGCAGTCGTGTTGGTGTAGATGCCGCTGTCCGCTGCGCTGATGAGCGCGGGTACCATGGACAACTTGCCCTCGGATTTGAGCTTTTTGAAGATGGCGACCATCATGCGCTTCTGCCGATCGACGCGTCCTGCATCCGTGGCGTTTGCGGACGCGTTGGTGCGTGCGCGCAGATACAGCAGCACGCCCTCGCCGTCCAGATGCTGCAGACCCTTATGATACCCGCTGAAGCTGATATCCACATCGAAGTCCACGCCGCCTATGGCGTCGACGATCTTCACAACGGCTTCGAAGTCCAGTGCATAATAGTAGTCGACGGTAACGCCGCCAAGCATCCACTCCGCCGCCGAAAGAACAGCGCCAAAGGCCTTGTCGGGTGTGTCGTAGCCGCCGCCGTAGTTGAAGATGCCGTTGAGCTTATATACGCCGTTGATCCCCGGGATGTTTGAAAAGGTGTCACGGGGCAGGGAGATGAGGTCGACCCGACCCTCCGCAAAGTTGACCGCCGCCACCAGAATAGCGTCCGTATGCGGCATGGTGCCGCTGCTCGTCCCGCCCGCTTCCGTGCGGTCGATGCCCAAAAGCAGCACATTGACCAGTGTCTTTGGCGTTTGCGCCTCCCCGTCTTCGTTGGGCGCAAGCGTGACTGCGGGCACATAGGCCTTAGAGCTGTCCGCTTGCTCCTGCGGCGTGGGGTCGGGCACAGTGAGCGCGGCCGCATTGAACAAGGCTTGGGGGTCGTTGAGCGCACGCAGGATGCAGCAGCCAAGCACGACCAGCAGGATCATCAGCACTGCGCCGAGCGCAAGCAGGATCCATCTGCCCGTATGCCGCCCCTTAGGCGGCTTTTCTTTGGTCGTTTGCACCGTCTGCGTGCTTGTTTTCATGCCCTTATTATAGCATCGGCGGGGCAAAGTGCAAGTGCCTTCTTCCGCCTGCCCAAGGCTTAACGGCTTCGTGCTCTAATTTGGGCTACAAAGAGCGCAAAAAGGTGAACAGCAGTAGGATGCAGGGCAGGGTAAGAAGGGAAAGCGCCGTTGAAAGCGCAAAGATCTGCGCCGCATAGGCCTCGTCGCGCTGATAGCGCTTGGCGAACATCGTGCAGACGGCCGCGGTCGGGCAGGCCGAGGCAAGCAGCATCACGGTGGCGGGCAGCTCCCCGACGGGCAGCTTCCACAGTACAAGCGCTACGGCCAAGGGAATGGCCACGTTGCGAAGGAGCGCCACGGGGAGCAGGCGCTTGTTGGAAAGGCCGTCCCGTAAGCTGGTCTTTGTGATGGAAGCTCCCGCAACGAGCATGGCAAGCGGGGTATTGACGGAGCCGAGGCTCTCCAAGGGATCAAGCAAAAACTGCGGCAGGCGCAGCTTTAGAAAATAGCAGGCCACGCCCAGCACGATGGCGAACAGGGAGGGAGACAGGAGACTTCTAAGCGATGTCTTTCCGCTCATCACGAACACGCCATGCGTCCAAAGGAGCAGGTTCAGGCAGGTCAGATGGACGGTCAGATACAGCACGCCCTCCGCGCCGAACAAGGCACTTGCCAAGGGGATGCCCATGAAGCCACAGTTGCTGTACAGGACGCTGAGCCGTTCGATGGCGGCATGGGGGCTGCTCTTTTTGATGAACAGGTAGGCGCAGGCAAAATGGATGACATAGCACAGCACAGCCAAGCCCAAGCAGAGCAAAAGGTTTTTGGAGAGCGCTTCGTCGTACTCGATCTGGTAGGAGGTGAAGATGACGCAGGGCATGATGATGTTGAGCAGCAGCTCGGACAGCTTGCCGTTCGTTTTGTCGTCCAACAGCCCCTTCTTCCCGCAAAAAAAGCCGACGAGAGTCGGCACCGCTATCAATAGGAGCTTTTGTAAAAGTATTAGGATGGTCTGCATCGGTACGGCCTATCTCGGTTTTACTTGTCCTCGTCGCTCGTAAAAGAGACGACGCGCTGATCTCGAAACGTGACACGCGTCACCTTCGTCTTGATCCCGCTGCGGAAAATGCCCATCAGATCGGTCTTTTTAAAGATCATGGTAAAGCCGTCCGCGTGGTCGATCCGCTCCTCGGGCGGCCCCAAAAGGTAGTAGACCCGAGGCAGCTCCATGCCAATGGCAAGCTGCTTGCCGTCCCGGTCGTCGTCGTCTTTGCGTCGATCAAAAAATGCCATGCTGCACTCCCTTCATGGATGGAGGAGGGATCGGCGTCCGCGCCGCGTGTGAGCTGCGGCGCGGAACACGGATCGGGGGGAAGCGTCAAACGCGAAACAAAAGCAGGAAGAACAAGGAGGAAGGAAGGTTTGCTTCACGCTTAACGGGGCAATATCGTTTGGTCAGGCGCAGGCTATGGTCAGCAGGATGCAGGAGAAGGTGCGCTGCTCCCCCGTGCTGATGGCAAGCGCCACGGCTCCCTGCGCCATGCAGGCGTCATAGAAGGAATAGCGATCCAGCGTGTCCAGTTCCATCCCGTTGAGTTCCTTGCGAAATTCCGAAAAGACCTCCGGTTCGGGACCTTCGCCGGGCGTCATGACGATGGCGCTTTCAAACTCCACCACCGTATGCAGCGCGGCAAGCACGTCCGTGGCTGTGGGCAGTCCGCGGGTCAGCCCCAGATAGACCTTCTCCGCCGTGCCGCTCTTTTCAAAGACGGGATAGTTTCCGTCCGCAATAAGGATCTTGCTTCCGTGACCGCAGTGCGCAAGCGCAGCCATGATCTGGGGATGGATACAGTTCGTCGTCAGCATGTTTTTTCCTCTTTTCTCAGCTCTCCCAGCTTTCCGCCCGGATGCCACTTGATGTATTGCTTGGGCGTCAGATGCACATCGGCCTGCAGCACGATGCTGAGCGCCTGTACAAGGAAGGTCTCCGCAAGGATCGACATGCGGGGGGCGCGGTTTAGTGGCCCGCCCTCCTGCGATACCTGCGCCAACAGATGCACGTCGCTTTGCTTGGCAAGCCAAGAGGCGGGATCGCGGGTCATGCCGATGAGGCGGCAGCCGTTGTTTTTGACGGCAAGCACGGTTGCGCGCATCTCGGCGGTCTCGCCGCTGTTGGAGATGAACAGCACCACGTCGCCTTCTACAAGCTGACCGCAGGAGCCGTGTACCGCCTCCGTGCCGTGCAGAAAGTAGGCTGGCGTTCCCGTTGAGGAGAACAGCGACGCCGCATAGCCCGCAAGGTGCGCGGGCTTGCCGATGCCCGAAACGTGCAGGCGCTTGCCGTCCCGCTCGGCGGAACGGATGAGCGTTGCCGCCGCGTTCAGCGCTTCCGTGTCCACGGAAGCCGTCAGCTCGTCAAATTCTTGGCGGGCTGTTTGCAGGTAGTCCGCAAGAAGTTTTTCGCGTTCCTGATCCATGGCGGCCTCCTTAGCGCAGACGCTCCAAGTACGGCAGCTGCTTGCCCTTTGCCGCCAAGTGCTTCTCCACCTCGTCAAGCGTTGGAAGAGAGGGCATTGCGCCCGGGCGCGACACGGTAAGAGACGCCGTGTGATTGGCAAAGCACAGCGCGTCCTCCGCCTTCATGCCGATGCAGGTGGCGCAGCAGAATGCTCCCACAAAGGAATCTCCCGCCGCTGTGGGATCCACGGCGCAGGTGTTCGGCACGCAGGGGGAATAGTGGAAGCCCTGCGCGTTGAGATCCACGGCGCCGCTGCCGCCCAAGGTGATGATGACGTCCTTTGCGCCGCGATCGCGCAGCACCCGCGCAGCCGCCTGCGCCTGCTCCAAGGACAGCGCGTCCTCGTTTGGGATCTCGACGCCCGTCATGCTGCACGCCTCATGCTCGTTGGGCGAGATGAAGCTGAGCTTGTCCATGAGCGACTGCGGGATCTCATCGCTGGGGGCGGGGTTGAGCATCACGGGTACGCCCGCTGCCGCCGCATAGTCCGCCACCAGACGGTTGATCTCCATGGGGATCTCCAGCTGGAGGATCACCAGATCGTACAGACCGATCTCGGTCTTTAGGAAGGCGATCTCCTCCGCTTTGATGGTCATGTTCGCACCGGGGATAACGATGATGCGATTGGCGATGGAACCGTCCTTGAGCGGTTCCAAAATGATGAACGAGCAGGCGGTGGCCGCCGCGTCATCAAACAGAATATGGCTCGTGTCAACGCCCGATTCCGCGATGGCAGCCTGCATCTCAACGCCGTTGGCGTCGCGGCCGAGCTTGCCGATCATGGTGACCTCAGCGCCCAAACGCGCCGCCTGCACGGCTTGGTTTGCTCCCTTGCCGCCCGGCGCCTTGTGCATGGTCTCGCCCATCACGGTCTCACCCTGCTTGGGAAACACGCGGGTCAGGGCAAAGTGATCCATCACGAAGCTGCCGACGACTAAGATCCTTGGTTTACGGTTCATTCCTCCACCTCCGTTGCAACTAAGCTGTATTCTTTGGGTGCAGCGCGTTAGATGCGCACAACGGAGTAGTCCGCCTTGTTCAGAGCTGCAAGCAGTGCCTTTGCATCCTCCTTGGAGACCTCCTCCATGGGCTTGCGCATCTTCGTGGTGGCTATGACGCCAAGCTCCTTAAGGACGACCTTGTAGCAGCCTATGTTGTTCTTGGCGCAGAGGATGGAATTTAGAACGTTGGTGCGGCGCTGCGCTTTAGTGGCGGTCTCCCAATCGTTCTTGGCCATTGCATCGCGTACGGCGGCGTAATGCTCGGGGATGATCATGGCGTTGCCGGAAACGACGCCCTTGCCGCCGACGGCGACCAGCGCTTCATACAGATGATCCGGGCCGACTAACACGTCAAAGTCGCCGCCGCGCACGGTCATCAGCTCCTGCAGGCGGGTCATGTTGGGATAGCTGTACTTGATGCCCACCACGTTCTTGCACGTTGCTGCGATCTTTTCCGCCGTGGATGCCGTGACGTCGTTGACGGCGTTTTGCGGAATGGAGTACAGGTAGATAGGATAGTCTCCGGGGACGCTTGCGCTTACCTCGCAGTAGAAATCCACCAAGGCCTTGTCGGAGAGCTGGAAGTACCAAGGTGTGACGACGCCTATGCCGTCCGCACCGCAGGCGACCGCGTGCTTGGCAAGCTTGATCGTGGACGCCGTGTTGGCTGCGCCGACCTGCGCAAAGACGGGCACGCGACCCTTGGCGGCCTTTACGACCGTCTCCGTGACCAACATGCGCTCCTCATCCGTCAGATAGACCATTTCACCCGTCGTGCCGCAGGGGTACAGGCAGTCCATGCCCTTTTCGATCAGGTACTCCGTCAGGCGCTCCAAGGAGGGGACGTCGATGGCATCGTCGTTTGTGAGGGGGGTAACAAGGGGGATCACGATATTATAAAGATGTTTCATGGCTTTCTCCTTTTAGTCGTTCTTCTTGGTTTCTTCCTTGACGAAGGCCGCGATGCGGTCAATGCCCTCGATGATCTTGTCGGTCGAGGTGGCGTAGGACATGCGCACATAGCCCTCGCCGCTCGGTCCAAAGCCCGTCCCGGGGGTCATGCCCACATGGTACTTCTCCAACAGATGGTTGGAGAAATCCTCGGACTTGATGCCCGTCTTTTTGATGTTGATGAACGCGTAGAACGCGCCGCGGGGCTTTGCGCAGGACAGACCGGGGATCTTATTGATCCGATCGTACACGACGTCGCGGCGATGCTGAAATTCCTGCACCATCGCTTCCACCTCGGCGGGCGTGTCCTTGCCCTCCAGTGCTTCGATGCCCGCCCACTGCACCATCGTGTTGACGCAGGAGCAGGAGTTCTCGTTGATCTTGCCAATGGCTTCGATCAGGTCGGCGGGACCTGCAATGTAGCCCAAGCGCCAGCCTGTCATGGCATAGGTCTTGGAGAATGTTTGCAGGATCAGCGTGCGATCCCGCATATCGTCCAGCATGACGGGGCTCCAGAACTTTTCGTTGTCAAAGATGATGCGATAGTAGGCGTCATCGGACACCACGAACAGGTCGTGCTTCTTGGCAAAGTCGCAGATCTTCACAAGATCCTCATAGCGAATGACCGCGCCTGTGGGGTTGTTGGGGTAGTTTAGGAGGATGGCCTTGGTGCGGGGCGTGACCGCCTTTTCCAGATCCTCGATGCGATAGGTGAAGTTGTTCTCCTCATACAGGGGAACGCGCACCGAAACGCCGCCTGCCAGCACGGGATGGTTGGGATGGTTCGCCCACGCGGGGTCGCCCATCAGAACCTCGTCGCCCTCGTCTAAAATGGCTGCAAAGGTCAGGCGCAGGGAGTCCATACCACTGTTGGTAATGACGATCTCGTTCTCCGCGTCGTAATCCCGGCCGTAGATCCGCTTGACAGAGCGGGAGACGGCCTCCTTCAGTTCCTTAAGACCCGCATTGGGCGCGTACTTGGTCTTACCGGCGTTGATGGCGTCGATGCAGGCCTGACGGATGTTCTTGGGCGTGATGAAATCCGGCTCGCCGATGGTGAAGGAGATCACATCGTCGCAAGTCGCCGCGATACGGCACTGCTTCTCAAAGAACAGCCGAATGGATGAACGCTCCAGGCAGGAACCCGCCCTTGAAATACGCTTTTTCATAGATCCTCCTTATTGTTCATGCTTCTTTGGCATGACGGTATTTTCCTTGTTGGACACAAATCGGATCGGCAGGCGGCAGGAAAAACCATAGAACAGCTCCCCGGAGCACAGCCCCGACGCCGTTTCCAGTTCCTCCACGGGGATCTCCCGTTCGCCCTGTCTGCCCAAGATGACGGCCTCGTCCCCGATCGTTACGTTTGGGATGTCGGTCACGTCAACCATGATCTGATCCATGCAGATCGTACCCAGCACGGGTGCGTACTCGCCGTGAATCAGCACGCGGCTCTTGTTGAGCAGCGTTCGCGTGTAGCCGTCCGCATAGCCCAGCGGCAGGGTGGCAATGACGCTCTCCCTAGCCGTCACGAACTTGCGTCCGTAGCTGATCGCCGTCCCCGTAGGTACGGTCTTTACATAGATCACCTTGCACTTGACGGAGAGGATCGGCTTGACCTTGACAGTCTCGTGATCCTTGACGCAGGCAGGGTAGCAGCCCCAGATGATGGTGCCCGGCCGCACCGCCTCGTAAAAGACCTCCGGCAGGCGAAACACCGAGGGACTGTTTGCCGCAGTCCGCAGCGGGATATGGACGCCGCGTGCGTTCAGCAGTTCATAGAACGCGTCGAAGCGATCCTTTTGATAGTAGGTATACGCCAGATCCTCCATGTCGGCGGAGGAAAAGTGGGTCATCAGGCCATAGCAGGAGACGTTCGGCAGCTTGGAGATCTCCAGCACCTCATCGGCAGCCTCCTTGGTGGGGAGAAAGCCGATGCGTCCCATGCCCGTGTCCACCGCGATCATCAGTTCGATGCTGCGCCCGAGCTTTTCGCCGACCTTGGAGAAGGCCTTGGCGCAGGAGACGGTGGAGATGAGGGGGATGACGTCAAGCTTTGCCGCCGCCTCCGCAAGCTCGTCGGGCACCAAGCCCATCATCACGATGCGGCAGCTAAGATCCGCTTCCCGCAGCTCCTTGGCCTCGGAGAGCGTCGCCACAGCCAGTATGTCAACGCCTGCGTCCAAATACGCCTCTCCTACGCCGATCGCGCCGTGGCCATAGGCGTTTGCCTTTACGACGCCGATGATCTTGCTCTTGCCGACACGCTGCTTGACGGCGGCGATGTTGTCGTGCAAGCGATCCTTGTCAACTTCGACCCACGCAGTTCTCAAATGCTCATCAAGCATAAAACGGTCGCCTTTCTCAGTGGTGCAGGATCACCGAGAGGAATTGCTGCAAACGCTCATCCTCTGTATTCTCAAAGAAACTCTTGGTGTCGGCGTCCACGCGGATCTTGGCGCTCTCCAAGAAGCAGATGCGCGAGGCTACCTCGCGGGCAAAGGCCATTTCGTGCGTGACGATGATCATCGTCATGCCTTCCTTGGACAGCCTGCGGATGGAGTCCAGCACCTCTTTTATCATCTCGGGGTCAAGCGCGGAGGTCGGCTCGTCAAAGAGCATCAGGTCAGGCTCCATCATCAGGGAGCGCACGATGGCGACTCGCTGCTTCTGCCCGCCCGAAAGCTGGTGCGGATAGGAATCCAGCTTGTCGGCCACGCCGAAGATCTCCAAGTATTCGGTCGCCTTTTTGAGCATCTCGTTCTTGTCGCTGCCCAGCGTCTTGCAGGGGGCAATGATGAGATTGTCCCGCACCGTCAGGTTGCTGAAAAGGTTGAACGACTGGAACACCATGCCGATGTGCTTGCGGATGGAGTGGATGTTCCGATGCGTCACCTCGGTGCCGCGGTAGATGATCTTGCCGCTGTTGATGCGCTCCAAGCCGTTGATGGTGCGCAGAAGCGTGCTCTTGCCGCCGCCCGACGGGCCGCACAGAACCACCGTTTCATGCTCGTATACATCCAAGCTCATGTCGTCCAAGACGGTGAGGTTCCCGAATTTCTTTACAACATGCTGCAAGGAAACGACGATATTCTTATCTAAGCTTTCCATAACTCAATCTCCAATGATTCTTTTGACTACAGTTCGTTCCAACTTCTTGCCGAGCCATGTAAGGAAATGGCACATCACAAAGAAGATCACCAGAATGTACGCGTAGATCTCCAGCGGGTACGAGTACTTGGGCAGCAGCAGCTGCGCCCTGCGCAGTACGTCCATGCAGCCGATCGTCGCCGCAACGCAGGTGCCCTTGACCAGCATGACGATCTGTCCCATCAAAGCGGGAACAATGACCAGCATGACCTGCGGCAAAACGATGTGGGTGATCGTATACAGGCGCGGCAGTCCCAAGGAGTCCGCCGCCTCCCACTGTCCCTTGTCGACGGACAGGAAGCCGCCCTTTACGATCTCCATCATGTACGCACCTTCCACCAGAGAGATGGAGAGGACGGATATCCAAAACTGCGTTCCCCGCGTCAGGTAGGCATAGAAGAACAGCAGGATGATGATGGTGGGAATGCCGCGGCAGATCAAGGCATAGGCGCCCAGGATCTGGTCGAGCACGGGGATCTTCATGCTGCGGATCGTACCAAAGATGATACCGATCAGCAGTGCAAACAGGAGCGATGCGCCGATCAGTTTGAGCGTCATCGGCATACCCTGCACAAACATCGTCTTTAGGATCAGCAGTCGATCGGACCAAGTCATGCGGGAAGCACCTCCTCCTTTTTGAGCTTTGCGTCAAGGCGCTTGTCGCGTCCGCCGTTGCGCATTTGGAGCAGCTTGCGCACGCCCTGTACGATGAGGAACAGCACGAGGTACACCGCAGCGCCGAACATGTACGCGCTGATCGGGTCGAAGCTGTAGATGTTGACCTGATTGCACTGATAGGTCAGCTCGCAGATCGTGATCCACATCAGCATGGAGGTGTCCTTGATGATGATCGACATCATGTTAACCAAGGAATCCAAGACCTTCTTCCCTGCCTGCGGGATGAGGAAGTAGATCATGGTTTGAAACTCATTAAAGCCCAGTGACAGGGCCGCCTCTCTTTGTCCGGGATCCAAGCTCTGCAGACCGCCGCGCACGATCTCCGCGATGAACGCGCCGTCGTTGAGGACCAGGGCTATGACGCCGATGACGCCTGCCGGCACGGACACATAGCGAGAGACGCCGTAAAACAGAAAGTACAGTTGGACGAGCAGGGGTGTTTCCCGAAAGAAGCACACATATGCCCTTGTGATCTGGCCGAGGACCGGCGGTTTGCGGAAACTGATCGCCCCGATCAGAACACCCCAGACCATTGCGACGACGATGGCAATGGCCGAGTACAGCAAGGTGAGCTGCAAGCCGCTCCAGAGTCTGGGCCAATACTTGATGATGACTCCGAAATTCATTCTTCTACGCTCCTTGTTTTCAAAGGATCTTCAGACGCATGGGCTCACGCGCCGCATCCGTGCCTAAAACGAAAGACCTTGGGAACAAGACGGTCGGCAGCGCGAACCGCCGACCGTCCCCTGTTCACCATTTGAGGGATCGTGCGAGGAAAATTAGTAGGCCAGACCGTCGGTGTTGGGCGTCCACTCGAAGCCCATCCACTTCTTGTACAGCTCGGCATAGCTGCCGAACGCCTTCAGCTTGGTCAGATACAGGTTGAACACTTCAACGGTCTTGTCGCCGCTTGCAAAGGCAAAGCCATACAGGTAGGACTCGCCGCGGTCGGGCAGGACGCGCAGGTTCGCGTTCTCGGTCAGGGGGCCTGCAAACACGATGCTGTCATCCATGGATACGTCGATGACGCCGGAAGCCAGAGCTTCCTGCCAGGTGCCCAGAGGCAGAACAACGATCTCCGCATCGGGGAACTGCTCCGTGATCAGAGCTTCGTAGACGGAACCGGAAGCGATGCCGAACTTGGTGCCCGGCTCCTGCAGGTCTTCCACGGTCTGATACTTGGAATCCTTCGCGACGCACCACATGGCGGAGTCGACCAGCCAAGGATCGGAGAAGTCGATGGCCGCTTCGCGGTCAAGACGCATGTTCATGTTTGCGGCAATGAAGTCCACCTTACCGGTGTTGACGGCGGTCAGCATGGCGGACCACTCAAGGATCTCCCAATGCACTTCGACGCCCAGCTGCTCGGCAAAGCCGTTGACGATGTCGGGGATGAAGCCCGTCGGCTCCGTCTCGCCCGCTTCGGTGAAGATGATGTTCTCGATCGTCGGGTCGATACCAACGGTCATGTAGCCGTTCTTCTGGATACGATCATACGAGCTGACGGTTTCCGTCGTCGTGGTGGCTGTGTTTCCGCTTGCGCAGCCCGTCAGGCAGGCGATCAGCAGTGCGAGCGCCAAAAGAGTTGCAAAGACCTTTTTCATTGTTTCTTCTCCTTATGGAATTTTGATTTATGCCCCATGCGCTCCCGCATGTAACACCGTAGTTTTTGCGGCGCCCTCAGACTTGGCGCCTTTGTACGCTTTCCCTCACCACCAGCTCGGGCGCGTACTTTGTGATGCGTTCCGCCTTGTCGCGCTCCGTGCCGCCGCGGTTGATCCGTTCGATCAGATCCTGCACCGCGTCGCAGGTGAGCGTCTCCAGCGGATAGCGGATGCTCGTCAGGGTGGGCGTCAGGATCGTGCTGAAGTCCAGATCGTCGAAGCCCACGATCGACAGATCCTCGGGGATCCTGCAGCCATTCGCCTGCGCGTACTTGTACAGGCCGTATGCCTGCATGTCGTTGTGCGCAAAGACCGCCGTTACGCCGCGATCAAGGAAGAACCTGCACGGCGCATCGTTCGCTGCGATCTGGTAGTTCCCCTCGAACACCAGCTCCTCCCGATACGGAAGACCGTTTTCCTCCAAAGCGTTGCGATACCCTTCCAGCCGCATCTGTGCGCTGAGAGCGTACAGAGGGCCTGCATAGCAGCCGATGCGCGTGTGTCCCTGCTGCAAAAGGTGCTTTGTCGCCAGATACCCGCCCAAGCGGTTGTCCACCGAATAGGTGGGAACGCCGCTGCCTGCGATCCTGCGATCGATGGCGACCACGGGGATGGACAGGCGTAAGATCCGTTCCAAGAAGCGTTCGCGCTCCTTTTCGGAACCGGAGTTGGATCGAACGATCACCAAGCCTGCCGTGCAGTAGCCGATCAACGCGTCGATGTAGGCTAAGTCGCGTTGGATGCAGTCGTCCGTGTTGCCTGAGATAACGCGAAATCCTGCTTTGTCGGCAAAGGCTTCCACATAGTTCAGGATCGTCCCGAAGAAGGGGTTGCGATTGTCGGGAATGATAAGGCCGATGGTGCGGGAGCGACCCGTCGCAAGCCCCGCCGCCAGTTTGTTCGGCTGATACTCCAAGGTCTTTGCCGCGGCACGGATCTGCTGCAGCGTTTCCTCCGAGATCTTGTCCGCCTTGCCGTTGAAAGCAAAGGAGACCGCGGTGATCGAGCAATTCGCAAGCTTTGCAACGTCCTTGATCGTCGCTCGCATCCTGCGCCCCTCCTTCTTTTTTGTAAAACGCTTTACCTTGCCGATAAGCGAGCCTTGCACCCTGCCGTTTTCTCCGTGTTTCCGTGTGCGCCGCTAAAAATAAAACGCTTTACCTAAATTTTTTTGGTCGTGTCCTTCGGCGGCACGACCCTTTATCTTGGATGCAAACGGCCCGCGCCGCTGCATATCGAATGCATAAAAACGTTTTTCCTTTTGTATGTACTGAATATAGCACGTTCGTTCGCGCTTGTCAATAAAAACGTTTCGACTTTTTTGGATTTTTTCACGATTTTTATCTATTCCTGTCCTCATCCGACCAAAAGCATCGAAAACAGGCGTTTTTATATGCTTGCTGCAGGGACGCCTGCCCCAGCAAGCAAAGCTGCAAAGAGAAAAAAGTGATCGATGGTTGACAGCGACCCGCATAAAGCGTATACTGAGATATACAAAATCAACGATTGGAAGAAGTTCGACGTGTCCGAAAATAAACATATCACGATCAAAGACATAGCAAAAAGAGCAGGCGTTGCCGTTTCGACCGTATCACGCGTGATGAACAATCTGGGCAGGGTCAGCCCCGATACGCGGGAGAAGGTCCTAAAGGCTGTCGACGAGCTGGGGTTTGTGCAAAATAACTTCGCCGTCTTCATGGTGACGGGGCAAACGAAGCTGATCCTCGTCGTCGTGCCCGACTTTATCAACAGCTTCTTTGGCGCTGTGATCCAAGGCGCCGAGCATGCTTTGCGCTCTGCGGGCTATTCCGCCATGGTCACCTCCACGGGTGACCAGCAGCACACCGACATTGCCTCCTTTCTCAAACAGCTGGAGTATGCCGTTGACGGCGCCATCATCATCCCCACCGGGGACGATGCAACGCAGTACGAAGCCTTTCAGAAGCCCATCGTCTTTGTCGACCGCTCCGTACCCGACTGCAGGTACGACGCCGTGCTGGTCGACAACTTTGGCGGTGTCTATCAGTTGACGGAGGAGCTGCTCAAGGCAGGGCATCGAAGGATCGCCATCATCACGGGTGACGAGCGCCTGAACATCGGCCGTGAGCGCTTGGCGGGTTTCCGAAGCGCCATGCTCGACCGCGGCGTACCCGTCAACGAGGCGTACATCAAGCGCGGCGACCTCTATGAGGAGGACGGCTACCGCTTGATGCTCGAGCTCTTTCGCAGCAAGGAGCGCCCCACCGCGGTCATTGCGGGCAACAACTTGATCTGCTCGGGCGTGATCGTGGCTGCGCAGGAGCTGGGACTGGTCGCAGGCCGCGATTTTTCGCTGGTCTCGTTTGACGATCAGCCCATTGCCGCGCTGCTGCAGCCCGGCATCACCGTCATCGACCGTCCAACCACCGAAATGGGCGAGTGCGCGGCAAAGCTGCTTGTGGAGCGCCTGCAGTCCAAGATCGTGCTGCCGCGGCGTGAGCTTGTCATGCCCGTGACCCTGCTGCGGCGCGACAGTGTGCACACCATATCCGAGGATTAAGCGGACAAACGGCAGCCCCTCCCCTACCCCTTCCTAAAAGATCGGGACGAGCCCTTCTTTGGACTCGTCCCGTTTTTGTTATTCCTTTTTATCTGCGCTTCCTTTCAGCAGTGCCCGTACCTGTTCTCTGTATGCGTCGATCTGTCCGCTCTTGCGCTTGCCAAAGGCGCACTCGTTGGAGAAGTCCTCGCAGTTGTGCCGAAGGAGGTCATAGCCGCCTTCCCCGATGTGCGCCAATGCGGTCTTTACGATCTGCTGCGCAGGCTTCAGCTGCAAACGTTCCATCGCTGTATAGCGCCTTACCTCCAAGTTCCCGCCGCGCAGAAACTCGGCAAGCGTTGAACGGCGCACCGTGACGCTCTGCGCGTTTAGAACGCCGTCGCCATCGTCCGCCGCATAATGCACAACGCTGTCGTCCCCGACATAGACGCCGTGATGCTTGTATGCGCCGCGATCCACGCGGAGCTGCGCGCCCGGATACGGTTCGGCGGGCTGCCAGCGCGTCTCGGTCATGCCTGCTCCTTCAGCTTCCCCTCGATGTAGGCGCACACGTCGCCCACCGTCTGAAAGGCGTCGCCGTCCAGATGCGCAATGGTGATGCAAAACTCCTCCTCGATGGCGATCGCCATCAGCAGCATGGAGATGGAGGAAAAGCCCAAATCTCCCTTGAGCGTGGAGTTTAGCGTCACCTTGTCAAGATCGATGTCGTAGCCCAGCATGACCTTGCCGATCAGCGTTTTGAGGCGTTCTAAAACCATATCGTCCTCCTCAGCGCAGCTTTTTGATGCCGCCCCGTAAAAAGTCGTGCTCCACGATCGTCACCTTGGCGATGTGCATGTACGGCGGAAGCTCGCGGTTGATCGCGGTGATCCCTTGCTCGGCCGCCGCCTTGACGTCCGTGATCCCCAAGCTTTGCACCGCTCTGTCATCTGCGAAGATCTCCACGCCGATGACGGGCACGCCGTGCTCGTTCTTGTCCTCCTTGACCAAGCTGTCCTTGACAAAGGGCAGGGCGTTCACACGCTCCTCCAGCGCCTCGGGCGAGACGTTCTCGCCGTTGCCGAGGATGATGAGATTTTTTAGCCGTCCCGTGATGTACAGGTAGCCGTCCTCGTCCACCCTTGCAAGGTCGCCTGTGCGGAACCAGCCATCGCAAAGAGCCGCAGCGGTCTCCTCGGGATCGTTATAGTAGCCGCTCATCAGGTTGTCGCCCTTGAGCCACAGCTCCCCGTCCTCTATGCGATAGCTCTGTCCGTCATAGATGAGTCCCACGGAACCGGGTTTATTTAGGGGCTGCGGGTTGCCGCTGACCAAGTTGGCGGTTTCCGTGAGGCCGTAGCCGGGGGCGACCATGACGCCCTGCGCGGCAAAGCGCTCAATCAAAGCCTGCCCAACGGGAGCGCCGCCTGCAATGATGAGGCGGAGACGTCCGCCCAAGGTCTGCCAGCCGTAGCCCATGCCAACGCTGTAGAGCATGTCCGCAAGCGCAGGCACCAGCACAAGGATCGTCGGCTGCGCCGCCTTGAGGTCGCGGATGAACGCCTTCATGTCCAAGCAAAGGTACAGCAGGGAGCGCGTCAGATGCGCGGTCAGCAGGCAGCGCACCAGCCCGAACACATGCGCAAAGGGGATCAGCGCATAGTAGCGCTGCTCAAACACGCCCTTATAGCCGAAGCAGCCGTTGAACGCGCCGCGAAGCAGAGCGCGATGCGACAGCACCGCACCCTTGGGGCGACCCGTGGTGCCGCTGGTATACAGAATGACGGCGGGATCATCTGCCGAGAGAACCGCGTCCGCAGGCAGCGGCTCGCCTCTGCCGACCTCACCCGTACCCAGAAAGCGAATGGAGGGGATGGCGGGCTTGAGCTTGTCCGCAAGGGGTGTAAAGAGGGAGCCGTACACAACGGCGCGAAGCTGCGTTTTAAGGAACAGCTGCGGGAACAGCGTTGGCGGCAGGTTGGGCATGAGCGGCACGGCGACCATGCCGCTTGTGGTCAGCGCGTAGAAGATGCGAATAAAATCGTACTCGTTCATCATCAGCAGCGCCACGCGGTCGCCCTTTTGAAAGCCGTTTTCAGCAAGCCAGCCGCGGGTAAGGGCAATGTCCTCGTATAAAGCGCCGTAGCTTTTTGCCCCGCCCTCCCATTCGACGGCGGTCAAGTCAGCATAGCCTAAAAACTGCTCCGTCAGCGCCGCGATGGTGGAAGGATGCGAAATGTCCTTAAGCTCCGCTTGCTCCATAAAGGCTTGAAACTTCAGATTCTCTTGCATATCAGGTGCTTACCTCCGCTGAATATTCGTCGTTTAGTCGTTCCTTGCTCAGCTGCCGCGCCAGCTCGGCACTGAGCGCGATCATCTGTTGCTGCAGCGCCTGCGTCAGCTGCTCCATCTGCCGAACGGTGATCTGTCCGTTCGTGAGATACTGCTTGGGATCGATGGCGCGGCCGATGATGATGTTGGTGCGCTGCAGCAGCTTGGGCGCCGCGATCTTGTACATGGGGATGATGGGCTTGCCCGAAAGCGCCGCCATCAGCGCCGTGCCGGACTTGAAGGGCAGCAGACCTTCACCGCGGGAAATGCGTCCCTCAGGAAACACGCCCACCACGCCTCCTGCCTTCAGCACGGCTATCGTCCTGTTGAAGCCGTCGATGTCCATCGCCACCTCGCGGTTGATGCGGATGGAGCCGATCAGCTCCATGAACCACTTGAGCATTCGGTTCTGCGTGAACAGCACCTCCGCCGCAAGGAAGAACACGCGGCGCGAGGAGAAGGTGTGCGCCACCACCAACGGATCCAAAAAGGTAACATGGTTGGTGATGACGATGGCTCCGCCCTTGATGCGGCGCTTGTGCGGGACGCCCTCCGCGTAGTAGTAGCGCGGACGGAAGCACAGCTGAAACGCCGGCCACGAGCTGACGCGCAGGAAGTCGTAGGGGAACCAGTGCAGGGACACGCGGCGGTCTACCTTTGTACTGTCGCAGGCCTCCAGATAGGTTTTCAGCTCCAGTATGCGGCCACGCACCAGCGCCGCCAAGCGCTCCAAGGTCTCGGCGGACGGCTCCGCCTCACTGCAATACTCCCGTAGGTAGATGCGTTCGCCCACGACGACCCTTGCCCTTTTGAAAAGACCATACTTGCCCTCGCAGTAGACGGGGATGATGGGCGCGCCGCTTTTGAGCGCCATATAGGCGATGCTGGGCTTGAAATCCTGCATCCGTCCGTCGGTGGACAGCTTGGACTCGGGAAACACGCCCACGACCTTGCCGCGGCGCAGCTGCTCGATGGCGGTCTGCAAAAAAGACATGTCACTCGTGTTGCGATCCACGCGGATGCAGCCCAGGCAGTCCAAGAAGAAGCGCATTAAAGCGCTGCTGTACAGCAGCTCCGCCGCCAAGACATGCAGCGTTCGTCCGAAAAACAGGAAGAACAGCGTTACAAAGTCCATCAGCGAGGTATGGTTGGATACCAGCAGCGCAGCGCCATGAATGCGCCGTCCCTGCTCGCGTCGGTTGACATAATAGGTTTTTCGCTTGAGATACAGAAGCTCGGGCAGCAGCCCCGTCAGCTTGGTAAACAAGCGCACAACAAATTTCACCGTTGATCCGTTTCCTCCGTCATGTTTGCTTTTAGGCGTTTGTGCTCGCCGTCTTGACGATCGTCTCGTTGGCGTCGTCGGGCTGCGCCTTTAGGATGCGGTTGACGTCCCGCTGCAGGACAGACAGGGCGATCAGGTTGACAGGCAGGATCGGGAGCAGGATACCCGTGATGCAGTACAGCGCGGTGCTGCCCATGAGCTTAACGCCAAGCGCTTCTGCACGGGGCTTTAGGGCGGCGTGCGCCTTAATGAGCAGGGGAACGGACGCGAAGGGTACAAAGGAGCACAGCGCAAAAGCACCTACGCGGGAGCCCTTGCCCGTGATGCGGCGCAGATAGCCCATCAGGTACGCCACCCAGATGAAGCCGAACAGGAAGCCCGAAAGGATCGTAAGCCCGATCTGCACGAACAGTACCTCGCCCTTGCTGCTGCTTTGCTTTGCGGGAGCGTCCGTGACGCCGCTGATATCCAAGGAGGGATCCATCCGCTTCAGCTCCGCCGCAATGACGGTGGGTGTGTATTCCTTGGGCATACGGAACGCCATGAAATACCCCAGCAGGCACATGGCGCAAACGACAAGGGGCACCAGCAGCGTGCCGAGGTTGAACACATTTCCCGCTTCCACGCCGAAGGCCGCCGCCGCCATGCTGAAGCTCTCCGCCCGCACGACGCCGGCCGCGCCCTTGGAGATGAACAGCATCTTGATGTTCTCGTACACCAAGGAGCTTGCAATGGCGCCCACCACGCTGGATGTGACCGCCTGCGCCGCAAAGTACATGGCGGAATGCGTCTTGCCCGTCAGACGCTCCTCCACGCCCGCGATCTGCGCAGGGATCATATAGGGCATCATGAAGAAGGAGCCGATCGCCCAGCTTCCGCACAGCCCGCCCGAACAGGCGATGATATACTGGATGAGCTTGTTGCCGCCCGTTACATACAGGCTGGCAAGGTCAAAGGAAAGGATGGCTATGGCAAATGAAAGGAGGCAGCTTTGATAGGCAAAGCGTATGCCCTTGCGTTCCTTGAGCTTGTTGAACAAATACAGCATCACGGGGACGGGTGCAAACGCGCAGGTATTGATGATGGCCATTTCCGCGCCGTTGAAGCCCATGCCGCCCACGATCATGGCGTTCATGGCGACCAAGAACATCTGTAGTCCGAAGAACGCGCAGCAGTTGACCACCAGCCTACGGCAGAACATGCGGTTGCCGAAGGTCAGCTTCAGGCTTTCGCCGATGCGCACACGCTGCTGCTGCATCCCCTGCCGCTCGGGGTAGCCGTACTTTTTGCCCTCCTTGATGAGGAACAGCGGTATGACGATGGTCAGCATCAGCGGCAGGCTGACGAGCGCAAAGCGGTCGATGTGCAGTTTCATCAGCTCAAGAAGGAGCGGCACCAACGCATAGACGATGCAGTAGGAGATGGTGTCGAAGAACGCCTTGTAGCTGGACACGTGCAGGCGCTGCGCCTCGTCCGTGCAGACGGAGGACAGGCTGCCGTAGAAGGCGATGAGGCACATGGTATAGGACGCAAAGAAGATCAGCGCCCACACGAAGATCCAGATCGTGTTGACGAGCTGGTTCTGTCCGCCAACGGGGATCCAGCAGAGCGCAAAGCTGACGATCATGGGTACCGCCGCCGCCGCAATGGCGGGACGCCGCCTGCCCCAACGGGTGGACAGCGTGTCGGTGATGGACGCAAAGGGGATGTCGATGACGCCGTCAAAGATCTTGGCGATCATCCACAGGATGGGAAAGACTAAGGGCAGGATCAGGCAGGTGTCGCCGATCGCCTGCAGCGAGCCGCTGCCGAGCGCGGCGGGATTGATGGCGTCCGTAAAGTAGGCGCCCATCAGCACCATCAGGAAATTCGGCCCAAAGCCGGAAGCGGCATAGAGCAATTCCTTCCATTTTTTGTCGAGACTGTTCATTTGATTCCCTCCCCGAAATACCCGTATTATAGGCGCTTCCGTCGTTCGTCAGGCCTTGCCGACGATATAGCCTGCAAATTCCTCCGCCGTCGCGCAGGGCGTTTTGCCGTCCATGTCCACGGACACGCCGAAGGTCTCACCAATGCGGCCAAGCAGCGCAAAGTACTGCATACTGCCGCAGCCCAGATCGTATACCAAGTGCGAGCGCGGCGTAAAGCTGTCCATATCGCGATCCAGCACCTCCGCAAAAATGTGCATCAGGCCGTCCAGCACACGCTCGTATTCTATTGAGCGGCGTTCCTCGGCGGGCAGGCCGCCGGGATGCGCCTCGCTGAAGGCAAGCGTTCCCGCCGCCAAGCGCTCGCGCACCTCGCCGCGCCGCACCTTGCAGTTTAGGACGGCAGGCAGCGGCTCGTCGGCAAGCAGGATGCGCTCCGCCTGCAAACCGATGGGCAGCGACGCGTTGACGGCAAACAGACCCTCGATGGCGCGTTCCCTTTGCAGGGGCGGCAAGGCGTCCGCAAGCTGCGCGACAAGCGTGACCGCCGTGTGCGCGTTTTCGCCGCGCAGTCCCAGCAGGCAGACCCTCACGACACGTTCGGACAAAAAGCGGCTTTCCCCCTCGTCGGGCGAGAGCTTCTCACCGCCGTCGGTGATGATAAGGTCGTCCTTGCGGCCGTCCACATAGTAGTAGCCGTCCTTGTCTTGGTGCGCAAGATCCCCGGTGGCGTAGTAGCTGTCCGCTTCCCGCGGCCGCTCCTTCCCGTCCCTGAGGAGGGAGCAAAACAGCGACCGCCCCCTAATGAGCAGCTCCCCGTCACGAATACTGTATTCCGCCGAGGGGAAGGGTACGCCCACCGTGCCAAGCAGCCGCTTGTCCGCCCTTAGGCGCAGCTCCACGGAGGAAATGCCCACCTCCGTCATGCCAAAGCCGTTATACAGCGCGTAGCCCAAGCCGTTCCACACCCGCAGCGTGTCCGCAGGCACAAAGCCGCCTCCCGTGATGCAAAACTTGACCGAAGGCCCCAGCACGCGTTCGCGCAGCTTACGAAAAAGCAGCTTGCGCACAAAGGCCGTGCCAAGGCGGGGAAAGAGCGTCTGTATCCGCAGGGAGAAAGTGAGAGCCTTTTCCAGCTGCTCGGCCTGTCCCTGCGCGGCAGCCTGCCGCCGCACGGTCTGCGTCACCGTGTTGAACAGCAGGGGGATGGCGAAGATGTGCGTTACCCCGTGCCGTCGGCAGGCGTCTTGGATCGTGTTGGGGGAAAGGTCGTTTAGCAGCACGAAGGTTCGGCCAAAGAAGCTGAACCAAAGCAGGTTGGCGATCAGCCCGAACACATGACAGAAGGGCAAAAATGCCAAGAGCTTGAGCTCACCGTGAAAGTAGGTGTTGATGGTGTTGTTCTTTTTGAGCACATAGCCCGAGTTGAGGATCTGCGCACAGATGGCCTTGCCGTCAAAGACGCAGAGCTTCGGCAGATCGGAGGTGCCGGAGGAGCAGAGCGCAAGGCCGTCCGCCCAGGTGGGCGTGCACTTGCTTGCCGTGGGGGAAGGCTTTAGAAAGTCGGCCGCGTCAAAGAACGGACAGTCAAAAAGCGGCTTTTGGGCGACCAGCGCAACGGCGGCGGCTTCGCGAACGAGCCTGCAGTTTTGTTCATCGTCAATACGCGTATTGAGCAGCAGCGGCCGATAGCCCGCCATGAGGATCGCCCAGAAGGCGATGACCCATTCGGGCGAATTGTCCAGCAGCAGCCCAATAAAGGCGTTTTTTTTCACGTCCTTGAGCGTGTCTGCGATTTTTGCGGCGGCAGCCTCGACAAGGACGCGGCACTCGCCGTAGCGCATACGGCAGATATGTCCGTCCCGCGTCCACTCAAAGAATGGATTATCGGAGAAGCCAAAGGAGATCAAAAAGATGTCCCTCAGCCGCTGTTCACCGTTCTCCAGCGCCAAAAGCGCCCGATCCCAATACTGCAAAACTTTCGTTACCGCTGCGCTTTCTGTTCGCAGCAGCGGACGCCCCTCCCTGAAAATTCCTGTGCTGTTGTTCATTATACCATCAGTATCCGCCGCTTTCAACCCTTTTTCGACAGGATACGCCATGGAGGAAAATGCAAGAAAGCACACAGGAGACTTCTCCCGCCCGATTGCGTTGTCTCCTTCTATGAGAAGTAACATGGGAGTTCTTTTGTGATATGTATATTGCCGACCTTTATGGCATATGGCATATTCGATTGAAGGATTCGGCTTATCCCGCCACCAGTTTATTGGTCTTCTTTAGGAACTTCGCGGGGATCGGCCGATCGAGCTTCCAAACGATGTTCATGGGGCGCGACCCTTCGTGGCGGACGTATTCCGCCATGCCAAGGTAGGTATATGCCGCCGCGCCGCCGCTGACACGGTCGGTTCGATACTCCCGCACGAACAGCAGCACGCGACTGCCCTTCTCCCGCTGCCCGATATACCGTTGCCCCGTAGGCGAATCCTCCGCTGTGGTGCTTTGGCTCTGCCAGTGGAACAGCAGGTCGTTGATGGAATAGTCGTTGTACATCGTGGTGGGCGAATAGTCCCTGTCGGACTTATTCAGCGTGACAAAGAACAGGTCGACGCCTTTTTCGGGGAGATACTTCACGCCCTCACGCACGGTGGAGGGCTTGAGAAAATCAAACGCCGTAAGGATCTGGTCACGGGTATAGGTGCAGTGCAGATCCAGCGGACAAGCAAAGCCGACGTCCACCGGCTCATCGATAAAGTCGATCCTTCCATATTTATAGGTAAGCAGGTCAACAAGCTCTTTGCACAGTACGGGGTTTTGCTTGACCTCCCTGATCCCGTCCTCGAGGCGATCAAAGCCGCATTCCTCGAACGGCTTTTGCCACACTGTGAATTGGTACATTTGCAGCATCCGCCTTTCAGCGTCGCTTCTTGCCCCGTCCTCGCTTGTCATTAGCCGCAGCAGGAATTTTATGAAGCGGCGGGAATCCGCCTCGGCAAACCGCGCCAGTGCCTTTGTGAGAGTCTCCTCTAAGGGCTCTTCAAAATTTGCCAGTTTGTTTGCCCGTGCGCAGAGGCGCGAGAAGGAGGAGAATTTGTACATTGCCCGCGGGTCAAGATGGTAATAGTCAAGGAAATTACCGAGCGTGAGCGCAAGGCCGCTGTCCTCCTCAAAGCTCTCGATGCGGGAAACAAGCCCCGCGCTGTTGCCGTAGGAGGCGCGAATGTTGTCAAGGATGTACTTTGCGGCTTTCTTTTCCAGTTGAATGTAACAGCCCTTGGGCGCCGACACAAAGCCGTCCTTGATCTCTCGGGTGATGCTGCGCGTAGTGTTGCTCAGCAGTGCCGAAAATTTCTCTTCAAAGTTATACCGCTTGTTCGCCTGCCCGATAAAGTCCAGCACGGTCAGGCAGTCCTTGTTCTCGCAAAGCCGCAGTCCGCGTCCAAGCTGCTGCAAAAAAACGGTCAGCGACTCGGTAGGGCGCAGGAACAGCACGGTGTTGACGGCGGGGATGTCCACGCCTTCGTTGTAGATGTCCACGACAAAGAGGAAGCGCACCTCGCCTGCGGTCAGCCGCTGCTTGGCAGTCCTGCGCTCCTCATCGGGCGTATTCCCCGTCAGGCACAGGGACGGAACGCCGTGATCATTGAAGTAGTCCGCCATGAACCTTGCATGTTCGATCGACACGCAAAAGCCCAGCCCCTTCACCTCATCGATATCGGTGACATACCGAAACAGCGCCGTCACCACCGCGTCGGCACGTTTGTTGGCCAAATAGCCGCTGAGGGTGTACAGATTTGAGAGCGCGGTCCTGTCGTAGCCCCCTGCGCGCCATTTGAGGTTCTCCAGATCGATGGTATCGGTAACGCCGAAATACTGGAACGGACAGAGCAGCTTGCGGTCGATGGCCTCCGGCAGGCGGATCTCGGCCGCGATGCGATCGTTAAAATACGGCAGTATGCTCTTGCCGTCCATGCGCTCGGGCGTAGCGGTGAGCCCCAGCAGGATACGCGGCTTGTAGTATTCCAGCAGCCGCTGATAGCTGCTCGCGGCGGCGTGGTGAAACTCGTCCACAATGATGTAATCATAAAAATCCGCCGTTGTTTTGGCGGTGAGATCCTGCGAATTGAAGGTCTGGATCGAGAGGAACAGGTCGTCTATGCCGTCGGGCTTGTAGCCGCCGACGAACAGTTCCCCGAAGTTTGCATCCTTGAGCACCGCACGAAAGGTGTAGAGGCTTTGCCTTAGAATCTCCTCCCTGTGCGCAACGAACAGCAGGCGGCAGGGCTTGCTCGGATTCTGCCTACAAAAGCGCTTATAATCCAATGCGGAAATGACGGTCTTGCCTGTACCTGTGGCGGCAACGATAAGGTTGCGGTTGCAGCCCCGCACCTCGCGCTCGGCCTGCAGCCTGTCAAGGATCTCCTGCTGATAGGAATAGGGCGTCACATCCATGGTGTAGGCGTTGGCGTCGTTGGCGTCAAAGAATTTTTCCGCTTTCAGCGCACGGGCAAGACGCTCCTGTTGCTCCTCGGAATAGTATTCAAACTCTTTCGAGTTCCAGTAGCTTTCAAAGGTGGCGGCGATCTTGTCGATCGTCTCGGGCAGATCCTTTTTCGTCACCTTGACATTCCACTCAAGGCCGCTCGATATGGCAGCGTTGGAGAGGTTGGAGGAGCCCACATAGGCGGTCGTGAAGCCTGTGCTGCGGTAGAACACATACGCCTTAGCGTGCAGACGGGTGCGTTTGGTGTCGTAGCTGACCTTAACGAGGGTGTTGGGGAGCTTGCGCAGCTCCTCGATGGCCTTCACATCGGTGGCGCCCATGTAGGAGGTGGTGATGATGCGCAGCTCCCCGCCGTTTCTTGTAAAGCTCGTCAGCTCATCCATCAGCAGGCGCAGTCCGCTCCACTTGATAAAGCTCACCAGCATGTCGATGCGGTCGCAGGAAACGATCTCCTTTTTGAGTTCGTTGACCATCTGCGGCTCATGGATCGCCCCCGTGAACAGCGAGCTTTGCGCAAGGGAGGTCTGCGGCCTAACGATCTCCGCTTTTTCGTTGACCGCAAAGCGGCTGTTTTTCTTGTCAATCAGTGCCAGCAGCTGCTCTGCGCGGCTGTCCACGCGCAGGCCGTCAAAATAGGATTCGGCGGTCTCGCTGCGGATGAGCGAGACGATCTTGTTGGCAAATTCCACCTGCCTAAATAGATCGCCTCCGTTGTCCTTGACGTTGTCGAGCCCTTTTGTGATGATCTCGGTGACATACTTGGCAAGCACCTGCGAGGCCTCCGCGTCATCGATCGGCGCAGTTGAACAGAGCTTGTCCGACGCGTCGTCCAGCTCCTTGCCCAAAGCCATATTGATGACCTGTTCGTATAGTCCCGTTTGAAGCACAGCCTGCCTCCTTGTCGGCACCGCTCAACAAAACCCCTGCTTTTACGGCAGATAAGGCCTTGCCGCAAATTTTATATATATGATCTTACCACAGCGTCCCTCGGAACACAACATGATCTGTCGAATTTGCCTGCAATCGCAGCAGCGGCAGCCGGTAAGCTCCCATGCGGCAGCAGAGCCTGCAGTCAGTCATTTTGCTGTGGCGCTTTTGGGGGGTCGTATGCTTCCGTTTGCGCTGAAGCGCCGCTGCAGGGCAAAATGCAGCACATACAACGGGATAAAGGAGACGCACAGCACCATTGCTCCCGCAAAGATAAGCAGGACAAGATAGTCAAACGTTGGCATCCTGTAACGAACCGTTTCCGTTCCGTCTTGGTCTGTTTCAAGTATGGCGTATCGGAAAAACGCTTTTGTATAGCTGTATCTTGTGCCCTCGGCGGAACAGACGTCTTCCCCAAGTATCTGCGATATGGCACGCTTGCTCAGTTTCGTCTCCGAGAGGACATTGCCCGCCATGTCCAAGCGAACGGAACGGACGGCGCTGTACACCGTCAAGCTGTCGTCGTCTGCATCCATGTACAGGGGCTCCTTGATCGGGTTGCCGATCGTCCTTACGACGCCCTCCTTTTCAAGGATCCACAGCTGCTTTTTCACGGAAACGCAGACCGTTCCCGCATCGTTGACGCAGTAGGCGTCGATATCGGATGAGATGCTGCCCGCTTGGTTCAAAAACCAATAGACAGCAACGACTATTATGAACACAAATGTAACAGCTGCAAGGATACGCCGTTCTTTACGAGTCATTCCGTTCCTCCAAACCAGTACTGCACGGAACGGTACCGCCATGCGATCCATCTCCCTGCAAAAGAGGCTCCTGCCCAAGACCGTCGTGCCGCTTTATCTGTGGGCTTGTTGCTGTCCCGCTCCTTGCCGTAAGCGTTGAATTGCTTGCCGCGCTGCTTCGTTTACTTTTGATCCGAAGGCAGCTCTGCCTTGCTCTGTCCCTGCGGCGTCTTCCCCTTGGGCTTCTCCTTGGACGCCGCCGCAGCCGCCGCTTTGTTGCCGCGTTCTACATATTCTTGGATCTCCTTATCCCAACCCTCGTCCATCACGACTATTTTCTTCATGGTCTCTCCTCCGTTCTTGCTTGCCGATCTTCCGCGCCTTCGAAGGCGCAGGTCGTTACTGTCTCCTTGGTGAGATTCCGACTTCCTTTTGTCCCGAAAGCAAAGCCGTATCTCGGGGCGCAGGGGTCACAGATGCTGCCGACAGGCCGTCCTCCCGTGACCTTTGCGTTTTCCTGCTGTCTATCCCCTGCCAAGCTCTTGCCGGCGGGCTTTCAATACTGATCCCAGTTATTCAGCTGCTTCCATTCCGTTTTTACGCCCCTTCGTCTTCCCCTTGCTGCAACAGGGAAAAATGGGATCGTTCCCAAGAAAATGCCGGAGTGATCGCAGACCCATTCGCATATGCCCCAGCGATCCCACCCATAGGAGAGCATGCTGTCCATCATAAGCATCACAAAGAGGCACAGCAGCAGGCACAAAACATAGTACAGGCGGACGAACCACAGCAGTTCCCGATACGTGTCCGCGTCCCGCAGCCCAAGCCCAAGGGACAGAAACACGATGGACAGCACGTTGCCAAGCAGTATGCCTATCGAGAACCCGCGGCTGACCGTCCCCGTGTCCACGCAGCCAAGCAGAACCGCGCCTGCCGCAAGTGCAAGCACGTTGATGCCTATGCCGATCCGCTTGTTCCCACGTTTGCCTTTTCTTATCGCAAAAAGGTTTCCCGCAAGGGTGATAAGCGCCAAGCCTGCCGTGAGCAGCTTGCCTACAGACGCTTGCTCCATGCCGTCCTTAGTCCCTCCTATCCTGTTTTACTGCGGTGGTCTCTTCAAAATTTCGATGCTGCTTCCCTGTATGCATGCGCGCAGCTGTTTCGTTCTGTCTTAGCAGCGCGGCGCGGCCTATTCGCCGCTTGTTTCCGTATCGTGCCGCTGCAGCTCTATACCTGTGATATATATTCATTTTACATTGTCTGTATGTGCTTGTCAAGCGCAGCGCCTCAAGGAGACCGTGTCAAGTTGTTCCGGGTAAATTAGGAGCAGAAGGCGTTGGGAACGGCG